>NZ_JAJEJT010000001.1:1907604-2225538 GCF_021390645.1 Paraburkholderia flagellata
CCTCTTGCCGCCTCAATGCTGCTCGTGGCCCGGTGCATCTGAGCGTGACGTTCTGATCACGAGCCCATCCGGCGCAAAATGGGCGTTGAACATACCGTCGCCCGCCACGCCGCCTTCGGCCCAGTGCCAGCTCCACACTTCCTCGTGGCTCAGCGCATATTTTGCTACTGTGGCCGGCTTGCCGAGCAGGCGCCGCACTTCGTCCTGCGTCATGCCCGGCACGACCTGAGCGATATTCTGCGCCGTGAGCGCCTGGGTCATCGCCACGAGTTTGCCGTTCGCATCGAAGTCGAGCATCCACGTGGTAAGGCCGTTCGGCCCGCGCGGGTATTCCAGGCGCTGCGCGCCGTCGTCGTCTTCCCAGACCATTTCGGGCTTGCCTGCCTGCTGGCGTACGTCTTCGACTGTCGAAACACCAATACGCAGGCCGCCGAACGCCATCGAATCGGGTTTGATCGCGTTGACGGCGTCTGCGACCTTTTGCTGGTCGCACGCCGCGAGCAGCGTGACGCAGACAGCGATCAAGGCCGCCGCGATCCAGGGTTTTCGGGACATATTCATCTATCGTTGCTGCTCAAGACTACCGGGAAGTTGTTCGGACAGCGCGGGCTTTACAACGTTCACCGCCGCGTCGCGATGGGCGCCACGATGCATTGCCAACGCCGCTTCGCGCTCGGACTCCGTGAGCATGCGCTTGACGAGTACAGCCTGCATGGCGTCTACGGCGCGCGGCGTGCGGAAAATCTCCTCGTCGGCCACGCCGCGCGTACGGAGTTCACAGCCGAACGGGCTCAACTTCATGATGAGCGTGCTCAGGTCGAAGCGCGCGTCTATCCAGCCGAGATACCAGTGCCACTGAGTGTAGTACCACCAACTGCGCTCGTTGAACGCGCGCACGTGCGTGGGATCCTGCCACGCACCATACGACAGGTCGTAGGGAACGAACACGTGCATCGCGCCACCCTCACGCAGCAGTTCGAGACAGTGCGTCATGAAACGCGTGAGCGCCGGCACGTGTTCGAGCACGTCTGTCGCCTCGATCTCGTCGAACTGCCCCGCTTCGAGCCGGATCAGGCCATATCTGGGGCTGAAAAAGATCTGTTTCAAGCCGACCGGATGCGCAAGATCGCCAAGGATGTCGGGCTGCCACTTCGGATCGATGTCGATATTCAGGCGCTCCGGGTCGTAAGACTTGCCGCTGCCAAGGTTGATGCGGCGCGGCACCGGCGGCGAGAGCTTCGGCAGCAGCGCCGCGAGAATCGCGGCCTGATCGCGGCGAGCGAAGATTTCGAAGCCGTGTTGCCCGGCTTCGTGCCGGCGCGCGTCGTCTCTCACCAGTGCGACGCAGGTCTGCACGAGGTCATCGTAAGGAACGGCGACGACGGCCTCTCGCAGATCGGCGGCGATTTCGGTGTCCGGCTCGCACTCGCTCACCACGGCCTTGCGATTGGCGAGCAGCCAGGACGTACGGATGACTTCGTGAATCTTGTCGTCGTAATAGTGGACGTTGAGGACAATTTTGCTGCGCGCAATCCATCGATCGCGCTCGTCGCCGTAGACCCCCTCCAGGTGCTGCACGCCGAGCCCCGCCGCGCGCAGCGCCTCGAGAATCTTGAGCCTGCGTCCGTTGAGAAAGCCATAGAACAACACGTCGACGTCCTGCTCCGCCACTGCCGGAATGCAGGTGAGTTGCGGCACGTAGCCGGGCGTGAGCACATGCACATGCGCGTTGCCCGTGAGTTCGCGAATGCGCTCGACGTTCGAGGGCGAATAGTCGAGCACGGGATGCTGCCGCAGCATCTCGAGATAGTGGGGGATCCTGGCGGGCCAACCGGCGCGCATCTGCTCGAGGTTGACGATGACGGTATTGGACGGCAGCACCGCGCCGGGCGCGAGCAGATGCGCGCCGAACACGACGTTAACGCCATCGCCCGCGAGGAACTCGTTGTCGGCAGTGTCGACCTGCGCGCCGAGCGCCGCAAAAGCCACCCGTAACCCGCAGGCGTATTCCCGGAATGCGGCGCTGTGCGCGTAGCCTGCGGGCTGGACCGTGACGATACGCACGCGCTCGAACAGACGTGGCGGACGCGGGGAATGGGGGACGTTCGCCATCGGGACTCGCTCCTTGGTGCGCCCGGACGGGACGCCACCAAGCGGCGATCACGAAGCATCCAACGACGCAAACGCCGAGTATCTGCGCGTCTCTTTAAGCGGCCTTTGATCTATTTCAGCGTCAGACAGCACTTGCGTCGCCAGTGCGCCGGCGACCGGGTGCTCAACGCCCGAATGAGGCGATGGCCACGCTCACAGCTTCTGCGCAATCGCGAGCGTAAAAATGCGCGCCCAGCGCTTCGCTTCGCGCTCACCTGGCATCGGCAGTTCCCAGAGCGGCCGCTTAGGGTCGGCCACGCTCAGCGCTACGTGCCACCCATCGGCGCCACGCGCCGCTTGCGCGCTTTGCAGGTCGTGGAAGATATACGCGCCATGCGCCCCGTCCTGCGTCAGCTCGCAAAAGCGCTTACCCGCCGCGAGACGGGCCTCGCCCCATGCGCCGCCCACGCGGTGCGTCCAGTCGCCTTCGCCATGCACATTGGGCGCGATGTCGCGCATGCGGCGCCACCACCAGGCGATGAGCGCGACGAACAGCGCCGCGGCAATCACGGCTGCGCCCACGGCAATGCCCGTACCGAAGTGCGCCGCAATGGCGTTGAAGGACCAGTACGCGCCGTAGACGAGCGCGGCGAGAGCAATCAGTACAACGACGATCGGCATGCGGGTATTCCAGACGATGGGCAGAGATGCCCGGGCGAGGTGTCGGCGCGCCACTGCCGACATGCCAGAACGAAACGCGGAGAGACGAGCAGAACGGATCGCTCAAGGCCCGCGCGCGCGGCAGGCCCCGCCTTTTGCTGTGGTTCGCGACGACTACTGCTGCGGATGCTGCGCGGCCCATTCCTTCACAGCGCGCAACGTGTTCGCGACATGCTGGTCCGGCGAGAGGCTCGTGTATTCGTAGATGATCTTGCCGTCCGGCGCGATCACATACGAAACGCGATTGGCCATCGACTCGTGCATCGGCATGGACGCGTCGTACGACTTGATGATCTTCGAGTCTTCGTCGGCGGCCACCGGGAACTTGCTGCGGCACTCGCTCACCGAGAACTTCGTGAGCGTGTCGATGTTGTCATGCGAAACGCCGATCACGGTCGCGCCGTATTGCTTGTACTGATCGACCGCTTCGGCAAATTCGTGCGCTTCGATCGTGCAGCCTTTCGTGAACGCGGCCGGATAGAAGTACACCACCACGGGCCCCTTCTTCAGCTCCGAAGCGAGCGAATAGGTGTAGGTCTTGCCACCCAGCGACGCCTGGGTCGTGAAGTCGGGCGCAGGGTCGCCCGGCTTGAGTGTTGCCTGTGCAGACAGCGTAAAGAGCGCAAGCCCGGCGCAGACGAGCGCCGCGGCTCCCGCCGCAAAGAACCTCGGTTTCATGTCGAATGCCCTCGAGTTGAATCGCCACGCCGGCGCACGTATTGCCGGCGCCTTTTACCCGTCACGCAAATGAGACGCATGACGGCGCGCACCCGGCGATGCCGCTATTCAAACACACAATTCCGGCGCACGCAGCGCGCCCCGGCGCAAACCTTGCAAACTGATTTCAACCCTCGGCATACGCCGTGAACCACGCGCCGGCCCACAGGTTCAATTCGCCGAGCAGTGGCGGCGTAAGCGCGGTGAACATGCCGCCCGCCTCGCGAGCGAGGCGCTGCGCACCGTCGTGATCGCCGCGCTCGGCTGCGGTCGCGATCCGCAGCAGCGTACCGAGTTCGCCGCGATGACCGTCCACGGCATCGACGATCTCGCGCGCAAGGCCGAGGCGATCGAGCGTGTGCTCGGGCGTCGAGCCCACCAGCACGTGCACGAGCGAGAAGATGCCGGTCATGAAGGCAGCATCGGCGAAATCGGGGTCCTGCGGGCTCAGGCTGCGCGCGGCAAGCTCCATGAAGTGCGAGCGCGTGCCTGCGAGTTGCACCAGCGGGTCCGAGCCCCAGGGCAGGTCGCGTCCGCTTGCGTAGAGCAGCAGTTGCGCCCAGCGCGCAATCTGGCGCGTGCCCGCCGCGAGCACCGCTTCGCGCAACGACGAAATCGGCCGCCCTGGCGAGTACGCGCTCGAATTGACGAGACGCAATAGTTGCACCACTACCCCCGGATGGCTGCGCAGCTCGCGCTCGAGTTCGGCCGTGCCGACGTCGTTCGCCACGAGCGCGAGCAGGCGCACGAGCGCAAGGCGCGAAGCGCGCACGCGCGGCGCGCGCAGCACCTGCGGACGCGCAAAGAAGTAGCCCTGGAACAGCTCGAAGCCGAGCGACGAGGCCAGTTCGAAGTCCTCGCCCGTTTCGACCTTCTCGGCAATCAGCGTCTTGCCGTGCGCGGCGAGGCTCGCGACCAGCTCGGGCAGCGCCGCGCGCTCGATCTGCATCAGGTCGACCTTGATGATGTCCGCGTAAGGCAAGGCGCGCAGCAGGTTCTCCGTGATCTCGCTCACGTCGTCGAAAGCAATGCGGTAGCCGGCCCGGCGCAACTGCGCGAGACGCTCCAGAACCGCGGCGTCGAAACGCACGTGCTCGAGCACCTCCAGCACGAAGCGGCCAGGCGGCAGCAGATGCACGATGTCGTCGAACAGCAGTTCGCGGCTGATGTTCACATAGCCATAATGACGGCCGAGCACCGCGGGCACGCCGAGCTGGCCGATCGTACGCGTCATCACCTGGGCCGTGGCGAGCGCGTCGTCGTCGACATCCGCGCGGTTCTGCGCGCCGCCGCGAAACAGCAGCTCATAGGCATTGAGTGCGCCGTTGCGATCGAGGATGGGCTGCCGCCCGAGATAGACGAACGGCTGTACGGCGCCCGAACCCGCGCCAGGGGCCGCCTGCGCCTGCTGGCGAGGTGCCGGACCAGTCGGTGGCTCAGACGACTGCGGCACGGTCGTGGCGCCGGGCGGCGAACCGGTTGATGGCCCGAGCGTAAGGCCGGGTTGTGAGGCTGACGGCATAGACGGCGCGGAACCAGGGGTACCCCTGCCCGCATCGTCTCGCGCAGCCTCGCTTGCCGGCGCGGCAAACGCTGACGATGAATCGGACATGGCGGATGACTCGTACGGATGTATTGGCCGGTAATGGCCGCCGACGCGCCGGGCCGCCCCTGCGGCCGGCAAGACGGGCGCTTTACGCGCGCCGACCCATCGCGCATGGCGAACGGCGTCTCGACCGGCGCCACTTTAACCGAATCTGAACGCCGCCGCACCGCTTCGCCGTCACGTTTATGCGTCAGGTGTTTTTTCCGTCGCCGCCGCTAAAGATTTCCCGTCCGAGGTCGATAACTTGCTCTGATGGGGGGCTTCAGCCGGACACGGAATCCGGCAAAGACGCCACAGACAAACAAAGGGTTGCCAGCGACAGACATGGAAGCGAACAGGATCTCCGCGCCCCACCAGGGCTGGTTGCGCACGGTCGTTGACCGGCTCTACGCGCTTGCCGGCCTCAAGGGCATTGCCGGCGACCCGCCCATGCCTCACGACGCGCACGCGGCGCATGAAGCGCACGCAGCAGACGTCGAAGGCGCCGCGCCGCTCGTGCCTCCTTCGCTTCCCGCAGCCGCACCCAACTACGCAGACGCCATTTCGCTCTCGTTCGAGAACACGGCAGCCGCAGTGGACTTCCTCGTGCACGTGGACGCCAGGCTGCACTTTCTCTACGTCTCCGACGCGAGCCTGCGCTTCGCGGGTTATCACCGCGAGTTCCTGCTCGGCGCGACGCTCGCCGACATCGTCACGCCCGAGCATCACGCCCGCCTCGAGGCGCTCATCGCGCGCGCCGCGCACAGCGGCGCCGTGGAAAAAGACACGATCGACCTCGTCAAGGCGCTCACCTACCCGCTTCCCGTGGAGCTGCGCGTCCAGCGCGCCCAGTATGGCGAGACGACGGGCTTCGCCGTGGCGGGCTTCGACGTCTCCGGCTGGCAAGGCACCGAGGCCGCGCTCACCCACGCGCTCCATCACGATCCGCTCACCGGCCTGCCCAACCAGGCCGCGCTCGCGCCCGCGTTGCAGCGCGCCCAGGCCGACGCGGACCATTTCGGCGTGCCGGTGGCGCTCCTGCTGCTCGACCTCGACGACTATCAGCGCGTGAACCGCGCGCTCGGCTACGACGCCGGCGACGAGCTGCTGCGCGAGACCGCGCGGCGCCTCACCCATCTCGCGCTGCAAGGCGAAATGATCGCGCGCATCGGCAGCGACGAGTTCGCCATTCTGATCACGCCGCAACGCCACGCCGCGCCTGACGAAGTGCGCGCCGCCGCCGAAGCGCTCGGCCGTCGCCTGCTCACCTCGATCCTGCAGCCGTACTCGTTTCGCAACCAGCCCGTGCACCTTTCGGCGAGCATCGGCATTGCGTTCCATCCGGACCAGCGGCCGGATGCATCCACCGCGAACGACGCCGATGCCAGCGCCGACACCACGCCGCTCATCCGCCGCGCGGACCAGGCGCTGCAGCAGGCGAAGGCCATCGGCGGCAACACGCTGACGCTGCACGTACCCGACGACGATCCCACCGACGCCATGCGCCTGAAGCTGGAGTCGGACCTCTACGACGGTGTGCGCAACGGCGAATTCTCGCTACACTTCCAGCCCATCACGAGCAGCGCGTCGCGCGGCGTGGTCGGCGTGGAGGCATTGATCCGCTGGCAACATCCATTGCACGGTCTCGTGCCGCCTTCAACATTTATTCCGCTTGCGGAATCTGTCGGCCTGATTAATTATCTCGGCAATTGGGTTTTGAAGGCTGCCTGTATGCAACTGACCCAATGGGACGAGCAAGGCATCGAGCTGCAGTACGTCGCGGTCAATGTCTCGCCCCAGCAGTTCCGCAATCCGCGTTTCAGGGAAAGTGTCGAGGAGGCGATCGAGCTCACCGGAGTCGATCCGCGCCGGCTCGTTTTCGAAATTACCGAAAGCCTGCTCATGCACGATCCGCAGCATGCGAAAACGCTGCTCGAAGAACTGACCTCGCTTGGCATTCGCTTCGCGGTGGACGACTTCGGCACGGGGTATTCGAGCCTTGCGTACCTGCAGCGCTTCCCGCTTTCGAAGCTGAAGATCGATCGAAGCTTCGTCGAAAACCTCATCACTTCGCGCAACGATCAGGCGATCGTGAACGCGGTGGTGGGGCTCGCGCGTACGCTCGATCTCGAACTCGTGGCCGAGGGCGTGGAAACGGAGGCGCAGCGCGAGCTGCTGACAAACATGGGTTGCGAGCATATCCAGGGATGGCTCGTCTGCAAGGCGCTGCCTTCAGAAGAATTGCAGCAGCGCTTCGTTTCGGGTGCGTTGCACGTGCACGAGGTGCAATGATGCGGGCATCGCAAACAGCAGGGCTTTCGCGAAATTGACATGGTTCAGATGGTAAAGGCCGTCCTGCTAGACCGCTTGTGGGCCCGCATGAATGAACGCGGGGACTTCCCCTTGCTGTCGCAATCGCTGCGCACCACGGTCGCGGCGATGACGAACGACGACTACGATTTCAGCGCGCTCGTGAAGGTCGTGCTCTCGGATTTCGCGCTCACGCAAAAGGTGCTGCGGCTCGCGAATTCGGCCATGTACATGGCGTTCGGCGGCAACATCACGACCGTCACGCGCGCGCTGATGGTCCTCGGCATGGACGCGGTCGGCCATCTCGTCGTCGGCCTGAAGATCGTCGATCACTTTCACCACAGCGCGCCGCGCCGCATCGACGCCAAGCTCGAACTGAACCGCACCATGCTCTCTGGCTGCGTCGCGCGCAAGCTCACCGAGCACGGCGACCTGCGCGCGGGCGAAGAAGCCGTGGTCTGCACGCTCATGCGCCAGGTGGGCAAGCTGCTCGTGGTGTTCTATCTCGAACCCGAGTGGGACCAGATTCGCCGTGAACTCGAAGAAGGCTCGAGCGATGACGAAGCGTGCCTCGACGTGCTCGGCGTGACCTTCGAAGAACTCGGCCTCGAGGCCGCCACGCGCTGGCGCCTGCCCGACACGATCCGCGCCGGCATGCGCAAGTTCGACCCGGCCGACAAGGAGCCGCGCGACGTGCAATGGCTGCGCGCCATCACCAACTATTCGACCGAAGTCGCACGCGTGCTGACCACGGCGGGCCTCTCGGACGAAATGCGCGAGACGCACATTGCCGAGCTGGCGCAGCACTACGGCCGCGCGCTGTCGACCGACGCGGACGTGCTCGTGCAGATGAGCCTCGCGCTCGCGCGCGAGGAAGCCGAAGATGGCGTCATGCGCGAGATCGTCGAATTGCGCGCCAACGCCGACGCCATCGCGCGTGAAGCGCTCGATCCCGAGGCGCGCATCGCGGCCGGTGTCGAGGACCTGCGCGCGCTGCCGGCCGATAGCGCGCTCAGCACCGCGCTCACGCTCGCGACCGAAACCGTGCTCGCGGGCCTGGGATTCGCGCGCAGCGTGGTGTTCGTGCGGCACGGCGCGAACATGTTCGTGGCGCAGCACGGATTCGGCCCGCACATCGGCGACGTGCTGCCCAAGCTGTCGTTTTCCGCCGCGTTCCAGCCCGATGTGTTCCACCTCGCCATCGCCAACAAGGTGGGCATCTTCATCGAGAATGCGCGCGACGCGAAGATTCTCGCGCGCCTGCCCGGCTGGTATCGTTCGAGCTTCGATGACACGCGCGCATTCGTCCTGCTGCCCGTGGCCTCGCCTGGCGTCGAACCCGTCGCGCTGATGTACGGCGACTGGCTCATGACCCAGGAGCCGCGCCGCATCTCACAGAAAGAGATGAGTGCGTTGAACGATCTCGCGCAGCAACTCGCGCGCTTCTTCACGCACGCTCCGCAGACCGTCTGAGTTGCGGCCGGGCGCGGCGCCGCGTTCTTGCGCGGCGCCGCCCTCCCCATCTCTCAATCCTCGATCCGTTCCAACCCCTCGTCTTGCGCATCGCGGCCGGACGTGCCCGCCCATTCCGCAGCCGTCAGCGAGATGGCCGCGACCGTCGCGGCGTCGAGCGGCGCGAGTTCCGCGCACAGCGCATCGACACGGGTCCAGTCTGCGCGCTCCAGCGCCTCGGAAAGTTCGAGCAGCCGCCCGAGCGCGCCTTCGCGCTTCACGATCGCCGTGCGAATCGGCTTGGCCAGCGTGAGCACTTCGAGCGTGCTTTCGAGCGGTCCGCCAAACACCGCCTCGACGAACGAGAACACGCCCACGAGAAACGCCGCGTCTTCCTCTTCGAGGTGCGCGTGGGCGAGCTGCGTCACGGCGATTTCCATGAAGCGCGCACGCGTCGCCACGAGTTGCAGCAGCGGGTCGTCTTCGGCGGCGATCTTGCGGCCGTCCGCGTAGAGCAGCAATTGCGTCCAGCGCGCGATGGCGTTCGTGCCGGTCGCGTTGATCGCATCGCGCAGCGTCGTCACCTTGCGGCCGATGTTCATGCCGCCCGAGTTCGCAAGCCGCATCAGATGCATCACGAGCACGGGGTTCAGTTTCAGCTCGGCTTCGAGCTGCGCGACGGTGGGCTCGGCCGCAAGCAGATGCAGCAGATTCAACAGCGCCTGGCGTGGCGCGCTGGAGCGGCGCGCGCCGCCATACGGTTTCGCGAAGAAGTAGCCCTGGAAACGGTCGAAGCCAAGGTCGTGCGCACGCTGGTAGTCTTCCTTCGTCTCGACGCCCATGGCCACGAGCAACTTGCCCGCCGACTTCATCACGCTCGCGAACTTCGGCAGCACCGTGGGCGCGATCTCGCGAATATCGATCTTGATGGCGTCCACGTACGGCAGCAGTTTCGCGAGCGACTCATCGGCCTTCGACACATGGTCGAGCGCGAAGCGAAAACGGCGGCGGTGCAGATCGACGAGCCGCGCGATCAAGTCCGGCTCTGCGCCGATGTTCACGGGCAACTCGAGCATGACGCGCTCGGGGCTCACACGCTGCAGGCCCTCGTGAAACAGCAAGTCGCGCGTCATGTCGAGCCAGGCCGGATGGCCCGCGAGCGAGGCGCGCAGCGCTGGCGCGGCGAATGCCTTGAAGAGCGCGGTGCTCGTGGCGAAAGGCCTGGGCGTCAGGCCCGAGGCATGGTCTTTGGCGGCCGCTTCGGCCTCTTGCTCGATTTCGGCGCTTTCACGCCGGTCCACGAGGTGTGGCAGCGTCTCGAACGCGCATAGGAGGCCGTCCCGGTCGAGCATCGGCTGGCGCGCAAAATACACTTCGATGGGCGGGCCGGCGTGTTCCGGCGACTGTGTGCTGCCCGCGACTCCTGACATCTGCGGCCGGTCTGCGGCGTTGAAGCTCATGGGGTCCCCCGCGCGGCGCCGCGCGCATGGCGGCACCCTGGTCTTGTTTCTTGGCATGCCACAACGGTCTGCGCTTCGCACACTTTGCGCACCGGACGCGGCACTTTCTTATCGCGATTTTATCCTGGCAAGTAAGGCGCGGAAATGAAGTTCTTCTCGATCAGCGGCTTTTTTTGCGGCTTTTTCCGTGCCATACCCAATGCCGGCGCGGTCCTGCCCCTTCGACGGATGAATGATTTGATATGTCATCCGAAGCAAATGCGCAAAAAAAAAGACCGGCTGGATTTCGTCCAGCCGGTCGGTCTATCGCTACCGGGCGATTACTTGAGCACGACCTTCACGTCGAAATACTTCGCCGCGATGCGGTCGATCGTGCCGTCCGCCTTCAGGTCCTTGAGCGCGCCGTTCAGCGCGGCCTTGAGCGCCGCGTCGTTCTTGCGCACGCCGTAACCCACACCTTCGCCGAGCAGTTTGGCGTCCACGACCTGCGGGCCCGCGAACGCGAAGGCCGCGCCCTGCGGCTTGTTCAGGAAGCCCTTGGATGCAGCTTCGGCATCCAGAAACGAGGCGTCGAGGCGGCCCGAAACGAGGTCCGCGTAGACCTGATCCTGCGTCGCGTACGGCACGACGTCCACGCCCGCGGGCGCCCACTTCGCCTTCGCGTAGGTTTCCTGGATCGTGCCCTGGAGCACGCCCACGTGTTTGCCCTTGAGCGACTCGGGCGTGGGCTGCAGCGTGCTGCCCTTCTTCGCGATCATCTGGTTCGGAATCGCGTAGATCGGGTCGGTGAAGTCGATGGCCTGGCGGCGCTGGTCCGTGATCGACATGTCGGAATTGATCGCGGCGAACTTGCGCGCCTCCAGCGCCGGAATCAGGCCGTCGAACGAGTTTTCCACCCACACGCACTTTGCCTTGAGCTTCGCGCAGACGGCATTGCCCACGTCGATATCGAAGCCCTGCAGCTCGCCTGCGGGCGACTTCGATTCGAACGGCGCGTACGACGCCTCCACGCCAAAGCGGATTTCCTTCATATCGGCGGCCTGTGCGGCCCCTGCCGCCCCTGCCGTCGTAGCAGCCGCGCAGAATGCGAGCGTTGCCAGCTTGTTCCAGTTCATCTTCATCAGTGTCTCTTTCCAGTCAGATTGGGTGCGCCGGCGAGGCCCGTTCAGGCAGCATCGTGGTTCGATTTGCCGCTAAAAAGCGGCTTCCCGGCGCCGGCACAGGATCGCTGCGCCAATATCACGGCTCAATCGAGCGCACCGCGTGTGGTGCGCCGCAGCAACCGCGAGGGCGCGATTGTACCGCGATGGCGCCTGCGCCCCGCCGCGCGGGCAGCACGCGGCGCGTGGCGTGTCCGCATGGCGCGCCATACCAACGCGATGCGTCCGAACATGCAAATGGGTGTCGTGGATGCGCAAGCGCGCGAGAGCGCGCGCTTGCGGCAGGCGCTCAGGCGAGCGCGGCGAGCGTCTCCCGTGTGGTGTCGACGACGAGCAGGCCCGCGCGCAAACCCGGCTTCACGCCCGGATTCGGAAACACGATGCGCTCCTCGTCGTGCTGCACCACGTAGCGGTATGCACCGTCTTCCGCCAGCACCTCGCCGCGCTGAAACGGGGTGAAGTTGGGCACGTCGGCGGCCACGTTGAGCTTGAGCGCGTCGCTCTGCTTCGTGATCTGGCCGATCACCGTGAAGATGCGCGGCATCTGCGCACCTTTTGGCAAAGACACTTCGCCCGCCACGAGGCGGCGCACGGCGGCGTCGGCACCGGCGAAGCGCGCCAGGTCGTTCTGGCCGAACGGGCGCACCTTGCCGAGTTCGAGCGTGCAGGCCAGCGCCCCGCACGTTTGCGCCGTGAACGACGACAAGGTCGCGCCCTTCTCGGTGTGAATCAACACGGCCGCGATGCGCGCGTCGGCGAGCCATTCGAGCATCGCGCGCGCCGGCGGCTCGCCCGTGTGCGGCAGCAGCGCGAACTGCTCGAACGCCGAGGCGCGGATCGCCGTATGCATGTCGAGATGCCAGCGCGCGAATGGCGCGTCGGCGGCACTCGCGGCCTTCGCGAAGAAGCGCTGCGCCGCCGCTTCGAGCGCCACGGCGCGCGGCGCCTCGCGGCTCGCCGGCACACGCGCATGGCCGCCGCCGAACAGGCGGTTGAGATCGTCGTCGAGATAGCGCTCGCCGGCGCGCATTGCGCCCGCGTTGCCGAGCACCGCGAGCACGCGGCAGGCTAGCGGCACGCGGCCCGCCGCGATATCGGCCACGAGCTGCGAGAGCAGTTCGATCGGCGCGGTCTCGTCGCCGTGCACGCCGGCCGAAAGCAACACGCTGCGCGTCGTATCGTCAACGCGTGCCGGCTCCAGCTCCAGCACGCCCTCGTCGAGCCATTGCCAGCGCACGCCGCCCGCGCATTCGCCGCGCGCAGCGTCGGGCGTGGCTGGGCGCGTACCGGCTAGCGTGTACGCAAGAAAATCGGCGAGCGGGTGATCAGCGCTGGAAGTCATAGAGCGATCCGAGGCCGAGAATCTGCGTGAGTTCGTCGAGCGCCGTGCGCGACTCGACGAGCAGCGCTGGATCGGTCAGATCCTGCGGCGCGAGCCGGTCACGGTAGTGCCGCTCGATCCAGCCGTCGAGGCGCGTGAAGAGCGCGTCGTTCATCCACACGCCGGGCGCCGTCGCCGCGCGCTCTGCGTCGCTGAGGACGACCCGCAGACGCAGGCACGCCGGGCCGCCGCCGTTCTTCATGCTTTCGCGCAAGTCGAACACGAGCACTTCGTCCACCGGCCCGCTGCTCGCGACCAACTCGTCGAGGTAGATCGCCACGTGCGGATTCTCGCGGCACTCCTGCGGCACGACGAGAATCTGCGTGCCATCGGCGCGGCTCAGCAACTGGCTGTTGAAGAGATACGACGAGACCGCGTCGGCCACACTCACGCGCGCCTCGGGCACTTCGATCACGTGGAAAGGCGCGTCGTGCGCCGCGAGCTTCGTGCGCAGTTCGTCGTACACCGCTTTCTGGTCGACGAACGCGCGCTCGTGGCAGAACAGCGTGCTGCGGTTGCCCACGGCGATCACGTCGTTGTGGAACACGCCCGCGTCGATCACATCGGGGTTCTGCTGCGCGAACACGGTGCCGGCGTCGGTCAGGCCGTGACGCTGCGCAATGGCGCGGCTCGCCTCGAACGTCTGCCGCGCCGGGAAGCGCTTGGGCTCCGGTCCGCGCCGGTATTCGCTGCGCCCATACACGAAGAACTCCACGCCGCGCTCGCCGTACTGCGCGCTAAAGCGCGTATGGTTGGCCGCGCCTTCGTCGCCGAGCGCGGGCGTGCCGGGCAGCGCCTCGTGCACGACGAAGTGCGAGGGGTCCGCGAACACCGTGGCGAGCGTTCGGCGCGTCGCCTCGTGCTCGATCGCGCGATGCAGTTTGCTGCACAGGTTCGCGGGCGTGAAATGCACGCGCCGGTTGGGCGTATCCGCCGAAGGGCTCACCGTGGCCGCATTGGCGGTCCACATGGCCGATGCGGAGCTTGCCGCCGCGAGGAGTTCGGGCGCGTCCTTCGCGGCGCGCGCGATCGCTTCGGCATCCTTACCGCCGAAACCCAGTTCGCGCAGCAAGCGCATGGAGGGACGCTCCTGAGGCGGCAGCACGCCTTGCGCAAAGCCCAGGTCGGCGAGCCGCTTCATCTTGCGCAAGCCCTGCTGCGCCGCGGCGCGCGGGTTCGCCACGGACTTCTCATTGTTCTGCGAGGCGACGTTGCCGAACGACAATCCGGCATAGTTGTGCGTGGGGCCGACGAGTCCGTCGAAGTTGGCTTCAAGGGTTTGCATCGTCGTTCCTTAGAAGTGAAGACCCGGCGATACGCTCGCGGGCATCTGCAATTGCGCGCTTTCTACCGAGGCCATCGGGTAGGCGCAGTAGTCGGCGGCGTAGTACGCGCTCGGCCGGTGGTTGCCCGAACGGCCCGCGCCGCCGAACGGCGCGCCGCTCGACGCCCCGTTGGTCGGCCGGTTCCAGTTCACGACGCCCGCGCGGATTTCGCGCGTGAAGCGCTGCCACAGCGCTTCGTCGTCGGCGAGCAGGCCCGCCGAGAGCCCGTACGCCGTGTTGTTGGCCTGCGCGATCGCGTCGTCGAAACCCGCGTAGCGGATAATCTGCGCGAGCGGCCCGAAGTGCTCCTCGTCGGGCAAGTCGGCCACGCCGGTCACGTCAAGAATCGCGGGGGTCACGAAGCCGAGCGCCGGGTCGCGTTGCGCCATCGGCAGCAAGGCGCGTGCGCCGCGCTCGAGCAACTGCGCCTGCGCGCTCATCAGTTTGGCCGCCGCGCGCGCCGAAATCACGGCGCCCATGAAGGGCTGCGGCTCGGCATCGTACTCGCCCACCGTAATGCGCGAACTCACTTCGACGAAGCGCGCGAGGAAGCGCTCGCCGAACGCGTCCGCAGGCACGAGAATGCGGCGCGCGCACGTGCAGCGCTGCCCTGCCGAAAGAAACGCCGACTGGATCGCGTGATGGACGGCTGCGTCGATATCGTCAACCGGAGCGACGACGAGCGGATTATTGCCGCCCATCTCCAGCGCGAGCACGATCTCCGGCCGGCCGCCGAACTGGCGATGCAGCAACGTGCCCGTGTCCGAACTGCCCGTGAAGAAGAGCCCGTCGATCTGCTTGTGATTCGCAAGCGCAATGCCTGTGTCGCGCTCGCCCTGCACGAGGTTGAACACGCCCGCGGGCAATCCGGCTTCGTGCCAGAGCTCGACCGTTGCGCGCGCAACTTCAGGCGCAAGTTCCGAAGGCTTGAACACGACAGCGTTGCCCGCGATCAGCGCCGGCACGATATGGCCGTTGGGCAGATGACCCGGGAAGTTGTACGGACCGAACACGGCAACGACGCCATGCGGGCGATGACGCAGCACCGCCACGCCGTCGGCCATCGTTGCGCGCTTCTCGCCGGTGCGCTCGCCGTAGGCGGTGATCGAAATGGCAACCTTCGCGGCCATCGACGCCGCTTCGGTGCGCGCTTCCCAGAGCGGCTTGCCGGTTTCGCGGCCAATGGCCTGCGCGAGCGTTTCCTTCTTTTCGGTGACGAGCGCGGCAAAGCGCTTCACGATCTCGCAGCGCGCTTCGAGCGGCGTTTGCGACCACGCGGCAAACGCGCGGCGCGCAGCGCTGACGGCGCGATCGACATCTTGCTCGCTCGCGGCGTTGCCGCTCCACACGGTCTCGCCGGTGCCTGGGTTGCGCGAAACGAACGCGGGGCCCGAGGCCGCGCACCATTGTCCATCGATGTAAAGCTCGTTCATGGTCATCCTTGTGTCGACCAGAGTTGGCGCTTTGGCGCTTACTCTGGTCCCATGCAGGTTTATCGCTTTTGCTTCGCTGCGGGGCCGAGCACGCGCACCGGTTCGCCCGCCGCGACGTTCAGTGCCGCCGCCTCCCTGGCGCTCAGCGTGAACACGCCGTCGTGCACGACGCCCGGCGCGAATCCCACGCGAAAGTCGCCAAGCGACGTATTCGACACGAGCGAGCGCACGCCCTCTTGCGCATGCGCTTCGCCAATTTCGACCGGCAACACCACGCTGTCGCGCACCGTGCGCAGGTCGCCGATATGGCATTCGAGCACCGGGCCCGCGTCGAAGATATCGACGTGATTCTCGTAGCGCAGGCCCTCGGCTTCGAGCATGCGGCGCGCGGGAATCGTGTCGTCATGCGTGAGGCCGACGCACGCCTGCGCTTCTTCGGGCAGCAACTCGACATACACCGGGTAACGCGGCATCAACTCCGCGAGGAACGACTTGCGCCCATGCGAGCTCAGGTAGTCCGCAGCGTTGAAATCGATCTGGTAGAAGTGCGAACCGACTGCGCGCCAGAATGGCGACGTGCCTTGCGCGTCGAAATGGCCGCGCAATTCCGCGCATAGGCGCTCGGGAAAGCGCTCCCGAAACTGCGCGATGAACATGAAGCGCGAGCGCGAAAGCAGCCCGCCCACTCCGCCCGTGCGATACCGCGGCGAGAGAAAGAGCGAACACACCTCGGCATAGCCTGTGAGATCGTGCGAGATATTGAGCGCACGCATGCGCGTCCAGATCCCGAGTTCCTGGCTCGCGTGCACCACCGTGCTCACGCGGTAGTTGTAGAACGGCTGCTCCAGCCCTACGGCCGTTTCGATGCCGCACACGCCGGCCACGTCGCCCGTTGCCGTGTCTTCCATCACGAAGAAGTAGCCGGCTTCGCGCAACTCGGCCTCGCCGGCGAGCGTGCGCCGTGCGCGCTCGATGCGCGCCTTGAGCGCCTCCCGGTCGGGCTTGAAGGTGGTGAGGCCGGGACCCGTTTCCTGGGCGAGCGCGACGAGCGCGTCCACGTCGCCCGTTTGCACGACGCGTACCACGATCATTGTGCGTCTCCCATGTATGCATCCTCTGTTTGCGGGGTGGCGCGATAAAGCGGTGCGCAGCGCACCGGTTCGCCGTCCTGCACGCCGAGCGAGGCGCGCGCGGCCGCGTCGAGCGGCGCGAAGTTGCCTCCCCGTGTGCCAGCACCCTTCCCGCTTTCGGGCAACGTCGCGAGCACGCAACGGAACTCGCCCGCGCGCTGGCTCGCGACCAGATACGCCGCGCCTTCCAGATTCGTTGCAGGCGCAACTTCACGCACCGTGCGCGCCTCGCTACCGGCGACCGAAGCCGTGCGATCCACCTGCGCGGTGAGCACCGGGCCCGCATCGAAAATATCGACGTAGCGGTCCGGCTCGAAGCCCTCTTCCAGATGGATTTCGTAAGCGAGCAAGGCGCTCGGATCGGGCTCGCCGAGCACGCGCTGCGCCGGCTCCGGCAGCAGCGGCACATAGATCGGGTAAGCCGGCATCACTTCGGCAATGAAGGTGCGGCTGCGTCCACCCGAGGCCAATTCGATGTCCTTGAAATCGCGCCCGAAGAACTTGCGCCCGACGGCTTCCCAGAAAGGCGACGCGCCCTTGTCGTCGGTCACGCCGAGCAGCAGCGTGAACACTTCGGGCGTGAAGCGCCGGCGATTCATCGCGATGTACATCATGCGCGCGCGCGACATGAGATGCGCGGCCGCGTCACCGCGCAGCGAGGGCTCGATATAGAAACCCGCGAGACGGCTCTTGCCCGTGAGTTCGTGCGACATCGTCAGCGCATGAATCTTGCGGTTCACGTGCAGCTCACGCGATGCATGAATGAGCGCGTCGTTGCGAAACGCGTAGAACGGCTCGGCGTAGCCGGCCGCCGCGACGATACTCGAAGTGCCTACGAGCCGGCCGGTAGCGGAATCTTCGAGCACGAACAGATAGAACTCCTCACCTGGGAAGTCCACGTCCGCGCGAAACGAATCTTCTGAAAGCGCGATACGCGCTTCGAGCGCCGCGCGGTCGTGCGGCAGCGAATGCAGCACCGGCTGCGCGGTGCGCGCCATATGGGCGATCGCGTCGAGATCGGAAAGCCTGGCGGGGCGAACGAATAGCATCGTCGGTCCTATGTGCGCTGTGTTTCAGTTGGGCGCGCGCTGCGATCAGCGTGCGCCGGCGACGCCAATGACGTCATTGCAGGCCTGCTCGAAGCGCGCAAAGCCTTCGTCGAGGTCCGCTTCCGGAATGATGAGCGACGGTGCGAAGCGCAGCACGTCCGGCCCTGCAATCAGCATCATCACGCCGCGATTCGCGGCCGCCGCGTTGAAGTCCTTGGCGCGACCGGCAAAGCGAGCGTTCAGTTCGGCGCCGATCAAAAGACCCTTGCCACGCACCTCCTTGAACATGTCGAAGCGCTCGTTGATCTTCGCGAGCTTGCCGCGAATCGATTCGCCGCGGGCACGCACGCCTGCCAGCAGTGCGGGATCGCTCACCAGTTCGACCACCTTGCCCGCAATCGCGGCGCCCAACGGATTGCCGCCATAGGTCGTGCCGTGCACGCCGACCTTGAAGTGCGCCGCAATCGCTTCGGTCGTGAGCATCGCGCCGATCGGGAAGCCGTTGCCGAGCGCCTTGGCCGTCGTGAGGATATCGGGCGTGACGCCCGTATCTTCGTAGGCGTAGAAGTGGCCCGAGCGGCCCACGCCCGTTTGCACCTCGTCGAAAATCAGCAGCGCGCCGTGCGCATCGCACGCTTCGCGCAGCGCGCGCAGGAAGGCCGGATCGGCGGGAATCACGCCGCCTTCGCCCTGCACCGGTTCGACGATCACGGCGCAGGTCTGCGCGCCGATGGCGCGCTTCGCCGCTTCGATGTCGTTGTACGGCAGATGCGTGATGCCGCCCGGCACGGGGCCAAAGCCTTCCGAATACTTGGGCTGACCGCCCACGCTCACGGTGAAGAACGTGCGGCCATGGAACGACTGCGTGAACGAGACGATCTCGAACTTGTCGGCGCCGTGCCGATCGAAGGCCACGCGGCGCGCGAGCTTGAGCGCCGCCTCATTGGCTTCCGCACCCGAGTTCGCGAAGAACGCGCGGTCGGCGAACGTGAGGGCTTCAAGCTGGCGCGCGAGGCGCAGCACCGGTTCGTTGGTGTAGCCATTGCCGATGTGCCAGAGCTTGCTGCCCTGCTCCTGCAGCACGCGCAGCAACTCCGGGTGCGCGTGGCCGAGCGAGGTCACGGCGATACCGCACGCGAAGTCGATGTAATCGCGGCCCTCGGTGTCCCACACGCGCGAGCCTTCACCCCGATCAGGCACGAACGGCGCGGGCGAGAAACACGGCACCATCACTTCGTCGAAGGTCTTGCGGCTCACAGTCTGGTCGTTCATGGTGATTCCTCTAGTACGCAGTGCGTGTCGAATTCGGGGTCGATGTGCGTTGGGGCTGAGCCCTTTCGCCCGGGTGGCTTTGCTTGGGACGGGACCCGGTGCTGAAGCACCCGGTCCCGTAGACACTTGTGCAGTGTAGGCAAGCTGCGCGCAAACGTCTTGCGCAGGCGCGACGCGTTTTTTCGTACGGAGCCTCGTACGGAACCTGCAAGTCCCGCGTGCCTGCTGCGCCGCGGCTAAGTTTTACTGAACTTCCGGCGGCTCGACGAGCGCGCCCGCGCGCGGTTCGGCGGCGGCCCCGCCGTGCTGGCGCTCGATCCAGTTGCGGCGGTCCTCACGCGGCGTGACGCCGAAGCGCTCACGGTACGCATTCGAAAAATGCGCCGCCGAAGAAAACCCGCACGCGAGACTGATCTGCACCACCGACTTGCTGGTGCGCTGCAACTGCGAGCGCGCCTTGGCAAGGCGCAGACCGAGGTAGTACTTCGACGGCATCGCGCCCAGATACTGACGAAAGAGCCGTTCGAGCTGACGCCGCGACACACCCACGAGATTCGCGATCTCGTCGGTCGTGAGCGGGTCTTCGATGTTGGCTTCCATAAGCTGGAGCGCGTCGTTCAGGCGCGGGTGCCGCTCGCCCGGCGCGGTCACGAACGGAATGCGCTGGCGCTCGTCGCCGCTGCGCAGCGTGCTTGCACCGAGCGCGTCGGCAATGCGTTCCGTGAGTTCCGGGCCGTGGTCGCGGCCGATCATCGCGAGCATGAAGTCGAGCGTGGCCTGGCCACCCGAGCAGGTCGCGCGGTCGCGGTCGATTTCGTAGATGTGTTGCGTGACGATGGTGCGCTCGAACTGCTCGGCGAATTGCTGGAACGTTTCCCAGTTCGCGGCCACGCGGTAGCCCTGCAACTGCCCTGCCATCGCGAGCCACCAGATGCCGTGGTGAATGCCCGTGACGAGCGGCGTGCGCTGCCCCACGCGCGCGAGGCTCGCAAGAAAGAGGCGATAGTCGGCGAACTGCTGGTAGCGCTCGGTCACGACGATGAGCCAGTCGCACGACACGGCGTCGCCGAACGCACAGTCGGCGGGCCATTGCGCGCCGCCCGCAAGCGGCACAGGGCGGCCGTTCCACGAGCACATCTGCCAGCGGTACAGCGCTCGGCCGTCGATTTCGTTGGCGAGATTGAGCGCATCGACGATCGGGCCCACGCCCGACATCGAAACGGGCGGGAGCGCGACGATCGCCACCTGGGTGGTGCGCCCGGCGCGCGCGAGCGGCGCCTGGCCGCCGGGCGCGGCGGCTGGAACGGAGGCGGAAGGGAGAACGGTGGAGCGGACCATCGGCAAGACGAGGCGCGAAATCGAACGTGCCGCCTACTTGAGGCTGCCCGAGAGGAACTGGCGCAGGCGATCGCTCTTCGGCGCGCCGAGCACATCCGCGGGCGCGCCCTCTTCCTCCGTGCGTCCCTGGTGCAGGAACATCACATGATTCGAGACGTTGCGCGCAAAGCCCATTTCGTGCGTCACGACGATCATCGTGCGGCCTTCTTCGGCAAGCTTTTGCATGACCTTGAGCACTTCGCCCACGAGTTCGGGGTCGAGCGCCGAAGTCGGCTCGTCGAACAGCATCACGTCGGGATGCATGGCAAGCGCGCGCGCAATCGCCACGCGCTGCTGCTGGCCGCCCGAAAGATGCGAGGGATATTGCTTCTCCACGCGGGGAGCCAGGCCCACTTTCTCCAGATACTGCCGCGCGCGCTCCTCGGCTTCCTTGCGCGGCACGCCCAGCACGTGCAAGGGCGCTTCCATCACGTTCTCGAGCACGTTCATGTGCGACCAGAGATTGAAGTGCTGGAACACCATCGCCAGCTTGGTGCGGATGCGCTGCAGCTGCTTGTGGTCGGCCACGTCGAGGTCGCCGGTGCGGCTCGCCTTCGTGCGCACGGTTTCGCCGTCCACGACGATCTCGCCCGCGTTCGGCTTCTCGAGGAAATTGATGCAGCGCAGGAACGTGCTCTTGCCCGAGCCGCTCGCACCGATGATGCTGATCACGTCGCCCTTCTTCGCGTCGAGCGAGACGCCCTTGAGCACCTCGTTGTCGCCGTAGCGCTTGTGGATGTCGCGCGCGACGAGCTTGCTGTCTGAGGATTGCGTCTGAGCCAAGATGGTCTCCAGTTTCCGATATTCCAGTGAATCAGCGGGTGCGCACGGCGAGATGGCCGAGCCAGCGTTTTTCGGCGCGGCGAAACGCGGCCACCAGCACGAACGATACCGCACAGTAGATCAGCGCCGCGAGGCCGAACGACTCGAACGAGCGGTAGGTGGCCGAGTTGGCGTCGCGCGCGACCTTGAGGATGTCGGGCACCGTCGCGGTGAAGGCCACCGTGGTCGCGTGCAGCATCAGGATCACTTCGTTACTGTACAGCGGCAGTGCGCGGCGCAGCGCCGAGGGCAGGATCACGCGCCAGTACATCGTGAACGGGCTCATGCCGTAGGCGCGCGCCGCTTCCACTTCGCCGTGCGACGTGGCGCGAATCGCGCCCGCGAAAATCTCAGTCGTGTACGCACAGGTGTTCAGCGCAAACGCGAGAACCGCGCAGTTCAGGCCGCTGCGAAAGAATGCGTCGAGGAGCGGCTCCGCGCGAATGAACGCGAGACTGTACACGCCCGTGTAGATGAGCAGCAACTGCACATAAAGCGGCGTGCCGCGGAACACGTAGGTGTAAAAGCGCACCGGCAGCGAAAGCCAGCGGCGGCTCGACACGCGCGCCACGGCGAGCGGCACCGCGCACACGAAGCCGAAAGCCACGGAGATCACGAGCAGCCACAGCGTCATCGCGAGGCCCGACACGTGCTCGCCGTCCCAGTAGAGGAACGCGCGGCCGAATTGCTGAATGATTTCGTTCATGGCGGCCGTCTCCTCAGAGTTGCGCGTGACGCACGCCGACCGAATAGCGGCGTTCGAGCCAGATGAGCGCGAAGTTCGAGAGCGTGGTGATCGCGAGATAGATGAGCGCCGCGATCACGAGGAAGAAGAACAGGTTGAAGGTGCTGCGGCCCGCGTCCTGGGCGGCCTTCACGACATCGGCGAGACCGATGATCGAGACGAGCGCCGTAGCCTTCACGAGCACCTGCCAGTTGTTGCCGATGCCTGGCAGCGCGAAACGCATCATCTGCGGAAAGAGGATGCGGGCGAACACGCGCGCGCCGCTCATGCCGTAGGCGTGGCCCGCTTCGAGCTGGCCGCGCGGCACCGCGAGAAACGCACCGCGAAAGGTCTCGGTGAAGTACGCGCCGTAGATGAAGCCGAGCGTGACGACGCCGGCCACGAACGGATCGATATCGATCTGCGCCATGCCGAGCGCGTCGGTGGCCTCGTTCACGCCGATCTGGATGCTGTAGAAGAGCAGCAGCATGAGTACGAGATCGGGCACCGAGCGGATCAGCGTCGTGTAGGCGGTCGCCGCGGCCGCGAGCGGCCGGTTGAACGAGAGCTTGGCCGCCGCGCCCGCGAGGCCGAGCAGGACAGCCACGCCAAGCGAGAGGAGCGAAAGTTCGATCGTCTGGATCGTGCCGGCAAGCAGCACCGGGCCAAAGCCGTAAAGGATCACGCGCGTCTCCGGATCAATTCGTTTTGTCGTTTCGGGCGGCCTCGCGGGCATACAAGCGCCGCGCAAACCGATGAACTGGCGCGGATCGTCTCAGTGCAAAATGGATTGCTCAAACTAGCGCGGCGCGGATATTGCAGTGCAGCATTGCAGTGCGACGCATGGACGCGCGCGGATCGGGCCCGCGCAGCCGCGGGCCCGATGCTTTTGAAAGGTGAAAAAAAATGCCCCGGCACGCGGGGCGTGCGGGGCATTTACGCAAGTTTGCGGTCGCTTTTTCGATAGGCGCGCGGCGTGCGCCCAGCGGCCCTGCGGCGCTTACGCGGCGCGCGTTTGCGTGCCGCGTGCGCTGCCCGCACGGGCGTTCGCGCCAATCAGCTTTTCGGCGAGCGCGCCGAACAGCAGCCCGATCGTGGTCCAGAGGATGACCTGCATGCCGATCGACACCGTGCGGAACTTCCACAGCAACACGGCCGGGAAGGCCGCGGGCACCTCGTTGATCGTCGGCAGCGCGAACTGGACCGCGCCGATCACGACGACGAACAGCACGAGCGCCACGATCGAAGCATTCCAGACACCGAGGCGCGGCACGAACGCGGCGCGCATCTTGAGCGAGAACACCGACACGGCGATCGAGATCGCGATCATCAGGAAGAAAAGCCCGGTTCGATAGCCGATCGTTTCCGGGTCGCCGACCGACGGCGGATTCGCCGGATACTTGATGTTCGGCACCATGTAGATCGCGACGAACGCGGCGAGCGCGAGCCAGGCCGAGAGCGCGCGCGGCGAAAGACGGCCCGCGCGACCGTTCGCATAGGCGAAGACGAGTGCAAAGAGGCCGCCGATCGACGCGCCATAGACCATCACGCCCGTGAAGAGCCCGATGCTCGCCTGGGTCTTGCGGCTCACGATTTCGGGATCGGGTGCCTCACCCTTCGCGGCGTCGACCTTTTCCTCGAAGGAAATCGCCTGATCGACCTGGGGCTCGCCCGCGATCTTCGCGAAGCCGAACGTGAGGAGTCCCGCGGCGATGCCTGCGAGCATGCCGCGTACCAGCAACTTGCCAACCATCTTCAGCTCCCGGTCAGTGGCAGGGAAAGCCGAGCAGATGGCGGCCGTCGTGAACGAATTCGTGGACGTACATGCCCGGAACGATCGAGGTAGCGCCTTGCTCGGCGCCCACGAAGTACAGGGCCAGCAGCAGCATGAGCCCGCCGAAGATCGCCCAGGGCAGGATCTCTCGCAGGGGAATGGGCGCCGGCGCGGCCGGTGCGTGCTGCAACGGGAATGAGGTTTCGGACATGCTGACTTCTCCTGGGGTTACGCGCCCCGCTAGTCGTTGAAAGGGTGGTTCACGACGCGCAGGTCTGACTTCCGTTGCTTCGATTCAATCGCAGGCAACCAGTTACAGTGGCGCGACCGCGCCGGACTTGCACCGGCTTCCGCGTGTCGTGGAGCCTGTATTCTACGCGCTGCGATGGCTGGCCGCGGACCGGATGTCAGCCACAGTGAAGTGATGCGTAAGGAAAAGCATGCCGACGACCGTCTGGCTGGTGAGTCATGCGGCGAATGCCGCGCTGCGCTCGGGAACGTTCCCGCGAGCGCCTGTAGCGGGCGATGACGCCGAAGAAGCGCTCGACACCCGCGCACTC
The DNA here is from genome assembly GCF_021390645.1 of Paraburkholderia flagellata. Classification (GTDB taxonomy): domain Bacteria; phylum Pseudomonadota; class Gammaproteobacteria; order Burkholderiales; family Burkholderiaceae; genus Paraburkholderia; species Paraburkholderia flagellata. The sequence continues at coordinate 1,931,947 of NZ_JAJEJT010000001.1, forward strand.
GAGGCGCTTGCTGCATGGTGCGAGCGCTGGCACGCGCGGTTGGAGCGCGGTGAGCGCAATGGCGAGGCGCTGCGCGTGCTCACGAGTCCCGCGGCGATCGCACGAGCGAGCGCACGCGCGGCAGGCTTCACCGCGGCGACGCCCGGCGACGCGCTCGCCGACACGGCCTTCGGCGCGTGGCAAGGCAAGCGTATCGCGGATCTTGCACACGAAGCGCCCGAAGCACTGGTTGCCTGGACGCGCGATCCAGCCTTCAGGCCGCCAGGCGGCGAATCGTTCGACGATGTCCGCGCGCGCGTCAGCGCCTGGCTCGATGCGATTCCCGACTCCGAGCCCGACGTGGTCGCCTTCACGCACGCGAGTGTGATGCGCGCGGCGATTCTGCACGCGCTGGGTGCGCCGTCGTCGGGTTTTCGCTCGATCGAAATCGCGCCGCTTTCCGTGACGGCGCTACGCCGCACCCAGCACGGCTGGGCGTGGCTCGCGGCGGTGGACTGAGGATAGTGCGCATTCCTTGACCTGTGTACGTGCGCCGCGAATCTAGCGCGTATCAACGCGTTGACACACGTGAATTGGAAGCCTAGCATCGGGATGGTATCAACCACGTAGATACACCCCGATCAGGTATGGACATCAAACGCAATACGTTTTTGGCCAGACGGCTAATTCAGTACGAGGACGAAATGGCGATACAAACCCTGAAGCGTTGGGGAAACAGCCTCGCGGTGCGCATTCCGGCCAGCCTTGCCAGCAAACTGGCCTTGGCCGAAGGGCAGGAAGTCGAGGTGGAAGTCGAAGATGGGTCGCTCACGGTTCGCCCGCATACGGCGATCCGGCGCTTCTCGCGCGAGCGCTATTTGCAGCAGTTGCGCGAGAGAAACCTCGAGCCGCACCCGCTCATCGACTTCGGCCAGCCGCAAGGGACCGAAATCGGCGGACCCGATGACCCCACGCGTTTCGATCCATGGTAAGGAACGCATGAAGAACGGAACACCAGACGCAGGCGACATCCTCTGGCTCAACGTCGGGCCAGGCGCAGGCAGTGAGCAGGACGGCTATCACCCTGTCCTCGTCCTCACCGACTCCGAGTTCAACGAACTGACGACCCGCTTCGTCGGACTGCCTGTCACCAGCACCATTCACGGGTGGGAGTCGGAAATCCCTATCAGCGGCCTGGCCAGGCCCTGTGTCGCGATGGCCGATCAGGTTACGACGCTTTCGCTAACAGGCAGAGTCTGGCGGCACAAGGGAGAATCGGCGACAGCCGAGGAACTGGAGGCGGCGAAGTTCGCCGTCGCCGGCATTCTGGATCTGTAGCCGGCAGCGCACTGGGAGCGCCCTAGTCCAGTCCCAACTGCGCCTTGATGGCCGGCATCATGTACTGCACGGCCGCACGCCCTTCTTCGATAGCGGGCCCGGCGCGATGAAAGTCGAAGATCCCCATGCCGCCCAGGCGCGGCTGGATCAGCACGTCGGCGGGCTCGCCCGCAAGGCGGCTGCGCGTAATGCGCACCTGCATGATGTCGATGCTCTGGGCCACCGAACTCAACACGGAAGGCACGCGCGTGCTAGGCGGCGGCGCCACGCGCACGTCCGGCCCGCCGGCCGCGCCGGGGCCGGACGGCTGCAGCCAGCGCGGAAAGCGCTTGCCGTTGCGGCGCAGGAGCGGTTCAGGCGCAGCTTCAGTGCTTTCAGCGCCATTGGCTGCGTTACCCGGCGCTCTCGCGGCCGATGCCGCCGCCGCGTCGCTCGCTTCCACGGGCAATTCGCGCGGCATCGTGTCGATCGCGCCGCCCAGGTCGCGGCCGTTGAGAATGTCGTGATTCAGATCGATGGCGATCACGGTGTCGGCACGCATCGCGCGCGCGGCGGACACCGGCACCGGGTTGCTCAGGCCGCCGTCGACGAGCCACACACCGTCATGCCAGATCGGCGTGAAGATGCCGGGAATCGCAATCGACGCGCGCACGGCGTCCACCACGCCGCCTTCGCGCAGCCAGACCTCGCGCCCCGTGTCGAGTTCGGTGGCGACCGCTGTGAACGGCAGCCTCAGGTCATCGATCGAGCGGCCGTTGAACTGGTGCGCAAACAGGTCGATCACCTTGCGTCCGCCGAGCAGGCCGCCCGAAAAACGCAAGTCGAGCAGACGCACCACGGTCTGCCAGGTCAGCCTGCTCACCCAGTCCTCGAGCCAGTCGAGATCGCCGTTCGCGTACACGGCGCCGACCAGCGCGCCAATCGACGTGCCGCACACCACGTCGGGCTTGATGCCCGCTTCCTCGAGCGCGCGAATCGCGCCGATATGCGCCCAGCCGCGCGCCGCGCCCCCGCCGAGCACGAGCCCCACACGCTTGGGCCGTCGCCGGTTCATCATGCGCGCCTCCTTGCGTGGTCATGAATCAACTGAGTCAGTGCCCGCGGATCACGTCCGAGCGCGACGTCGTCGTGACCCGCCCGTCCGGTCCGAAATGCACGTTGAAATACGCTTCGGGCGTCACGCCCCCTTCCAGCCACTTCCAGCTCCACACCGTCTCCTTCTTCAAGCGGTAGCCAGCCACCTGCCCCGGCTTGCCGAGCAGGCGCCGCACCTCGTCCTCACTCATGCCGACGCGGATCTTCGCGAAGTTTTCCGCCGTGAGCGCCTGGGTAATGGCCACGAGCCGCCCGTTCGGGCCGATGTCGACCATCCAGGTCTTGAGACCCTGCGGGCCGCGCGGATATTCGAGGCGGCGCGAGCCGTCGTCGAACACGCGCTCGGTTTCGGCCTGGCCCATCTGCTCGCGCACCTGCTCGAGGGTGGAGACGCCAGGCGTGAGGCCCTTGAGCAGCAGCGCGTCGGGCTTCACCGAGTCGAAGAACGTCTTGAATCCCTGCCAGATGGAGTGGAACATGGCACCGAGCTGGTGATCGTCGCAGCCGGAAAGCATGAACGCCGCCATGGCGGCGCATGCGAGCGCGCGCGAACGCGTGGATGAGAACGTGGGCTTCATGTCCTTGCTAACGCATCAGCATGGGCTTGCGTCTACGCGTGCCCGAAGAACCGGTGCACGCCGACATGCTCACACTGTACCGTCAATGGCGCTGATCGTGCTGTGAGTCCCGCTTCGGGCGGCCCATGCGCGCGCGGGCGCTCGCCACAGCGGGCAGCGCATCTCCAGACTGCGCACCGGAATGCGCGCCGTGGCGCAATGCGCGACGCGCGCGGACGATTTCCGCGGCCTGCCAGGTCAGCAGCGCGAGCACGCCGAACACCACTTCGCGCATGCGCTTGACGAGCGCGAGCGAGAACGCCACTTCCTGGTTCACGCCAAAGAGCTGCGCGAGCAGCACCACGGCGACTTCCTGCACGCCGAGGCCGGCGGGCACCATGAAAGCGGCATGGCGCACGGCCTGGGTAATGGCCTCGATGGCGAGCGCATCGCCCACCGAGACCGGATGACCGAGCAGCGCGAGCGCCCACCACGTCTCGAACGCGCCGAGCATATAGCCGCCGAGTTGCCAGAAGAAAGCCCGAAACATGAGGCCGGTGCGCGACATCAGCGCGTCGAGATCGGCGTCGAGCTGCTTGCCGTCGAGGCCGGGCATGAGCGCATTGTCGGTGCCGAGCAGGCGCGCGGCCCAGCGTTCGATCGCATGAAATACGCCGCCGCGACGCAGCAGGAAAACAGCGAGCACGGGCAACGGTGCCGAAAGCACGAGCGCGAGTGCGATCGTGACGATGGTGCGCAGCGAACCGCCGTCGCCGGTCGCCGCAACGATCAGCACGACACCGAGCGCCGAGAACGCATATTGCACGGCGATCGTCACGATCACCTCGACGATCACCGAAGCCGTGACCTCGCTCGCATTGCGCACCTTCCAGCGCGCGAGGCGAATGCCGACGAGTTCGCCGCCCACGCCGACCACGGGCAGCAGGCGGTTCACGGCTTCGCGCACGGTCGCGGTCCACCAGAGGAAGGTGAGCGGCGCGCGCTTGTCGAGCAGGAGGCGCCACGCGTGCGCGTCGAGCAGAAGCGGCAGCGCGTGGAATGGCACGAGCCAGAGCAGCATGGGGCCTGCCGTGCCAATCACGCGCAGCACGTCGTGCGCGCCGTTATGTACGACGAGACCGATCAGGATGGCGATCCCGACCGGCAGGCCCAGCCATTGCAGCCACTTCATGACGCGTGCGCCTGCGCGCCACGCGACGCAGCGGGATCCGAGCCCGAAGCCGCGCCGAAGAACACGTCGATAAAGCCGCCACGGCGCACGCCCGCTTGCGCAAGCGCTGCGGCCACGCGCGGCGAGATCAGTGCGCCGAATTCGTCGGCATGGCGATAGCTCTGCATCGATGACGTGATGGGCCCCTCGCCTGCTTCAGCCGCCAGCGCCGGATGGCAGTAGATCTCGCCCACGCCCTGCGCGGGCAGATGCGCGAGCGCGTCGAGCACGGCGGCCTCGTCCATCGCGCCCGTCTTTGCGATGCCGACCACGTAGTCGTTGTGCGCGACGCCCGCGCGCGCCAGCCGCGCGCGCACGAGCGCGAGCCAGGGCTTAAGTGCCAGCGGCGCGCCGGCCTCGAGCGGCAGACGCATCGCGCGCAAACCATACTCGCGACCGATCTCGATGATCAGCGCAAGCACCGTGGGATGCAAATGAAAATGCTTGTGCGTGTTCACGTGATCGAGCGCGAGCCCGGTCGCAGCGAACGCTTCGAACTGCGCGCGAATTTCCTTCGCGAGTTGCCTGCGCACGTGCGGCAGGAAGAAGAAACGCACGCCGTCGCGAACCATGTTGTCGCCAAAACGCCCTTGCGCATCGACGAGCGCCGGAATCTGCGCGCGCGGCAGCATCGCCGCGCCATCCGCCAGCACCAGATGCAGCCCCACGCGCAACCCCGGCGTGCACCGCGCCCGCGCGACGGCATCGAGCGCGGCGGGCGCGGCCACCATCAGGCTCGCGCAGTCCAGCACGCCCTCGCGATGCGCGCGTTCCACCGCCGCATTGACCCGCTCGTGCAGGCCGAAGTCGTCGGCGGTGAAGATGAGCGCGCGGCGGGACGAACGTTCCATCATGCCTCGTGCGCGCGCAGGAAGCGGAAGAACTCCACGCCTTCGCGCAGACGCCGCTTCATCATGTCCCAGCTCGTGAGCATCTCGCGCACGATCTCCCAGATCTTCGATGGCCGGAAATAGAACTGGCGATAAAACTGCTCGAGGTGGTGATAGATCTCCTCGCGCGGCAGGTTGGGATAGCCGATCGCCGCGAGCTGCACACCTTCCTTGCTCACCAGGTTGATCGTCTTGTTCTCTTCCATCCAGCCGTTTTCCACGGCCTGCTTGTAGAGCGTCGTGCCCGGATACGGCGCGGCAAGCGACACCTGAATCGTGTGCGGATTGATTTCCTTCGCGTACTCGATCGTCTTCTTGATCGTGTCCTGCGTCTCGCCCGGCAGCCCCAGAATGAAGGTGCCGTGAATCTTGATGCCGAGCGTCTTGCAGTCGGCGCTGAAGCGGCGCGCGAAGTCCGTGCGCACGCCCTTCTTGATGTTCACGAGAATCTGGTCGTCGCCCGACTCAAAGCCCACGAGCAACAGGCGCAGGCCGTTTTCCTTCATGACCTTGAGCGTCTTGTACGGCACGTTCGCCTTGGCGTTGCACGACCACGTCATGCCGAGCTTGCCCAGGCCGATCGCGATCGCTTCGGCGCGCGGCAAGTCGTCGGTGAACGTGTCGTCGTCGAACATCAGTTCCTTGACTTCCGGCATGTTGTCGCGGATCCACTTCGCTTCCTCGAGCACGTTTTCCACCGAGCGCGTGCGGTAGCGGTGGCCACTCACCGTCTGCGGCCACAGGCAGAACGTGCAGCGCGACTTGCAGCCGCGGCCCGTGTAGATCGACACGTACGGGTAGTTCAGATAGCCGATGAAGTAGTTATCGATCTTCAGGTCGCGCTTGTAGATCGGCGCGACGAACGGCAGCTCGTCCATATTCTCGAGGATCGGACGCGCTTCGTTGTGCTCGATCGAGCCGTCCTTCGCGCGCCAGCTCAAGCCCTTGATCTCGGGGAACGGCTTGCCCTCGGCGATTTCCTTGCAGGTGTAGTCGAATTCTTCACGGCAGACGAAATCGATCGCTTCGGTCGCCGTGAGCGAGTTGTGCGGATCGACCATCACCTTCGCGCCGACCATGCCGACCAGCAGCGACGGCTTGCGCTTCTTGAGATCCTCGGCAAAGAGCGCGTCGCTCGGGAACGACGGCGTGCTCGTGTGGATGATGACGAGGTCGTAGTCCATCGCGATCTTCAGCGTTTCTTCCACGCCGATGCCGTCGGCCGGCGCGTCGAGCACGCGGCTGCCGGGCACGAGGGCCGCGGGCTGCGCAAGCCAGGTGGGATACCAGAACGAGCGGATCTCGCGCTTTGCCTGGTAGCGCGAGCCCGCGCCACCGTCGAAGCCGTCATACGACGGGGCCTGCAGAAACAGCGTTTTCATGCGATGAGTGCTCCGGGTACCCGTAGTGTGTCGGGTGATGATTGAGGTGACATTCGGTAAAAAGCGGCTATCAAGCGCCGGCGTCAGAACGACGCGCTCAGCGAGCGTCCGATCCTTCGACGGCAGGCCGCTGCGCGCGCGCGGGCCTGGCCATGGCGGTAGGCGCTTGGGCCTCGGGATTGGCGACGCTCACGCGTACGCCGCGCCAGATCACATGCGAGCCGAACGCGGCGGAAAGCCACTGCAGGGCCAGCAGCATGTCGCGCAGCGGCACAAGCGGCAAATCGCGCCAGAACGCGCGCCAGCTTCCGCTCGCTCGCGCGTGCAGTATCAAACGCGCAATGATACCCGCCATCATGGTCGTGGCGAGCGCGGCCAGCGCCGCGCGCGTCGTCGCGCACGCGCCAATGCCCGCCCCCGCCGCGAGCAGGCCGTAAAACAACGCGCCCAGCACGAGCCACGGCGTGGGAAACGTAATGAACAGTGAAGCGAAGCCCGCCGGATTCACCGAGCGGATCGTGCGCAGCCAGCGCGTCTCGCGCAGCCAGAGCGAGCCGAAGGTGGGCTCGATCACGTCGGTGGCGACCACCACCGGCGCAAGCACCGTGGCGAGGCCGTGATCGCGCGCGTAGCGGGCGAGCAGATAGTCGTCGGCGAGGCAGTCCTTGAGCGCGGCAAAGCCGCCGATGCGCTCGAGCGTCGCGCGGGAAAGCGCGAGCGTCGCGCCAAAGCCGAACGCGCGCGAGCCCGTGGAATGCGCCACGCGCACCGAGGGCGCGAACCACTCGTTGATGAAGAGCGCGCCGACGCGCGGCCAGAAACCGCCGATGCTGCGGGCGCTGTAGAGGCAGGTCACGACGCCTACGTCCGGGTCGGCAAGCGGCGCGGTGACGATCTCCAGATAGTCGGGCTCGACGGCGATATCGCTGTCAGCCACGACAATCGCGTCGTAACGCGCGCGCGCAGCCAGATTGATGAGGTTGCTCACCTTGAGATTGCTGCCGTGCACGCGCGGGTCGACCACGAGTTCGATGTCATGGCCCGGGTAAGCCGCCTGCAGCCGACGCACGACGGCGATGGCCGGATCCGCTGGCGAGGACACGCCGAACAGCAACTGGAAGCGCGGATGCCGCTGCTCGCAGAAGGTCGCGAGATTTTCGTAGAGGCGCGGCTCGGCACCGCACAAGGGCTTCAGCACGCTCACGGGCTGCGGTTGCGCACGGCGCGCGCGGCGCGCGGCCTCGCGCACGAGTGCGGCGGAACCCAGGCGCGGCATGGTGAGCGCGGCGACGAGGCCGTAAAAAGCGGCAACGCCGCACAGCACGACCACGATCCAGACGAGCACGGGCCAGGGCGCCGACATGGCGAAAACCTGCGACACCGTCATGACACGCCGCCTTGTCGGGTTACGTGGGGCAACCCGCGCTCGTCGCCGGCTGCGCGCGAGGGGTGAAGCTCCTGCGATGCCCCGACCGGAATTCGCGTTTCACCACGTATCATTTCCCTGATGATCCAAAAATAGACAGCACATCGTAGCCACATTACGCATTCGGGGCTAAAGACCGGACAATCGACGCCGGCTTACATGACGCCAGGCAATTGAACAAACAACGAATGGAGATAAAACCATCGTATGAAATAGCTGGATATGGTCGATCCCCGATTCGACGCGGAAAATTGTATCAGCAAGCTCTGTCGGCTGCTTCCGACAGATACGGGAAAATGCGTTGCCAAAGTTGCAAAAACGTAACTATTTCAGCGATTAAACAGCCGCCTTCCAGAGTTTTTTCGCCACCAAAAAAATCGGTAAGCATATAGAAATGATTCTTTAATAATTTTGAATTAAATTCGCGATCTTTACATTTAAACAAGAGTGGTTCTCGTTAATATTCAAATCGACTGAGCGTAAAAGCAATCAGTTGTGACTGAATCCACGCCGGCGGCATGGGTTCCTGAAGGCCTCCAGCACGAACGAAAGTGGTTTGGCACAATGGCCGCACCTTGCGACTGCCTTGCGGCCTCGCGTCGAGAAACCGGCGCACTGCGCGCGCGTCGCTCTCCCAATACCCGGCCCCAAGCTAGCCCATGACCCTATTCTCCGTACTCGACCTCTCGCCCGTCCCGGCGGGCTCCCATGCCGGCGCGGCCCTGCACAACACGCTCGATCTCGCCCGGCATGCCGAACGCCTGGGCTACCACCGCTTCTGGCTGGCCGAGCATCACAACATGACGGGTATCGCCAGCGCGGCGACCTCGGTGGTGATCGGCTACGTCGCGGGCGGCACGCAATCCATCCGCGTGGGCTCGGGCGGGATCATGCTGCCGAACCACGCCCCGCTCGTGATTGCCGAGCAGTTCGGTACGCTCGAAGCGCTCTACCCGGGCCGCATCGACCTCGGCCTCGGGCGCGCGCCCGGCACCGACCAGACCACGGCGCGCGCGCTGCGCCGCGACCTGCAGGGCAGCGCCGACAGCTTCCCCGACGACGTGGCCGAACTGCAGCGCTATTTCGCCGCGCCCGTGGAAGGCCAGCGCGTGCGCGCCGTGCCCGGCGCTGGCTTGAACGTGCCGCTCTATATCCTCGGCTCGAGTCTGTATGGCGCACAGCTCGCGGCGGCCATGGGCCTGCCGTTCGCGTTCGCCTCGCACTTTGCGCCCGATCATCTGCTCACGGCGCTGCGCCTTTACCGTTCGCAGTTCCGTCCGTCTGCCGTGCTTGCGAGGCCCCATGCGATGGTCGGCGTGAACGTGTTCGGCGCGCCCACGAACGAAGAAGCGCGCTTTCTCTTCACCTCGCTGCAGCAGCAGTTCGTGAATCTGCGGCGCGGCACGCCGGGGCAGTTGCCGCCGCCAGTTGAGCAGATCGAGGCGAATGAGTTCGAACTGGCCGGTGTGTCGCACTCACTCGCCTGCTCCGTGGTGGGCGACCAGGAAACCGTGCGAGCGGGCCTTGCCTCGGTGATCGAGCAGACCGGCGCGGACGAGCTCATCGTCACCGCGCAGATCTACGATCACGCGGCGCGCCTGCGTTCGTTCGAGATGGCGGCGCAGGCCCGCGAGGAACTGAAGGTAGCCGCCGCGGGACGATGACCCGAACGCACCCTCAGTGCGATGGGTTCAACGCGTCGAGACCCTTGAGCAGCGCGGCATGAAACGCCTGCGGATCCTGCATCTGCGGCGCGTGCCCGAGATCTGCGAACTCCACGAGCGTTGCGTGGGGAATGGCGCGCTGCGCGGCTTTGGCGAGCACCGGATAGTGCCCGAGCTGCGCGCGCACCTCGGGCGGTGCGAGATCCTTGCCGATGGCGGTCGTGTCCTTGTCGCCGATGAGCAAGAGCGTCGGCATCTGCAACTGGCCGAACTCGTAGACCACCGGCTGCGTGTAGATCATGTCGTAAAGCAGCGCCGAGTCCCACGCCACCTGCGCCTTGCCCGGCCCGCGATACATGCCCGCCAGCATCTGCACCCACGGCTCATAGGCCGGCCGCCACTGACCCGCGTAATAGGTAGCCTGCTCGTAACGGCGAATGCCGTCGGCGCTCGTTTTCAGTTCGCGCGCGTACCAGTCGTCCACCGCGATCGAGGGCACGCCCTTCGCCTTCCAGTCTTCGAGTCCGATCGGGTTCACGAGCACGAGTTGCTCGGTTTCCTGCGGATACATGAGCGCGTAGCGCACCGCCAGCATGCCGCCCGTCGAATGGCCGATGATCGTCGCGTCATGCACGCCGAGCGCCGCGAGCAGCGCGTGCGTGTTGCGCGCGAGCTGCTGGAAGCTGAACTGGTACGAAGCGGGCTTGCTCGATTTACAAAAGCCGATCTGGTCCGGCGCGATCACGCGGTAGCCCGCGGCATGCAACTCGCGGATGGTGGCGTCCCACGTCGCCGCGCAGAAGTTCTTGCCGTGCAGCAGGACCGCGGTGCGTCCATTCGGCTTCGCGGGCTGCACGTCCATGTACGCCATATGCAGCGTTTGCCCCTGCGAAACGAACGCAAAGTCATGCACGGGATGCGGATACTCGAAGCCCTGCAGTTCGGGGCCATACGCGGGGCTGTCGGGCGTCTGGGTCGCGGCTTGCGGTGACGGCGCGCCCATCGGCGCGGCCCCGCTCGCCTCTGTCTGAGCAGCGAACGCGACGTGACAGAGCGCGGCCGCACTCAACGCGGCAACGAAAGGGGCAAAGCGGGCAAGCGTGTGGTTCAGGATAGCTCTCATCGATCAGGAATCGGGCGAAAGGTCGGACAGAAAAGAGGACGCAGAAATGGCGCCGATACAGCCAGCGATTCTAGCGGCCCCGCCCCGCTCCTGCCGCCTTTCGCGTCCCGCTTGCGTGCGCGGCACGCCGTTTGCTGCTTCCGAACGCCTCGCACGATTGCGACGAGCATGTCCGGATCTGCTCACAGGCAATTCGCGCTACGCTGCATTCGGTGCTAGAACAGTCAATACAGGACGCACGAGACGTCCGCGGCGCACGGCACGCGTGCTGCATTGCGACACGCGCCGCATCAGGGACGCGACAGGCACATCAGAAGAGGACCGCACTGGCCCGCGCAGGACAAGGCGCGCCGCGGCGGCCGTACCGGGGGCACAACAAGGAGACGACCATGGAAACTCCGGCAAGCCTCAACGATCTGCAACGCACCACCCTCGCCATCGTGCTTGCTGGCGGCCGCGGCACACGCCTCGGGCCGCTCACCAACAAGCGCGTGAAGCCGGCCGTGTACTTCGGCGGCAAGTACCGCATCATCGATTTCGCACTCTCGAACTGCCTGAATTCGGGCATCCGCCGCATTGCGGTCGTCACGCAGTACAAGGCGCACTCGCTCTTGCGCCACCTGCAGCGCGGCTGGGGCTTCCTGCGCGGCGAATTCAACGAATTCCTCGACCTGTGGCCCGCGCAGCAGCGCGTGGAAGGCGCGCACTGGTACCGCGGCACCGCCGACGCCGTGTACCAGAACATCGACATCATCCGCTCGATCAGTCCGAAGTACGTGGTGGTGCTGGCCGGCGACCACATCTACAAGATGGACTACACGCGCATGATCGCCGACCACGCCGCGAGCGGCGCCGACTGCACGGTGGGCTGCATCGAGGTGCCGCGCATGGAAGCGCGCGCGTTCGGCGTGATGGCCGTGGACGAGGCGCGTCGCGTGACCGGCTTCGTCGAGAAGCCCGACGATCCGCCCGCCATGCCGGGACACCCCGACATCGCGCTCGCGAGCATGGGCATCTACGTGTTCGACACGAACTACCTCGTCCATCTGCTCGAAGAGAACATCTCGCGCTCGGCCACCGACCACGACTTCGGCAAGGACATCATTCCGCGCGTCGTGAGCGACGGCCACGCGATCGCCCATCCGTTCAGCATGTCATGCGTGTCGTCGGACCCGGCCGCCGAACCGTACTGGCGCGACGTCGGCACGGTCGATGCCTACTGGTCCGCCAACCTCGACCTCGCCTCGACCATCCCCGCGCTCGACCTATATGACCGCAACTGGCCAATCTGGACCTACCAGGAGCAGTTGCCGCCCGCCAAGTTCGTGCGCGACCTCAACGGTCTGCAGGGTTCGGGCACCAACCTGATCGTGTGCGGCGGCAGCGTGATCTCGGGTTCGCAGATCTCGCGCTCGGTGCTCTCATCGAATGTCGTCGTGCAGTCGTTTTGCAACATTGCCGAGGCAGTCTTGTTGCCACAGGTGACGGTGGGCACGAGTTGCCGGCTGCGCAAGGTCGTCGTGGACCGCGGCTGCACGATTCCCAACGGCACCGTGATCGGCGAAGACGCCGCGCGCGACGCCGAACGCTTTTATCGCACCGAGAGCGGCGTCGTGCTGGTCACGAGCGAGGCGCTGGCGAAGTTGCCAGGCTAGCCGAGTGCCCGGCGAGGTTCATACGCTCAAGGACGCGCCAACCCGCAAGCCACCCGAGCACCGAGAGGACTGACTCCCGATGACCATTCGCGTCCTGCACGTAGCCAGCGAGCTGTATCCGCTGCTGAAAACCGGAGGCCTCGCCGACGTCACCGCCGCCCTGCCCGCCGCGCTGATCGAACAGGGCACCGACGCGCGCCTGCTGCTGCCGGGCTTCGCGCCCGTGGCGGCGGGCCTCGCGGACCTGCGGCCCGTCGCACGTCTTGCGCGCACCTTCGGCGCGCCCGAGGCGACGCTGGAACTCGGGCGCCTGCCCGGCAGCGAGCTTGCCGTCTACATGATCCGCGCCGACGCGTTCTACGCGCGCCCCGGCAACCCCTACATCGACGCCGAGCACGTGCCTTACGGCGACAACGCGCAGCGTTTCGCACTGCTCGGCTGGAGCGCCGCGCAACTCGCGCTGCATCTCGATCCCGACTGGGCGCCCGCCATCGTCCAGGCGCACGACTGGCACGCGGGGCTCGCGCCGGCCTACCTGCGCGCCGCGGCACGCGAGCGCGGCACGAGCGTCGCGCCCGGCGGCGCGCGCTCGATCTTCACGATTCACAACCTCGCGTACCAGGGCGTCTTCCCCGCGCAGCAGTTCGACTCGCTCGGCCTGCCGCGCGACTTTTTCGACATGCACGGCGTGGAGTTCTACGGCCAGCTTTCATTTCTGAAAGCCGGCCTCTATTTCGCCGACAAGATCACGACGGTGAGCCCGACCTACGCACGCGAAATTCAGACGGTCGCCCAGGGCGGCGGCCTCGAGGCGCTGCTGCGCGGCCGCGCGCATGACCTCGTCGGCATCCTCAATGGCGTGGATTACGCCGTGTGGAATCCGTCGAGCGACGCGGCCATCGCCACGCGCTATTCGGCCACGCGCCAGAGCGGCAAGATGCGCTGCAAGGCGGCACTGCAGGCGCGCTTGAAACTCGCGCAGAAGCACGACGCCCCGGTGTTCGGCGTCGTGAGCCGGCTCACCGAGCAAAAGGGCCTCGACCTGCTGCTTGCGGCGTTGCCCGAGATCGTCGCTCGCGGCGGGCAGCTGGTCGTGCTCGGCACCGGCGACACGAGCCTCGAACAGGGCTACGCGCGCGCCGCGCATCAGCATCCCGAATCGGTGGCCGTGGAGTTGGGTTTCGACGAGACGCTCGCGCACGAGATCGTCGCGGGCGCCGACGTGATGATGGTCCCCTCGCGCTTCGAACCGTGCGGCCTCACGCAGCTTTACGCGCTCGCCTATGGCGCGCTGCCGCTCGTGCACCGCGTGGGCGGACTCGCCGATACCGTGGTCGACGCCTCGCTGGAAAATCTCGCCGATGGCCTCGCCACCGGCTTCGTGTTCGAGCGCTTCGAGCCCGACGCGCTCACGGCCGCGATCCGCCGCGCCTTCGCGCTCTATGGGCGCAGCCGCGACTGGCGCGAGACGCGCTCGCGTGCAATGCAGCAGGACTTCGGCTGGGCCGCATCGGCGCAACGCTACATGACGCTCTATCGCGAGCTGGCCGGTCAGAACGTCCTGGCGTAGCGCCTCGCCGAGCGAATTGCAGGCGCGCTCGCTGACGCGCACGCAACACCGCGCCCGCGCATCCATCGACTGGGCGCGGCGAATTCGGTTATCGTTGCTGCACCTGCGCAAGGCGCGCCATGCGAAGCGCGCCGCAAGCCACAACGAAATCTGGACCGGCCATGAAAAACATTTTGAGCATCCAGTCGCACGTCGTGTTCGGTCACGCGGGCAACAGCGCCGCGGTGTTTCCCATGCGCCGCCTCGGCGTGAATGTCTGGCCGCTCAACACGGTGCAGTTTTCGAATCACACGCAATACGGCCACTGGACCGGCGCCGCCATCGGCTCGGACGAGGTCGTGGATCTCGTTGAAGGCATCGGCGCGATCGGCGTGCTGCCGCGCTGCGATGCGGTGCTCTCTGGCTACCTCGGCGCACCCGAGCAGGCCCAGGCCGTGATCGACGTGGTGCGCGCCGTCAAGGCCGCCAACCCGCAGGCGCGCTACTTCTGCGACCCGGTGATGGGCACGCTCAACGCCGAGAACGGCTGCCGCGTCGAGCCCGGCATTCAGGAGTTCCTCGTACGCAACATGCCCGAAGTCGCCGACGCGATGATCCCTAATCACGGCGAACTGCAACGGCTCGTGGGCCGCGAGATCGAGACGGCCGAAGAAGCCGTGCTCGCGTGCCGCGAAGTGCTCAGGCGCGGCCCGAAGCTGATACTCGTGAAGCATCTGCTCGACCGCAACAGCCCCGCCGACCGCTTCAACATGCTCGTCGTGACCGAGCACGAAGCATGGCTCGGCCAACGCCCGCTCTACCCGTTCGCGCGCCAGCCGGTGGGCGTGGGCGACGTGACGAGCGCGGTGTTCGTCGCGCGCCTGATGCTCGGCGACTCGCTGCGCCGCGCGTTCGAGCACACGCTCGCGGCGGTGAACGCGGTGGTGAAGGCGACCTACGACGCCGGCCGTTACGAACTGGAGATCGTCGCGGCGCAAGACCAGATCGCGCGCCCGCGCGAGTGGTTCGACGCCTGGTCGGTCGAAGCTGCCTAGACTGAAGCGGTGCGCGCGCGCGGCCTATAATGCCAACCGCATGACATGCGGCAATTGCAGATGCAGCCGCGGCACCCACAGTCTTTAGAGAATGACCGATGTCCGATTCAATCCGTAGCGAACAGGAAGAGTATTTCGAGCAGCTTTGCCTCGCCGTCGACGCCGGCGAGACCCACGAGCAGGAAGCAATCGAATACTTCGAGGAACAAAGCCACGAAAGCGATTTCGACGCCGCCGTGTGGCTCGACATCGCGCTTTACCATGCGCCCGACGTCGCGCGCGGCATCATCGACTACGTCGACGAGAGCGACCGCGAACGCAGCGGCATCGCCCAAACCATTGCCGACACGCTCGATATCTCGTACGGCGAGGACGAATGCGAACGCTTCGAAGCGACGATTCGCTTTGCGCTCGCCAACGGCATTCCCGTGGATCTCGACGTGGTGCTCGACGGCTGCAATCGCGCGCTCGACGACCTCGAAGGCTGGGCGAGCGCAGACACCATGGCGCCGCTCGTGCGCCTGCGCGACGCGCTCTTCGAGTTGCAACGGGACAGCTAGTTCTACCCGCACGACACTGGGTGAGCCACCGAAAGCGTGGCTGAATGACCGGCTGACCCCGCAGCCTGATATATTGCTCGCCATCCGCCGCCTCACGAAGGCCCGCGCCCAGCCGGCGCACATGGGGAGCCGGCCGAGACACCCCGCCCACGCGCGCAGCCGTTCGCACAACACGTTCTGGCAAGCCGCAGTCGCAAACAGCAAGACCCGAAGACGAAACGCCCCGCATGCGCGCCACGGCCGGTGCGCGGCGCGGCGTGCCCGGAAAGAACGCACACAAGAACACCGCGCCGCTGTCGCGCAAGGAGTCACGATGAGTCTCGCCGCCGCGCTCAGAACCGCCACTGCCTACGCATTTGCCACGCTGTGCCGTGCGGGCGGCAAGCGCCGCCAGTTCGCCAGGCTTGCCACTGGACTCCTGATCGGCACTCTCTGCGCACTCGGCGTCAGCGGCAACGCTGTGGCCGCCGGCCCACTCGACGTACGCATCGGTTTCGTCTCGCCGCTCTCTGGCGACTACGCGAACTACGGCCGCGACCTGGAAAACGGCGTGCAGCTCGCCCTCGACGAAGCGAACGCGCAAAACCTCAAGATAGGCGAGCAGACGGCGCACTTCGAACTCGTGCCCATCGACGACCGCAGCGACCCGCGCCTCGGCGTCCAGGCCGCCGCAACGCTCGCGAACCAGGGTGTGAACGCCGTGGTCGGCCACTTCAACTCGGGCTCGGCCATTCCGGCCTCGCGCATCTACGAGAGCGCCGGCATTCCGATGATCAGCCCGGCAGCAACCAATCCCGTCATCACGTCGCAAGGCTTTGCCAACACCTTCATGGTGATTGCAAACGACACGCAGAACGCAGGCGTAGCCGGCGCGTGGGCCGTGGACGTGATGAAGGCCAAACGCGTGGCCATCATCGACGACCGCACCGCCTTCGGCCAGGGCGAAGCCGACGTGTTCGAGCACGCGGTGCGCGAGCATGGCGGCAACGTGGTCGCGCGCGAGTTCGCGGAAAGCATCGCGAGCGACTTCGGCCCGCAGCTCGCGAAAATCAAGGCCGCCGATGCCGACCTGCTCTACTTCGGCGGCCTCGCCCACCAGGGCGCGGCGCTCGTGAAACAGATGAAGGCGCGCAGCATGAACGCGCAGTTCGTGGGCGGCGGCGGCGTGGCGAACGCCGACTTCACCCACGACGCGGGAGCCGCCGCCGAAGGCGCGATGGCCTGGGAATACGGCCGCCCGCTCGCGCAACTGCCCGATGGCCCGCGCTTCGAGCAGGCCTATAAAAGCCGCTTCGGCACCGACGTGCTCGCCTACGCGCCGTTCGGCTACGACGCGGCGTGGGCCGCGATCCATGCGATGGTCAATGCGAAGTCGCCGAAACCCGAGGTGTACCGTGGCGCGCTCAAGACGCTCGCCTTCGACGGCGTGACGGGCCGCATCGCCTTCGAGCCGAACGGCTCGCTCAAGAACGGCGCCTCCACGCTCTGGCAGGTGAAGAAAGGCGTGTGGGTGCCGGTGACGACGCGCGGCGGCTGAGCGCCGCTCATGGCTCCTGCGGTGCAAGCGCAGCCCGCACGACGATCTGCGCGTGCGTGTCGCGCTCGATACGGACAAGCGCGTCGCGCATCTGCGCGAACTCGTCGGCCGTGCACATCTGATGGCCGAAGCGCGCCGATAGCCGCCGCTCGATCTGCAGCGTGCGCGAGCGGGCGTCGAACACGTAGTGCGATGCGTAGTCGAGAAACGCATCGCTCACTTGCGTATCTTGCGGCACGTCGGTCACGCGCGCGAACGCGGGCAGTTCAATTTCCGCGCTCTCCGCAAACTCCCCGCCGATGCACGCCCAGGGCTGCGTACGGTGCGGCTGCGCCAGCCAGTTGTCGATCTGCGTGGCGATGCCGCCGGTGAAGCTGCTCGTCGTGGGAATCGCGGTTGTGCCGTCGCGCCAGACGACGTGATCGAGCGTGCCTACCATCGTCACCGAAAACGGACCGTCGGTCGCGTCTGTCGCGCTCGTGCTCACGCGCACGGTGCCGGCGAGCCCGGTGAGCCGCAGGCGCTGCGCCGCGAGTTGCTGCGCCCCCGCGCGCGTCGCGCGGCGAAACGAATTGCGCTCGGGCTCCGCGCCCGCGCCATGGTCTTCCACGTAGTAACTGTAGGCGGCGTCGCCAGTCGCGCCCACGTCGAGCGAGAGGCGCGCCGTGCGCTCGCGCCGCTCGGTCGCGGGCGTACGCGCGAGCACGCCGTCGCCGACGAGCAGCACGGGCCGGTCCATCACGCCCGGCGGCAAGTAGCCGAACGCGTAGCCTCCCGACGACGTGTCCGCGTACAAGCCAAGGTCGGGTAGCCAGGCGATCGCGTGGTTGATCGCATGCGCGCCATAGCCAGGCACGTCGGGCAGCGTGTAGACGGGGCCGAGATTGAGCAGCACGGGCTCGGCGCGGATGCCCACCGCTGCGAGCAGCGCGCTGAAGAGCGCCACGTGGTCCTTGCAGTCGCCGTAGCGGTTGCGCAGGATGTCCGTCGCGCGATGCGGCACGGCTGCGGTCTCGCCCAGAAAGAGCGCGACGTAGCGAATGTTGAAGCGCATCCAGTCGTAAATGCGGCGCGCCTTCTCGCGCGGGTCGCTCACGTCCGACGTGAGCGCAAGCGCCAGCGACGCAATCGCCGGATCGGTCGAGGTGGGATCGACGGCGGCTTCGCGGTAGCGCGCGGCGAACGCGGCGAAGTCGGGCACTGTCGAGAGCATCAGCCGGTCGCCCCAGTTCACGTAGGCCACTGCTCCCGCTTCGAGCGGCGGATAAGGGCCGTGCTGGTAGTCGAACGTGTAGCGGGTGCGGCCGTTCGCCGTCTCGGGGGCGAGCGCCGTGTAGCCGCGCGCATCGGCGTGGAGCGGCACGTTGGCGGGCAGATCGAAAATGAGGCGCTGGAAGTCGACGGGGACGCCTGAGTCGGGTTCGCCGGTCGGCTCGACGAAGTACGAGAACGTGCCCGCTTCCAGCGCCTTCGCGCGGCGCTTCGCGAAATGCAGATGCACGCGCGAGCCAACCTGGACGCCCGGAAAGATCACCGTGCGCAGCACGCCGTCCTCGAACGTGGGCGCGCCCGCCGAGCGCGGCTCCTGCACGTCGCGTATGCCGCTCGCGCCAACCGCGTGCGTGGCGCCGTCCGGGTCGATGGTTTCGGCCGAGAGCTTCGTGATCGTTTCGATATCCTTATTGAACCAGACGTAGCGCTGGGCGATCTCGTCCACGCCGGCAGCCGTGTTCGCGCGCAGCACCGTGTCGTCGTCCTCGACGACCGAGCCGTCCTGCTGCACGACGAAGAGATGCACATCGCGCTCGAGCGTGTACGCAGGGATGTCGTTTTGCGCGGCGCCGTCCGTGGTCTCGGCGCGGACTGGTCCGCTCGCGCTTGCCAGGATCAACGCAAGGCACGACACGACGCACAGGGCAGCACGCCTGAACCCCTCGCCTCGCGCCATGGACGGTTCAGGCGCGCACCGCCGCTTGCGCGGCGTTCGGCCATGAGGTCTGCGCGAGATGGCGCTCGCGCTGCGCAGCGCGCCATGCACGCGGACTCGCGCCGAACTCCGCGCGAAACGCGGCGTTGAAGTTCGACAGGTCGTTGAAACCGCTCGCGAGCGCAACGTCGATGATCCTCGCTGCGTCGTCGGCGGCCAGACGCAGCGCGGCGGTGCGCAACCGCGCACGCAGCAAATATTGATGCGGGGTCACGCCCGCAACGGCCGAGAAGGTGCGCAGAAAATAGAACTCGCTCACGCCCGCCGCGCTCGCGAGGCTCGCGAGCGTATGCGCATCGTCGGGTGTCTCGTCGATCAGGCGCAGCGTCGCGACCACGCGTGCCGCCGCGGCGGCGCCCGGTGTCGCAGGCGCAAGCGCGTCCTTGCCGCTCGCCACGACACGCAAGGTCGTGAGCGCCAGTTCCAGTGCGATTTCATCCCACGCTGCGCCGCCGAACCCGAGCGCGTTACGTCGCTCATGCGCGAGCGCGTCGGCGCAAGCGTGCGCCACGAGCGGCGCGAGCGCGCGCACCGGCGGCACCCGCGCGGCCCGCCAGCGCCTCGCGCCTGGCGCAAGACCCGCGGCCGCGGCCTGCTCGTCGAGCCAGGCTGGATCGTAATGAAACGAGAGGCAGCGGTCGCCCGCAGCATGACGGTGGCCGCATTCGAAACAGGCTCCGGTCTCGCCCAGCATGAGCGCACCGGGCGTCATGAGCGCGCGCGCGTTGCCGCTGCGGTAGCCGAACACGCCTGCCGCCACGATGGCGAGGCACGCGCTCGTGTGGCGCTCCTCGTAGGGCCGGTCGCCGGGGCCGAGTGTGCAGACGACATCATCGACCGACCAGCCAGCGCCCGCCGCGAGCGGACGCGCCGTGGGCGCACGGCCGCTATCGGCGCGGCCTTCGCGCTCGCGCTGGGCGAGCGCCTGTTGCAGTGAAGCGGCGAGACCTTGCACGGCAACCTCGAGGGAAGTTAGCGACGTTGGTGGACTACGTCTGCCGTTGTAGCACATCGACGCGAGCGCCGCCGAACCCGCCCTGCCCCTCGCGCTGGCCGCTATCCCCTGCGCTCGTCGATGGCGCGCAGCAGCGAAAGCGCGATGCCCTCGGCAGCAAGACGCACCTCGTCGAGCGCCGGAAACGACGGCGCGATCCGCAGATGGCTGTCGCGCGGATCGACGCCATAGGGGAACGCCGCGCCCGCGGGAGTGAGGACGAGGCCCGCCGCCGCCGCGAGTTCGACGGTCCGCCGCGCGCAGCCCTCGGGCGCATAGAGGCTGATGAAATAGCCGCCCTGCGGCACGTTCCAGCTCACGCCGCGCACGGTGGCGAGGCGCCTGTGGAACACCTCGTCGACAGCGTCGAACTTCGGTTTGAGGAGCGCTCGATGACGCGCCATCAGTTCAGTGAGCGTCGTGCGGCCGCGCAGAAAGCGCACGTGGCGCAACTGGTTGAGCTTGTCCGGCCCGATGGTGCGCACGGCCGAATGCTTCTGCCACCAGACCACGTTGCGCGGCGCGGCGGCGAGCCACGCGAACGCCCCGCCGCCGAACGTCACTTTCGACAGCGATGCGAACATCAGCGCGCGCCCGGCATGGCCCGCCGCCGCGCACGCCTCGAACACGTCGAGTGTCGCGAGCGCTTCGTCGGTGAGATGGTGGAAGCGGTAGGCATCGTCCCAGAAGAGGCGGAAGTCGGGCGCGGCGGGCATGGCGGCGAGACGCCGGATCACCGCGTCGGACCAGATCGCGCCCGTCGGGTTGCTGTAGAGCGGCACGCACCACATGCCCTTGATCGACGGATCGTCGCGCACGAGCGCTTCCACGCGGTCCATGTCAGGACCGTCCTCGCGCATCGGCACCGCGATCATGCGCACGCCGAGCGCCTCGCAGATCGCGAAGTGGCGGTCATAGCCCGGCACCGGGCACAGGAAGGCGATCTCGCCTTTCGCACGCCACGGCGCGCCAACGTCCGCGCCGTCGCCCACCGGCACGCCATGCAGCAGCGCGAAGGTCAGCGCGTCGTGCATGAGTTCGAGGCTCGAGTTGCCCGCGGCGACCACCTGCGCGCTCGGCACGCCGAGCAGTTGTGCGCCCAGTTCGCGCGCCTCGGGCAAGCCGCTCGCGAGGCCATAGTTGCGGCAGTCGAAACCGTCGCGCGCGAGATAGCCCGCCTGGCCCGCTTCGTCGATGAGCGCCTGCGAGAGATCGAGTTGCTCGGGCGAAGGCTTGCCGCGCGACATGTCGAGCCGCATGTTCAATTGCTGGAATCGTTCGTAGGTCAAATCGACGGGCGGCGACATCAACATGGGCTTCTCCGAAATGCGAAGGACTGCGCGGGGAACAACGTGAGGGCTCGGTACGTCCCCAGTATCGACCTGCCCCCGCGTTCAGACAAACGCGTTATATTGAAGCCTTCGATCAATTTTTCTTATAGCAATGAAGACCCTCGACCTCGACGTGCTCGCCATGGTGGTGGCCGTCGCCGACGCCGGCAGCTTCGTGCGCGGCGCCGCGCTCGTGCACCGCTCGCAAGCGGCGCTCAGCATGCAGATCCGCGCGCTCGAGGAATCCATCGGCAAGCCCCTGTTCATCCGTGCGCCGCGCAGCGTCACGCCCACGCCCGACGGCCAGACGCTCATCGCCTACGCGCGGCGCATGCTCGCGCTGCGCGACGAAGCGTGGGCCTCGCTCGCGCACCCGGAGGTGACGGGCCGCGTGTCGATCGGCGTGCCCGACGACTACGCGTCCTCACTCATGCCGCCGGTGCTGCGCAAGTTCTCGGCGAACTGGCCGAAGGTGGAAATTCAGGTGATCGGGCTGCCGAGCAGCGCGCTCATGCCGCTCCTGAAAGACAACAAGATCGACCTCGCCTGCATCACGCGCACGCATGGACTCGCGGGCGAGTTCATCCGCTTCGAGCCGATGGTGTGGGCCGCGCCCCCTGCGGCCGTGAGCGCGGCGAGCGGACGCGAGATCTGGCGCGAGCGGCCGCTGCCGGTCGCCCTCTTCGGCGGCGGCAGCGTCGCGCACACGAACGCGATCCAGGCGCTGGAGCGCGCGAAGATCGCCTATCGCACCTCGTATGAAAGCCCGAGCCTGATGGGCCTGTGCAGCATGGTGGCCGCGGGTCTCGCCATTGCGCCGCTCGCGCGCTGCGCGGTGCCCGAGACGTTCGTCACGCTCGGCCGTCAGCATGGCCTGCCGGCGCTGCCCGAGCTGGAAGTGGTGCTCGCGCGCAGCGCGCGCTCGAACCGCCCGCCGTGCGACTTTCTCGCCGACCAGATACTCGCGGAGCTGCGCGTACAAGAGCGCTGACTAATCGGACGAAAACGGCGCAGACGAAAACGGCGCGGACGATAACGGCGCAGACGATGCTTCGGGCAACGAATCAGTCGTCGCCCAGCCGCGAAAGCAGCGCGTAAAGACGCGAGACATGCCGCAGCAGCATTTCGCGATGTTTTTCGATCTGCTCGAGACGGCCTTCGAGATCGGCGCGCACGCGCTCGTCGGGGTCGGCGTAGTTGATCACGTCTTCAATGCGCGAGCGCAGCACCGCGGGCTCGACTGGCGGCACGCTCAGGTAGCGCTCGAGCTTGCGCACGTCTTGCGCCGCGAGATCGCGGATCTTGCGCATGCCCGCGAGACGCCGGTGCGCCTCTGGCGTAGGCGTCACCTCCTCGCGCTTCGCGCCCTGGCCGAAAATCGGCTCCACGCGCAGCACGGGCGCCTTGCGCACCGGATGCGCGGTGCCGCGAAAGCGCGCGCGCGGCGTCTCGCTTGCGATCGCCTCGCGCGTCTCGTCGGGCACGTCGCTGCTCTCGTGCTTCACGTCCATCCAGCCTTCGGGCAGGCCCGTGACGGCTTCCACGCCGCGCACGAACTCCGCGCTGAAGTCGCGCTCGCCCGACACGATCAGCTTCATGTAGCTCGCGGAAAACGTCATCATGCGCGCGAGCCGCGTCGCGGACCCGACCTCGCGCGTGAGCAGCGCCAGATTGGCCCGCCACATCGGCATGAGCGTGGCGTTGGCATCGTCCATTGCGGAGCTCCTCCTTCGTTCGCCTCATCTGCCAATGATACGGGCTGCGGCGCAACACGCGCGCTTTCCCGCGCCGTCTGGCCCCATTGGCGTGTTGTTGTCGGCGATCTGAAAAGGCAGCAAGACGCATGCCGATGGCAATCGGCCGGACACGGGAAAAAGACTGAGGAAATGGCGGCGAGCGGCGGCGTATGGAACGCGGCCCGGCCCGGGCGGCCCTTTAGAAGTGCCCGGTGAAGCGATAGCGGCTGCCCGGATGCCAGAGATTGGCGACCGAAGCGACGAGCCCGCGCGAGCGCGTGCGCCGGTGCAGCACGAGGCACGGTTCGGCCTCGCCCATGGCGAGGTGCGCACGCGTATCCGCCTCGGGAGCAAGCGCCTCGATGCGGTACTCCACACCCTGCAGCGGCGCGACATGCACGAGGTACTGGTTCGGCGTGATGTGCGTGAAGTCCTGCGCCGCGTAATCGGGCGCGATGGCGGGATTGACCCAGCGCTCTTCGAGTTGCACGGGCTCGTCATTTTCGAAGTGGAGCACGCGCGAGTTGAACACCTGGTCGTTCGCGGCGAGCCCCATTTCGACGGCGAGCGCCTCGTCGGCAAGATGCACGCCGATCTCGAGCACCTGCGCGCGGTAGCGGTGCCCGCGCGCGAGGATTTCGTCGGAGATGCTGCGGATCGCAACGAGCGTCGATTCGTACTTGGGCCGCGCGACGAACGTGCCCGCGCCCTGTACGCGCGTAAGCACCTGTTCCGCAGTGAGTTCCCGCAGCGCCCGGTTCACGGTCATGCGCGCGACCTTGAACTCGCGCGCCAGTTCGTTCTCAGAAGGCACCTGGTCGCCCTCGCTCCACTCACCGGCGTGAATGCGCGCGAGGATGAAGTCCTTGATGCCCTGATATGCGGGAGCGTTCATCGCGTTGGCCTGTGCCGCAGCAGCGCGGCTTAGCGCGCCTCGGACTCGAATGCCAGCGGGCTGTGCGAAGCAATCGCGCCGTTTTGCACGAGACGCGTGATCGCTTCGATGTCCGGCGCGAAGTAACGGTCGAGGTCGTAATGCGGCACCTCGGCGCGCACCGACTGCATCACGTGCGCAAGCGCCGGGCTCGTGTGGTGCGGCGCGCGCAGGTCCACGCCCTGGGCTGCTGCGAGCAGTTCGATCGCGAGGATGTTGGCCGTGTTGTCGGCAATGTCGGCGAGCTTGCGCGCGGCGAACGTCGCCATCGAAACGTGGTCTTCCTGGTTCGCCGAAGTCGGCAGCGAATCGACCGAGGCAGGATGCGCAAGCGTCTTGTTTTCCGAAGCCAGTGCAGCGGCCGTGACGTGCGCGATCATGAAGCCCGAGTTCACGCCGCCGTCCTTCACGAGGAAAGGCGGCAGGCCCGAGAGCGTGGCGTCGATCAGCAGTGCGATGCGACGCTCCGCGAGCGCGCCGATTTCAGCGGCGGCCAGCGCGAGATTGTCTGCGGCGAAGGCCACCGGCTCGGCGTGGAAGTTGCCGCCAGAGAGCACTTCGTTCGTTTCCGGGAAGATCAGCGGATTGTCCGAAACCGCGTTCGCCTCGATGAGCAGCACTCGCGCCGCGTGACGCATCTGGTCGAGACACGCGCCCATCACCTGCGGCTGGCAGCGCAGCGAATACGGGTCCTGGACCTTGCCGCAGTCGCGGTGCGAGAGGTTGATCGCCGAGCCTTCGAGCAGCGTGCGATACGCCGCGGCCGCATCGATCTGGCCGCGATGGCCGCGCAGTTCGTGAATGCGCGCGTCGAACGGCTTCACCGAACCTGCTGCTGCGTCCACGCAGAGCGCGCCCGAAACGAGCGCCGTGCGGTAAAGATCTTCGATCGCGAACATGTTGTAGATCGCGAGCGCGGCGGAAGCCTGCGTGCCGTTGAGCAGCGCGAGACCTTCCTTCGCCTGCAGCGCGAGCGGCTTCAGGCCCGCAGCGGCGAGACCCGCCTCGGCGCTGGCGCGCTCGCCGCGAATGAACACTTCACCAATGCCGAGCAGCACACACGACATATGTGCGAGCGGCGCGAGGTCGCCCGAGGCGCCCACCGAGCCCTTCACGGGAATCACGGGCAGCACATCGGCGTTGAACAGCGTGATGAGCGCGTCCATCACTTCGCGGCGGATGCCCGAATAGCCGCGGCCCAGGCTCGACAGCTTCAGCGCCATCAAGAGGCGCACGACCGGACGCGACATCGGCTCGCCCACGCCCACGGCGTGCGAGAGCACCAGATTGCGCTGCAGCAGTTCGAGCTGGTCGTTCGGGATGTGCGTGCTCGCCAGACGCCCGAACCCCGTATTGATGCCATACGCGGGTTCGCCCTTCGCCGTGATTTCGGCAACGGCGCGTGCGCCTGCGTCGATGCCCGCGAAGCTGGCCGGATCGAGCTCGAGCCGCACTGCCTCGCGCGCGATCTGGCGCAGTTGGGGCAGGGTCAGATGGCCGGGCGTGAGGCGAAGGGTCGGGAGCATGGTCGAATCCTGTCTATACAAGTCGCGAAAGTGGCCGAAGTCTAGCCTGGCGCGCCTGTCTATACAACTCCCCTTTGCGACGCTTGTAGCCTGGGACTATCCACGAGAGCGCCGCAAGCGCCCGTCACGCGTCGAGTTGCAGCCTGCCCCCAATAAACGCGAGAAAGCATTGGACGCGCGCCGCGAGCGCCGCGCTGCGGTAGTACACGGCGTGGATCGGCTGGCGCGATTCGATCAGCGCGTCGTCGAGCACGGTGACGAGGCGCCCGGCCTGGCGGTCGGCCACGGTGAGGAAGTCGGAGAGACACGCGATGCCGCTGCCGGCGAGCGCAAGCTGGCGTATCGTCTCGCCGCTCGACGCCAATAGCGCGGGCGCGATTGTGTAGCCGGATGCGGCGTCTGGCGTCTTTGTGGCTGTGCCCGCCTCGTTGCCGCCAGCCACGCGCAGCGGCCAGCCGTTGAGATGCGAAGGCGCCGTAAAACCGATCAGCCGATGTTCGCGCAGCGCGGCCACGCTGCGCGGCGTGCCATGCGCCGCGAGATAGCCGGGACTCGCCACGATGCGCAAACGGCTCGTGCCGAGCGCGCGCGCGTGCAGCGTGGAGTCCTGCAGCGTGCCGATGCGAATGGCGATATCCACGCGCTGCTCCAGCAAATCGACAATGCGCTCGTTGTTGGTGAGCTCGAGTTCGATCTCGGGATAAGCGTCGGCAAACGCCGCGACGTGCGGCACGATGCAGTGAAGCATGAACGGCGTGGCCGCATCCACGCGCAACCGCCCGGAAGGACGCTCGCGGTGGCGCGTGACAGCCTCTTCGGCATCAGCCATCGCCGCGAGAATGGCGCGGGCGCGATCGAGGAACAGTTCGCCTTCTTCCGTGAGCTGCAAGCGCCGCGTCGTGCGCAAAATCAGCGCGACGCCCAATTGCTTTTCGAGCCGCGTCAGCGCGCGGCTCACCCCCGAGACGGTCTGCTCGAGCTTTTCAGCCGCGGCGGTGATCGACCCCGCATCGATCACGGTGACGAATACGAGCAGTTCGTCGGTCGACGTCTTCATCGTTGCTATTGTTGATTCGCAGTCAAGATTCATTTGAGACTAACACGGTTTTTGCAAACCCCGGATACCCCGATACTGGCTCCCATCGCAATCGAGAACAGGACCAGGAGCAACCCATGAAAGTATTCGTGACAGGCGCAGGCGGTTTTATCGGCGGAACGATCGCGGCGCATCTCGTGCGCGCGGGCCACACGGTTCGCGGCCTCGTGCGTCGGCCCGAGCAGTTCGCCGACCTCGAAAAGCTCGGCATCACGCCCGTGCAGGGCGATCTCGACGACCGCGCGACGCTCATGGCGCAAGCGCGCGCCGCCGACGCCGTGATCAACGCGGCCAGCAGCGACCATCGCGGCGCGGTCGAGGCGCTCATCGACGCGCTCGAAGGCTCCGGCAAGACGCTCCTGCACACGAGCGGCTCGAGCATCGTGGGCGACGCATCGGGCGGCGAAGCCACCGCGCGCGTCTATCACGAAGACGCCCTGCCCGAGCCGACCGCCGACAAGGCGGCGCGCGTGGCCATCGACGATCTCGTGCTCGCGGCAGCGGCGCGCGGCGTGAAGAGCGCCGTGCTGTGCAACACGCTGATCTATGGTGTCGGCGCGGTACCCGGAGCCGCGAGCGTGCAACTGCCGCGGCTCATCCGCCAGGCACAGAAGAGCGGCGTGATGCGTCACGTCGGGCGCGGCCTGAACATCTGGTCGAACGTGCATGTCGACGACGTGGCCGAACTCTATCGCCTCGCGCTCGACAACACGCCGGCGGGCGCGTTCTACTTTGTCGAAAGCGGCGAAGCGAATTTCCGCGACATGACCACGGCGCTCGCCGAAGTGATAGGTCTTGGGGCGCCGCAGGACTGGCCGCTCGAAGCCGCGATCGAGGAATGGGGCTACGAAATGGCGTCGTACGGCCTCGGTTCGAACAGCCGCGTGCGCGGCGAGCGCG
The DNA here is from genome assembly GCF_021390645.1 of Paraburkholderia flagellata. Lineage (GTDB taxonomy): Bacteria > Pseudomonadota > Gammaproteobacteria > Burkholderiales > Burkholderiaceae > Paraburkholderia > Paraburkholderia flagellata. The sequence continues at coordinate 1,959,492 of NZ_JAJEJT010000001.1, forward strand.
CCCGCACGCTGCTCGGCTGGCAACCGCAGCGCACTTCGGTCACCGAGTGGATTCGCAACGAGATGCCAAAACCGCAAAGATAAGTGCTGTAGGGCACGTTATTGTTGCGTATCCGTAAGGTCGCTCCGCTAGAATCCGAGCGTCTTGCACTAGCCGCCGGCGCGTTGCGCGCCGGCACCGGATACGCCGATGCTCCTCGCGCTGAACTTCTACTGGCTGACCAATCTGCTGGCCGTCCTGTTCATCGTCGCGTGCCTCTACGACACGCTCTACGACGAATATGGCACGCTGACGCTCGCCGCCGGCGCGATGGGACTCATCGTGATGGCAATTGAAGTGCTGCTGCGCCCCGCGTTCGACATGTCGCTCTAGCTGGCGCATTTCTTTCGCGAATTCTTACATTGGTGGCGCAGCACGCTTTCGTTGTACTAACAAACGACTGTCCTCATTGCGCGGCGACTACTGCTTTTCGTGCGCACAGCACGACGAACTCGCGGGCGCATCTTCATAGCGATCGTGGTGACGCATCCACTCGCGCATGTCCTTCTCTTCGTTGCGCCCCTTCGCGGCGAGCTCCAGCATCGCATACGTTCCGATCAGCATCTCCCCGCCCCGCGCGTACGTCGAATACGTGTGGTACACGTTGCCCGCTTCGTCGCGATAGAACGCGCTGACGCCGGGCAGCTCGTCGCTCATGTATTCCTGCTCGGTGTAGTTGTAGATCGCCTTGCCGCGCGCCTTGTCGGCCTCGCTGAACGACACGTGATAGTCAAAGTTGAAGTCGCTCGCGTTCGACGATACCCACGGAAAACGCCATCCCATGCGCCGCTTGAACGCCTCGATCTTCGCGAGCGGCGCGCGCGAAACGGCCACGTAAGTCACATCGTGATGCTCCAGATGCGGCAGCATGCCGTCCACGTGGTCGGAGAGAAACGAGCAGCCGGGGCACCCCTCCTCCCAATCCGGCCCAAGCATGAAGTGGTAAATGATCAGCTGGCTGCGCGGCCCGAATAGCTCGGCGAGTGTGCGCGATCCTTGCGGCGTTTCGAACGTATAGGTTTTCTCGACTTTCACCCACGGCAGCGCCTGACGCTTCGCCACCAGCGCGTCACGTGCGTGCGTGAACGCGCGCTCCTCTGCGAGCAATGCCTTGCGCGCGTCAAGCCATTCGGCCTCCGAAACGATCTTGTGCGGTTCCATCGTCCAATCCTCCTTTCGGTTGCAGGTGCGCCGTTCAGTCGAACAGCGCCACCAGTTGATCGATCGAGCTAGTCCAGCCCTCGTTGTGCGAATCGCGCGCCGCTTCGTCGAAGAAGCGTTCGTGCTTGAGCGTGAGTTCGGTGGCGGGCCCGTCGGCGCGCAGCGTCACCGTGACGAGCGACTCGCGCTCCGGTGTGCTGCGCCAGGCCCATGTGAATACGAGCTTTTCGTCCGGCACGACTTCGAGATATGTGCCGCTCACATCGTGCTCCTCGCCGTTCGCGCCGCGCAGGATCACGCGAAATCTTCCGCCCACACGCACGTCCGCTTCGGCGTGGATGCAGACATTGTCGAGCGGCTGCATCCAGCGCATCAGTTGCGCCGGTTGCGTCCACGCGGCGTAGACCTTCGCGGCGGTGGCGTTGAGTCGCCGCCGGATGGTGAGGCTCGGAGCTTGATGGGTGGCGCCGGGTCTGGCTGCGGGTTGGGTAGACATGCATCTTCCTCCACGAAAGCGGCGAGTCGATCGAGCGTTTCACTCCAGAAGCGTTGATAGTGCGCGAGCCATTGCATCGCGTCCTCCATCGGCCCCGCGGCGAGCCGGCACGCCACGGTGCGGCCGGTTTTCGCGCGCGTGACGAGGCCCGCCTGAGCGAGTACGTCCAGATGCTTCATGACCGCGGGCAGCGACATCGCGAACGGCTGCGCCAGTGCGCTCACCGAAAGTTCGTCGTGCTGCGCGAGGCGCGCGAGCAGCGCGCGCCTCGTGGGATCGGCGAGCGCCGCGAAGGTGCGATCGAGGGTGTCGTCTTCATACTTAACCATGCGGTTAAGCATAGACGGTGGAAGCGCGATGTCAAGGAAAGCGTCGGCGCGGGCTGGCAGCGGTGCGCACGACGGCCCTGACGACACTAGAATGGCCATTTCACTGCGCCTCGCATTTCCACCTCTGCCACGTCACGCCATGCCGTCCAAAGTCCGCAACTCGCTGCTCTGGATCTTCGACGCCTTCGAGCGCGAGCCCGGCTACGTCCGCAAGCCCATGTTCGGCTGCGACGCCGCGTATCTGGACGGCCTGCTGTGCCTCGTGGCCGCCGATCGTGACGCCCCGTTCAACGGCGTGCTCGTTTGCACGTCGCGGGAGCACCATGCGGCGCTCGTTGAAGCGATGCCGGCGTTGCGAACGCACCCCGTGCTGGGCAAATGGCTCTACGTGCCGCAAGCGGACGCGGCGTTCGAAGATACCGCCGCGCAGTTGAGCGCGCTCGTTCTCGCGCGTGATCCGCGCATCGGTGTGGAACCCAAACCGCGCAAGCTGCGCAAATCGGCCAAGGTGCGCAACAGCGTGCTGCCGGACTAACGCGCCCGAACGTAGCGCACAAAAGCCACACGGCCCGCGCCGCCGTGAAGCGACGCGGGCCGTGCAGCCGCCCGGACGGGCCGCCGTGGCCACCGGGCGAATGACCGGGTCATCCGACTATCAGATGGCCCAGCCGCCCAGGTAGAACGCGGCCAGCACGCCGGCGATGATCACCGTGCCCACATTCAGCTTGCGGATCTCGCCGCTCACTACGCGGCCAATCACGAGCGTGCAGAAGCCCAGCATGATGCCCGTGACGATGTTCGCCGTGAGCACGATGAATACAGCGCACACGAGGCCCGACATCGCATCGACCATATCGGCCATGTCGAGGCGGCTCACGCTCGAAAGCATCATGAGGCCCACGTACATCAGCGCGGGCGCCGTGGCGTACGAAGGCACGAGGCCCGCAAGCGGCGCGAAGAACATCACCGCGAGGAACAGCACGCCCACCGTGGCGGCGGCGAGGCCCGTCTTCGCGCCCGCCGCCACACCCACCGTCGATTCGATATAGGCCGCCGCCGGCGCGCCGCCAAGGAAGCCCGAGAAGATCGAGCTGACCGAGTCGGCCGTGAGCGCCCGCCCGCCGTTGACGATACGTCCGTTCGCGTCGAGCTGACCTGCCTGCCCCGCCACAGCGCGGATCGTGCCGGTGGCGTCGAACACTGCGGTCATCACGAGCGCGAGCACGCTCGGCAGCACGGCGAGCGAGAGCGCACCCTTGATGTCCATCGCACCGATCAGCGAAGCATGGCCCGGCGCCGAGAGCGAAGGCCACGCGAACACGCCATGAAAGCTCACGGCCGGGTCGATGGCGAGGCCGAGCGCCGAGATCGCGACGATCACGATCAGGATCGAGCCCGGCACGCGGCGGCGCACGAGGCCGAAGATCGAGGCGAGGCCGACCACGGAAAGGATTACGGGCAGCGAGGTGATATGGCCGAGCGAGACCGGCAGGCCCGCGCCCGGATTCTTGACGACGAGGCCCACGTCATTGGCGGCGATCAGCAGCAGGAAAAGGCCGATGCCGATGCCCGTGCCATGCGCGATGCCGTGCGGCAGGTTGCGCAGGATCCACGAGCGCACGCCCGTCACCGAAATGCCCGTGAAGACGAGGCCCATGAGGAACACCGCGCCGAGCGCCACTTCCGGCTTCAGGCCCTTGCCGAGCACAAGGCCGAAGGCGGTGAACGCCGTGAGCGAGATGGCGCAGCCGATGGCGATCGGCAGGCGCGCCCACAGTCCCATGAGCAGCGAGCCGAACGCCGTGGTCAGGCACACGGCCACGAACACGGCGCTGGTGTCGAAGCCCGCCTTGCCGAGCATGCCCGGCACGACGAACACGGAATAGACCATCGCGAGGAAGGTCGTGACGCCCGCAATCGCCTCCTGGCGCAGCGAGCTGCCGCGCGCGGCAATGTCGAAATAACGGTCGATGAAGCCCGACGCCTGGCCCAATTCGATGGGCTCGGCGTCGCCGGCGGTCGTGCCGGCAAGCGGCTGCGCGTGGGGTTCGATCATGGTGAGTGCCTCCTTTATCAGCATGCTGAAACGGTTCACGGCTCACCAGCCGATCCGTCATCAGGTTTGTCTCGAATGATTTAGTCGTGTCGACGCGTTGCCGGCGCTTTGCTCAACTTCCAGCGCTCATCGTTTTGACATCTCTTTATGGATGCAGCGAAGGTTAGGCGAACACGATTTGCGCTCCCATCGCACGAGTCGCATTGAGTTCATGCCGCGATGCTTATATGCCCGTGTACAGGGCGCGCCACGCGGGCCGGCCCCGCGTTTACACCTGGAAGCACCTGGACGCGGCGCGGCCGGTTTCAGGGCGGTCGGGGCCTGTTTCGTTTGACGACGCTGTGACGAATCGCCATCGCCCCGGCTCGAGCAGGGATCCCGCCGCCCGGCGCGGCGCTTGCGGCGCCGCAACCGCGTCGTCATTAAGCGGATCGGCCCGGTGCGCGGGTTACACTCACGCATCCCGACCCGGTTTCCCTCGCCGCGCGCGTCGCGCCGGCCGCTTCAAGGAGTTTCAGTAGATGAGACGCGGCATCTTGCGTTCCGCACGTCCTGTTTTTCACTTTCCGTACGCCCTGACGCTGCTGATGCTGCTCACGCTCTCGGGCTGCAGCCTGTTCCGGCCGGCCCCGCCGCCCGAGCCGGAAGCGCCCGTGGCCACGGAGCCCGAGCCGGCCGCGAGCGAGCCCGAGGCTGCGTCCGCGCCCGAGGTGGCGAGCGAGCCCGAAACGGAGAGCACGGCGAAGCCTGCGCCAAAGAAGCCGCGGCACACGCTGGTGCCGCGCCGCCGCCCGTCGCCGCTGCCGCCCGCGCCTGCTAGCGCCCCGCCGGCGCCGCCCCCGGCGCCGCTCGTGCAGGTGCGCACGCTCGAGCGCGGCACCTTCCGCACGCTGCTCGACAGCGAAGTCCAAAAGACCGACGGCAAAGTCGTGGGCCGTGCCGTCGACATGGTCGCGGGCCCCGGCGGCAAGCCGGTCGACGTCGTGGTGAACCTGCAAGGCTTCATGGGTATAGGCGACCGCAAGGCCAGCTTCCCGTGGAGCGGCGTGCGCGTGAACACCCAGCCAAAAACGCCCGCCATCACGCTCGCCCTGCCTGCGAGCCAGCTGCAGGTGCCCGACCGTCCCAAGGCCGGTGCGCCGCAGCCCGGCACCTCCGAGGCGAGCGCGACGCGCCTGCCCATGCTCGACGCGGACGTGGAGCGCGCCAACGGCGCCAAGGTGGGCCGCGTGGTGGATGTGCTGCTGGACGGCAGCGCCGCCCCGCAGGCCGTGGTGCTCGACGTGAGCGGCACGCTCGAGAAACGTCATACGATCGCGGCCGACTGGACCGCGCTGCACTTCGTCACGAAGAACAATGCGCTCGAAGCGCAGCTCGAAATGAGCGATCAGCAGGTCGATGCCTCGCCGCCCTACGCGCCCGACCAGCCGGTGCGCGCCGTGACGCCTGCGGCCCCGCCGCCCCCGGCCTCGGCCGCCCCGGCTGCACAAGCCGCGCCCGCTGCGTCGCCGGTCGCCTCCGCAGCCAATGCCCACGGTGCCAAATGACGGACGGCACCATGCAACAACCCAATCCAGACCAGCGCAGCGTGCGGGCGCTCGACTGGCTGAACTTCTTCGTAGCGAACGTGCAAACGGGCTTCGGGCCGTTCATCGCGTCGTATCTGGCTTCGCACAAGTGGACGCAGGGCGAGATCGGCCTCGCCCTTTCGGTCGGCACGATCAGCGCGATGGTGAGCCAGGTGCCGGGCGGCGCGGCAGTGGACGCGCTGCGCAACAAGAAGGCCGCCGCCGCGTGGGCGATCATCGCGATCATCATCTCCGCTGTGCTGCTCGCCTCGAGCCCGACCGTCGTGGCGGTCATGGCCGCCGAGATTTTCCACGGCTTCGCCAGTTGCATGCTCGTGCCGGCCATGGCGGCGCTCGCGCTCGCGCTGGTGGGCCGCCAGAACCTTGGCGACCGGCTCGGCCGCAACGCGCGCTGGGCCTCGATCGGCAGCGCGGTGGCCGCCGGGCTGATGGGCTTGTGCGGCGAGTACTTCTCGCCGCGCTCCGTGTTCTGGCTGACGGCCGCGCTCGCGCTGCCCGCGCTCGTCGCACTTGCGATGATCAAGTACGACCAGAATGCCGCGTACGCCAAACCCGCGGCCAGGCCCGGCAAGGCTGGCGCCGCCGCGGGCTCGGGCGAAGCTCGCGAGACGATCTTCGATCTGCTGCGCGACCGGCGCATGCTGACCTTCGCGGCCTGTGTGGTGCTGTTCCACCTCTCCAACGCCGCGATGCTCAACCTCGCCGCTGGCGAAGTGACGGCCGGCATGGGCGACAACGTGCAACTCGTGATCGCGGCTTGCATCATCGTGCCTCAGGCCATCGTCGCGCTGATGTCGCCCTGGGTGGGGCGCACCGCCCAAGCCTGGGGACGCCGCCCCGTGCTGATTCTCGGCTTCTGTGCGCTCCCGCTGCGGGCCCTTCTCTTCGCCGCCGTCGGCAACCCGTACTTCCTCGTACCGGTGCAGATGCTCGACGGCCTTTCGGCCGCCGTGTTCGGCGTGATGCTGCCGCTCATCGCCGCCGACGTGGCGGGCGGCAAGGGCCGCTACAACCTCTGTATCGGGCTCTTCGGACTTTCGGCGGGGATCGGGGCGACGCTTTCGACGGCGCTTGCCGGCTTTATCGCCGATCACCTGGGCAATACGGTGAGCTTCCTCGCGCTCGCGAGCGCGGGCGCCGCCGCGGTGCTGATGGTCTGGCTTGCGATGCCCGAGACGCGCGACGCGCTCGAAGAAGAAAACGCCCGCGACGCCACGGTTTGAGTGGTGCGCCGCTGGAGCGGGCGCCGGTTGCGCCTGCTCCAGCGAACGGTGGCAACCTGCCTTTGTCCCGACGAACGAACGGCGGCGCCCCTCAGGGCGCCGGTCCGTACAGATTCATGACGTTGGGATGACGAGGTGCGGCCAGACTCGCGGCAAGTGAACAACAAAAGACAAACCCGCGCGGGCGACCGGTGCGCCGCCCGGGCAAGCCGCTCAGGCGGCCAGCGCCTCGTCCAGACGCGCCGCGACGACGGCGTTGGGAAGATTGTCGAGCTTGCTCGCGAGGATCATCGCGTCGGCATTGGCCGGGCGATGACGGCGATTCGGGCTCGGCCGGAACACCGCGTCGCCGCGGCGGATCTTCTCGCCGGTCAGTGCACAAACGGCACTGCGGCGCGCCGTGCAGACCCGCCACAACTGGTCGGAGTAGCGGCCATAGGTGGCGTCGCTCCAGCAAACGGTGATGCTGTCCGGATCATGCCGCCGGATCAAGGTGATGCCCTGCGCATCCCACGAACGCACGGCGGCGCGCCGCCGGTTGGCCGCCTCCGAAGCGCCGCGTGTGATGGGTACCGGTTTGCAACTTCTGCCGCCTTCGAATTCGCTGTCCAGGCTTAGCGGCTCGGAAGCCGCGGACAGAAGGTCAATGGTTTGTTGCCAAACGCTGCCGGTATCTAATTTCGTCATAATGCACCTCGTGCACGTGGAAACGATTCAAATATGCCGGTCGAATAAGCACTCTGCCACGTCCGGATTATAGCGTGTCCAACTCGCAATCCACAGGAAAAACGCAATTTTCACACGATAATGCCGAACGCAAAAAACGAGATGGCGGAGCTTTCAGTTCCGACTGTAAGCCTCCAATGTTGGTTTCTTTACATCCGCGAACTTTTTTGCCGATTTGATGATACTTAACAATCCAACTGCGGAAAAAATAACCGGTTTCAGGCTTGATGTCACTAGTGGCGTGACTTTTCACCATAACTGAATTGTTACAGCGCCCGCTGCGCCTCGTGGACGCACGGAGCCCGAAACGACCGCCCAGTACCGGTCTGACCGCCTCAACCGGAATCACGCCGGCTCCACTCTTACATACGGCACGTGACCGATCAATGAAACGCAATGCCCTATTCGGCATAGGTCCATCAGACATATCACATACTAAACGTCAGTCTATTGACCGTTATATTCTCGCACGAACCTTGCATCCCCTTGCGCATCGAATATCGAGACATTCCACTATTCGGAATAGCAATTAATGGATTTTGAATATTCCTTTAGAGGCTTTGCCGCCGGTCAATGCTGTCATTGTGCGACTCGCGACATACGAATAGCAACAAATCGGTGATGTTACAAGCGCTGTCATCCGCACCGAAACTCTGCACACTAAAGCACATTGAATGCGCGGATAAAGACAAACGAATGAAGATATCGCGCGACGCTTTCTAGGTGCCGCGGCCCTGATCGAGAAATTCGCCGGCACGCGCCCTGAGCATTGCGCCGAAGTCGTCGAGCCAGCCAATGGAAAGCCGCCAGCTCTGCCAGTAGAGTTCGACGTCGAGCGCCCGGCCCGGCGTCAGTTCGACGAGTTCGCCGCGCGCGAGATGCGGCGCGATCATGCGCTCCGGACACATGCCCCAGCCCAGACCATTCAGGCAGCAGCGCAGAAAACCGGCCACATGTGGAATCCAGTGCAGCGGCGCATCGATCTGCGCGCGCGTGATGCGGCGAATGAAGCGCTTTTGCAGTTGATCTTTGGGATTGAACTCGACGCACGGCGCGTGGCGCAGCGTGTCGCGCGTCACGCCCTGCGCGAAATGCCGCTCGAAGAACGCCGGCGAGCACACCGCGAGATAGCGCATGCGACCGAGGCGTGTAGAGCGGCAGCCCTGCACGGGCTCGGCCTGCGTCGTGACAGCGCCTTGCACGCTGCCGTCGCGCATGCGTTGCGCGGTGTGATCCTGGTCGTCGATCACGAGGTCGAGCAGAATGCCGCGCTCAACGCAGAAGCCGGCCACGGCGTCGATGAACCAGGTGCCCACGCTGTCGTCGTTGACGGCCACCCGCAGCGTCGGCCGCGCTGCTCCCAGCGCACTCGTGAAGGTCGGCATCGCCCCGCCCAACTCCGCCTCGAGCAGTTGCACGCGCTCCGTGTGACGGCACAGCAGCGCGCCCGAAGCCGTCGCGACGCAAGGCTGGCCACGCTTCACGAGCACGGTGCCCACGCGCTCCTCCAGCAGCTTCACGCGCTGCGAGACCGCCGACGGCGTGACGTTGAGCGCGCCCGCAGCCCGATCGAACGAACCATGCCGCACGACGGCGGCGAGCGCATCGAGCAAGGCATAGTCGAGCATTAGCGTTCCTTAATCCGGTTAATGAAAATGAGCTTCTCTTATGTGGCTCATGGCGGCAGACTAGCGCCATTCCCTGTCGAAGTCCAATGACCGCAGGCGCCGCGCACCGCGACGCCCGCGCTCCCTCTTTGCCCGCAACCGTCATGAACTGGCTCGCTTTCACTCACGGCGCAGCGCTCTGCGCCTCGCTCATCGTCACGATCGGCGCACAGAATGCGTTCGTGCTGCGTCAGGGCATCTTGCGCTCGCACGTCGGCAAGATCGTCCTGCTTTGCACACTGTCCGACTTCGTGCTGATCGGCGCGGGGGTGGGCGGCGCCTCGGCGCTCGTCGAGCGCTATCCGACCTTCGTGCACATCGTGCTGTATGTGGGCCTTGCCTGGCTCGTGTGGTTCGGCATTGGCGCGCTGCGGCGCGCGGTGCGCCCCTCGCACGCGGTGCTGGAAAGCAATGCCGCGACGGATGCGCCCGAGCAGCGCGCGTGGCCGATCATCCTCATGACGCTCGCGTTCACCTGGCTCAATCCGCACGTGTATCTCGACACCTTCCTGCTGATCGGCACGGCCGGCGCGCGCGAGCCGCAGGGCAGCCGCCTCGCCTTTGCGATCGGCGCCATGTGCGTGAGCGCGGTATGGTTCGTCGCGCTAGGCTACGGCGCGCGTGCGCTCGCGCCGCTGTTCCGGCGAGCGAGTGCGTGGCGCGTGCTCGACGGCGCCATCGGCGGCATGGTGCTGTTGATCGCCTTTGCGCAATTGCGCTAACGCCTGCGAACCCGCTGTGCGTGAGTCGCGCATTCGCCGTATCTCCAGCTACTGCGCGGCGCCCTTCGCCTTCTGCTGCTGCAGCAGGCCCTCGACGAGTTCCGGCGACATATAGTGCGGTCCGTCGAAGAGATACACGCGATAGCCGTGATAAGCCGCGAGTTGCGGCGCCAGCTCGGCGGCCGTGGCCGCGCGAAACCCCCCGCCCTGCTTGGGACGGAACGCCTCCGCAATGATGCGCACGCGCTTGTGGCCCAGATGCGCCGATAAGGCGTCCGCGTATTCGCGCGCCGCAGCCGGGCCGCGCGCGTAGACGCCGCAGCCGTCCTGCAGCAACACGCCGACGTCTTTCGGCAGCCAGCTGTCGAGCCATTTCGCAAGCGCCTCGCCGCCAATGTTGCTGGTGTCGTACACGCTGATCCACAACGGATGCGGCAGCTTTTCCAGCAACGGCGCCATGCGTGGCGCGTCGGTCCAGGTGGGATCGACTTCGACGGGGAAATACCAGCCCGTGACGTGCACCGGCGGCCGCACGGCCGCGAGTTTCAGCGATCGTTCGACCAGCGTTTCGAGGTTCTCGCGCGCTTTCTTCTCGTCCGAATAGCCCGCAAGCCCGACGATCACGCCGCGCGCCCACGGTTCGTTGGCAATGCGCACCCAGTCGGGCACGCGCGGCGCGGGAATGCCCGCGCCCGCCATGAACGCGACGTCGTCCACGGCGATCCATTGCACCAGCAGCTCGTTCACGCCTAACCGTTCCCAGTCGCCGCGCAGATCGAGATGGTCGTTATCGGGCTGCCAGACGATGCCTTGCGCGAGCGCGTCCGCGTGTGCGGGCACCTGCAGCGTGCAACCGGCGGCAGCCAGCGCGCACAGCGCCGCGCATGCCAGACGCGTGCAGCGCTGCGCGACGCGCGGGCGCTTTCGTGCGGCTTGCCCTGCATGGCCCGTGTCGTTCTGGGCCTTTCTTCGCACGATCATCAGGTTTCCTCAATAAGAGAGCAAGGCGCCGAAGAACACGCCGCCCGCCCGGTCGTCACCGGTAATACGCCAGCGGTACTGCACCGTCACGTCGACATACGAGCGCGGCGCATCGTAGAAGCTGTCCCGGAACCAGTAGCGCGTGGAAACGCCCACGCCCATCCCCACCGGCACGCTGTGGTTGATGCTCGAATCGTAGTCCACGCCGGCCACCGCGTACGGAAAGACCGTGAGCTTCGGGCTGATGGTGTCGAGCCGCCACGTGCGGCCCGCCTCGATATAGCCCGAGCCGTAGTTCCAGCCGTTGCTCACGTAATGGCCAACTTCGCCGTAGTCTTGCACCGTCCACCACGACGGCACGTCGAGGCGCCGCTCGGTGCCGATGCCGCCAGAGTAAGCGAGGCGCAGCAGCCAGTCGGACGGCGCACGCGAGCCAATGGGGATGAGCCGCTCGAACGCCACCACCGCATTGATCGATTCGAACGGCTTCGCGCGCGCGCCGATGGCACCGAGCGCGGTGGAGATGCCGCTCGGCGCATCGCCCTTCGCGCCGACGTCCTGATAGACGCGCGCGTAGACCTCAAAGTTGCGGTCACCGAGCGAGCCGAACGGCCGCCAGTATCCTTCGAGGCCCATCTGCCAGTTGTTGTACGAGCCCGGCACTTCGCCCGTCGACACGCCGGGCTGCAGGCCCGAGCCGCGATAGTTGACCGAGGCGATGGCGCCCCAGTCGCGTGTGACGTCCGCGTGCGCATTGCGCAGGTCCTGCAGTTGCACCAACGTGGCGGGCGCAACACCGGGCGGCGGCGAAGTGCCATAGTCGATCGCACGTTTGAAATAGCTTGCGGCCAGCGCGTCGAAATGTGCGCGATAGGCGCTGTAGCCCGCATCGCCGGCGGCTTGCGGCGGCAGTTGGCTGGCTTCGTCGGCTCGCGCGAAATACGTGGCGGCGCTGCGGTCATCGCCCGCACGTTGCGCCACGTACGCGGCGGAAAGCGGCGGCAGCGCGTCGAGCAGGCCCGCGTCGGCCATGGCGCGCGCTTCGCGCTTCGCACCCTCGGTGTCGCCCGCGGCGGTCAGCGCGTCGATCAGTTCGAGCCGATGCTGCGGATTGCGCGGGTCCGCGGCTACGGCCCGGCGCTGCGCGGCGAGCGCCGCTGCCGGATCGCCGCGTTGCGCAGCGACGATCGCGGCGCGCCGGTCCGCGAAGCCGGGATCGGCCGCGTAGACATCGCAGGCGCTGCCGTACTGGTCAATCGTGCAATCGAGCACCGGGCGCGCCGTCGTGGCAACACGTTCGCCGGGCGTAGATGGACTGGCAGGCTGGGCAAGCGCCGCACGCGCGTAGTAGCGGCGCATGGCGATCAACGCATCGGTGTCGTCGCCAACGGGCGGCAGCGTGGCGAGAAGATCCAGCGCGCGCTGTGGCTGGCCTTCGGCCGTCCACACATCGGCGATGATTGCGTGCGCCACGCGCTCATCGCGCACCGACGCGCCTTCGCTCAGCAGCGCCTGCGCGAAATCCTCATTGGCCTCTGCCGCCCTGCCCTGCGCTGCACGTGCATAGCCGCGCAACACGTACGGCATGAGAGTCGGCGTGGCACCCGACGCAACCGCATCGCTCGCGGCGGCCTCAAGGCCGGCCATGTCGTTCTGTTCGAGCAGCATCTGGCAGAGCAGCAGCCGGTTGCCGAGTTGCGTCGGCGCGTAGCCGATCGCCTCGTGCATGAACGCGATCGCCTGTGCGTCGGCGCCGCGCGTGCGCGCCGCCTGAGCCGCTTGCACCGCAGCCGGCGCGAGCCGCGCGCCGATCTGCGCGCGGCGCTCGCGCAGCGCCTGGCTGTCACCGAAACGCCGCTGGGCTTCCTGCGCTGCCTGCCAGGCTTCGCGGTCGTGGCCGCCCGCCGTGGCGGCGTCGATGGCGAGCAGGCGCAGACGCAATATGTCTGGCCGCAACGCGATCACGGCGCTCGCCTCGCGCCAGGCGGCGTCGTATTGCTTCGCGGCGTACGATTTGTAGGCATCCTGAGCAAGCTGCCATGCCCGGCCAGTCAGATAGTCCGGCGGCCCGGAGCCCGGCGGCGGCGCAGCGCGCGCCGTGCCGCCACTCCCTGTAGCTGCGCCTGGCCGCGCCAGCGCCGCCACCTGCACATCGACCTCGCGGCGCCGTGCAGTGAGCGCTGCATCGGGACCGATCTGCGCGATTGCGTCGGAGAGCGTGCGACTCGCCTCGCGCCACTGTCCGCGCGCCGCCTGCGAATTGGCGAGCAACAGACGCAGCGACGCCAGATCGGGCCGTTGACGGATCGCCTCGCGCGCGTAGCGCTCCGCCCCCGCGTAGTCGCGGCGTGCATAGGCGTCGTAGCCTTGCTGGGCGACGCGATAGGCCGCGCCGCTCAAAGGCAAAGGCTGCGTGCCTTGCGGCAGCGCCTCGCCCTGAGCGCGCCCCGCGCCCGCGAGCATGGCCCACAACGCGGCGAGCAGCAGCGCTCGCGGCACGTTCGCACGACCGCTTGAAGACCGCCTCGCCGCAAAATGCTTCGGAGTCCGTCTCATGGCGTAGCGGCACCTTCTGCGCGCAGGCGTTCCTGCTCCGCGATCGCCGCGGCCAGCGCGTCGCGTGTGATGACGCCCTGTTCCACCATGAAATCGCCGATGCGCCCGTGCTCGGCGGGCCGGTAGCGTTGCAGCGCGCCGTCGAACGCCGCGCGCTTCACCGCGCCGCGTTCGATCAGCAGATCGCCCAGCAAAGGTATGCCCGGCGTGGCGGCGCCGCGCGCTTCGGCGTTCGCTTTCGCTTCATGCGCTTCGCGCACCTGCACCGTCGGCACGCCGCGCAACAGGCGCAAGCCGTCCGCCACCTCGCCCTCGCGCACGATGCGTTGCACGATCGGCAACGCGCATTGCGCCTGCAGATCCGCAAGCGCCGGTTGCGCGAGCGGGCTCGCGCATAGCAGCACCTCGTGCCCCTTGCCGTCGTCACCTTGCGGCAGCACACGGTAGCGCACCGCGAGTTCGAGCGGCAGATCGCCCGCGTAGCGCGTGAGCCGCTCACGATCGAGACGGCCGCGCGGCAGGTCCGCCTGGAACGCGATGGCCTCCGCGAGCGTTTCCTCATCGAGCCAGCCGTGCGCCATCAGCACACGGCCGAGCGGCGCTTCGTGCGCGTGTTCCTCGGCAAGCGCCTGCTCCAGCTCCTTCGGTCCGATCGCCTGCCAAGAAAGCAGCAGCTCGCCGAGGCGCTGCTTGCGGTCCGTAAAGCCGTCCGACGAGGGGAAATCGTGCATGGTCTTGTCCCACACGAGCCGCTTGCCGGTGACGAGATACGCGAGATACATCTTCCACGCCCGCGAGACCGCCATGAAGTTCACGAAGTTGCCGATCACCATGCGCGGCACCGAAAGCACGCCATGCTCCCAGCCATACAGTCGCGACACGAAGTACACGCGCTGGATCACGCGCAGCAGCAACGCGACACCGTTGGCCCACAACACGACGGTGAGAAAGCGCGAACCCGCGAACGGTGACGCGACCAGATCAGGCCGGATGCCAAGGAACTCGGCATACGCGAAGAGCAGGAACTGCGCGAGCAGCACATACGCAATGATGCCAACGAACGCCGTGACGATGCCCTTGCGGTCCCTCGCAAGCAGATAGCGGTTGGCGAGCGTGCCGACCCAGCCCGTCTGCTCCCATCCCTGCAGGCCGATGCCGAGCGTCCAGCGCGCGCGTTGACGGTAAGCGGTCCGAAACGTATCGGGAAAAAACTCGCGCACGCACAGCGGCATGGTCAGCGTGACGTCTCGCTCGGGCCCGAAGCCGAACCACGACTTGCGCCGCGTGGCGAACTCCACGGGAAAACGCGCAAAGATCGAATGCATGCCCATGCGGCCCAGGCGCTCGCCCACGTCGTAGTCTTCGGTCAGCGTCTCCGTATTGAAGGGCTGATTCTGCGTCTCCTTCGCGAGCCCGGCCAGCGCGCGGCGCGAAAAGCACGTGCCCACGCCCGCCGACGGCACCGTGCCGGCAAGGCTCTCGCGCACCACGAGATCCTTCGCATGCCACTCGGCGAACTCGTCCATGTAGGTGCCTGCAACGAGTTCGTACCATTCGCGCTCGAGCGAGGCCACCGGCAACTGGATCATGTCCTTGCGCGGCAACAGGTAGTTGAAGAAGCGCAGCTCGAGCGGATGCAGCACGTCCTCGCTGTCGTGCAGGATCACACCCGCGAATTCGATGCCGGTTTCTTTCTCCATGCGAAAGATCGCCTGCACGATCCAGTTCAGGCAATCGGCCTTGCACGTGGGGCCGTCGTGCGGCACCTCCACGCGGTGGAGCTGCTTGTAGCGCCGCCGCATGCGCTCGACTTCGGCGATGGTCGCAGCATCGTTCTGGTAGGTGCCGGCGAACACGACATAGTTCTTGTAGTCGAGCACACGCACGAGGTCGGTCACCATCGAGGCGATCACGTCCTCCTCGCGCCAGGCGGGCACCATGATCGCGAGTGGCTGTTGCTCGCGCGTGTAGAGTTGCTCGGCGCGCAACGGCTCGTAGCGGCGCTCGATCGTGAAGTAGCGGATGATGCGGCGAACCCAGTACCACGCGTCGATGAAAAGATCGTCGATGCTCGATAGCAGGATCACCACCGCCACCACCGCCGCAAGGTACTCCATGCCCTCGTAGTAGCGGCCGGCGAAGTAGTTGAGCCACCAGTCGAAGGCGTGCGCGCTCACGATCCGCTCTGCGTGTTGTCCGGGTTTTCGGCGCTCTCTTGCGCCGCGCGCGCCGCGGCGGCCGCCGCCGTCCTCGCCCGCGCCCGCTTGCGTGCGAAGCCCGCAGCAAGCAGCAGCAGCACCATCACCGCGACTGCGATGCTCGGCAGACCCCAGCCCGCCCAGTGCCGCGTGAGCCACGCGCGCTGATCGTCCGTCGGCGGCACACCGCCTGGGTACTGCGTGTCGAAGGTCTTGAGCACGCCGCTCGCGTCGACGATGGCCACATCGCCCTGCTGCAATTGCATGCCGGGTCGCAGAACGGGTGCATCACCCACGCTGCGGTACACGATGCCAGGGGTCGTGCCGGAGCGCACCACCTGAATCAGGCCGAGATTCCCGAGGCCCGACATGTCGACGAGCGTCGAGCCGCCGCGCGCCTTCAGCGTGAGGCGGCCGCCCGCGAAGCTCGCATGGCCCGCCTCGCTGTCGAGCGCGACATCGGCGGCGAGGAACGGGTCTTTCGGTTGCGCGCTCTGGCCGTTCGGCACCACCGTGAGCGTCGCGCGCGTGGGTGCGACGCCCGCTGCGTTCGCGAGCCGCGCCACGCGCGGCAGCGTCGTCACCGGGTCGGCCAGATAAGCGTCGGGCACGAGTACGTCGGCAGTGCGCGAGAAGCGCGCCACCATGCCCGTGAAGTTTTCGCCAAGTGGTCCCTGGCCGATGACCAGATGGCTACCCGGCAGGACAGCCGCGGGATAGCCCTGCTCGCGCGGGCGGCAACCGCCCGCCGGCTGGCGCTGGAACAACACGCGCAGCGTGTTGGTGGTGCCGAGCGCATAGACCGGAATGTCCGCACTCACACGTTGCGCGTGACCGTCGGTGTCGAGCAGATGCGAGCCGATCAGCACGCCGTTGAAAAAGATCGACGCCGTCTGGCCATTGCGGTCCGCTGCGGGCGCCGCAGCCAGATCGAGGACGACGCGGCGCGGAATCCGCCCGTCGCCCGAGACGGCCGCGAGATCGAAGTTGGCCTCCCATGCCGCACTCGTCAGCACATCTAATGTTCCCGGTGTGCCACCGATCAGCGAAAGTGCGATCCGGTCGCTCGAGCCGCCCGCGCTCAGGTTCGGCGACGCGGCAAGCTCGTGCACGACGAGCCGGCGCGACACGTCGATGCCGCTCCACGTGCGCGAAAGCGCGCTCACGCCGATGTCGTCGCCGACCACCACCGTGGGCAGGCCGCCCAGATGCGCGAGGCGCAATTCGCCCTTCTCGAACGGCGTGGCAAGCGCGCCGCCGGAATGCGTGCGCCATGCATCGAAGGCGCTCGCGGCATCGGCGGATGCGGTTAGCACTTCGCCGCGCAACGCATCTAGCGCTGCGCCCGCCTGCGCGCGCAGCGCGTCGTCGGCGACCACGACGTTGGGCGCGAAAGCCCCCGCCGGCGCGAGCGCGATGAGCGCGCCCAGTTCCGCAGCATTCGCGATCTTGTGCGAGCCGCCCGCTGCGAGCGCGGCGAACGCGGGCACCGCCTGCAATGCAGCCGGGACCTGCACGGTGCCGAGATTCACGGTGTCGCCCACCGCGGGCATGCGCGTCGTGACGGGCGTCGCGCCGCCGCGCATCAGCAAAGCTTCGAGCCGCCACGCCACGTCATATGCCGCGGCGTCGAGCTTGCCGCCGCTCACGAGCACCACGGGCTTCGCAGGCAGCGCGCTCCACGCGGTGCGCACGTCGTTCACGGCGGAGGTGTCGAACTGATACGTGAGGCGCGTGGTGGGCGCGACCTTCCAGACATTGCCGATCGCCGTCTGGTCCGTGCACACGTTTTCGTTGAGCACCGACGACCATTGCAGCCCCACGCGCACGAAGCCCGAAGGGCGCGGTGCGCCATCCACGCCGATGCTGAGCGATCCGTCGCCCTGCGCGTCCGTGACGTTGCGCGCCTGCACGGGCGAGCCGTCGAGCGAGAGCAGGAAGGTCGTGCGCCCGCCGTTACCGCGCAGATATCTCGCGTCGAGCTGCAGCGTCGCGTTGCTGATCGGCAAGCCCGCGGGCACCGGCAGATAGAGCTCCTGAGCCGCGTCGGGCGCGCGCAGCACGACCGGGTCGCGCACGCCGAGATCGGCCAGCGACACAGTTCGCGATTCCACGCGCCCGGCTCCGAGCTGCGAGAACGCCTGGGCCAGGTCGCCAGGTGCCGCGTACGCGCCGTGGCCCAGCGCCGCGAGTAGCGCTGCGGCCACATACGCGCAATACGCCGCGCCCACGCCCTTGCGCCCCGCTGCGCCCACTTGCCGGATCGGATCGAATCTCACGTGTCATGCCTCATGGTGTCGGCGCGGCGGCGCAACCGCCGCGCGGCGGTTCTTGCCATCCCGCCTTTGAATTGCACTGATTGCCTGGCACTGCGATACAACTGATACGTCGGCATCGAATCGGCGTCAAGACGCCGATTCGGCCTCGTCCGCCTCGCCGGGATCTGGCCGCATGGCGACCACCGGATGCCGGTAGCCGGGCAGTTCGCGGCTCGGAAACGGCTCGAACGGCTTGCCGGTGAGAGCCGCGACAATGCGCTCCGAAGCGTGCCCGTCGCCGTAGGGATTGACGCGCCTCGCATAGGCGCGCCGCTCGTCTTCGTTCTCGACGAGTTCGAGCACCGCGCGCACGATCGCCGCACGGTCGGTGCCGATGAGCTTCACGGTGCCAGCAGCGAGCGCTTCGGGACGTTCGGTCACGTCGCGCATCACGAGCACGGGCTTGCCGAGCGCGGGAGCCTCTTCCTGCACGCCACCCGAATCGGTCAACACGATCGCCGCGCGCTGCATGAGGCGCACGAACTCGGGGTAGTCGAGCGGATCGGTGAGATGAACGTTGGGCGCGTTGCCGAGCGTGGCGAGTACGGGGCCGCGCACGTTGGGATTCAGATGCACGGGATAGACGATCTGCATCTTGCCGGAATGCGCGAGCGCGGCGAGTGCCGCGCAGATATGCTCGAAGCCTTCGCCGAAGCTCTCGCGACGATGCCCGGTGACGAGGAGCAACGGGCGGCCGGTGTCCGCGGGTTCGAGAAACGGAAATTGCGCATCGAGGCGCTCGCGCAACGCAGCATCGTGGTCGAGCCGCTCGCACATGAGATGCAGCGCATCGATCACGGTATTGCCCGTCACGACCACGCGCCCGCCCAACGCCTCCGCTTCGAGATTCGCCCGCGAGCTTGCGGTGGGCGCAAAGAGCAGATCGCTCACGACGTCCACGACGCGCCGGTTCATTTCCTCGGGCCACGGCTCGAACAGATTGCCGGTGCGCAGCCCCGCCTCCACGTGCCCAACCGGTATGCGGCGATGAAAGGCGGCAATGGCGCCCGCCATGCTCGTCAGCGTATCGCCGTGCACGAGCACGCGCTCGGGCTGCTCGGCGGCGAGCACGTCGTCGAGCCCGGCAAAGAGGCGCCCGGCGAGACCGTTGAGCGTCTGGTTCGCGGTCATCGCACCAAGGTTGTGTGCGGGCACGATGCCGAATAGATCGAGGACCTGCTGCAGCATGGTCTGATGTTGCCCCGTCACGCAGACGATGGACTGCACGCCGGGTTCCGCTTCAAGACGTTTGACGAGCGGCGCCATCTTGATGGCTTCGGGCCGCGTACCGAATATCGACAGAATGCGCACAGGCAGGTTTCCGGTTAGCTGGAGTGTCCGGGCGCCGCGGCGTTGCCCGCATGCGACGCCCCCTATTACCGACTGTCTTCATGCCGTTGGCGCCGGCCATCTTGTTTTGCCGCCGCCAGGTCCAAGGCGGCGAAGGGGCCGGTCAGCCGTACTCTACCCGCTTAATTAAACCGTTGCGCGCATGCGTGCCGTGCCCCGACGGCCGCGGCCGATCGGTCACGCCGCGATTATTCAACGATTCGATATGGACCAGGTAATAATTGCGCCAGACGAGACGTAACGGATATCGAAGCCGCGTTCGTTCATACGCGGAGAATGAACGATAGCTAACGATTCGACGCTGCGTCACACACGTCGCATTTTGCGCGGGTTCGAAGTAAGCTCGTGCGGCGATGGCGATCTCTTCTGGATCACGACGTGCACGCACGGCGACACCGGTCAAAGGCTTCTGGCAAGACCCCTGTCACGGCGGCACGCAACCGTGAAAAAATCGCGTGCATTAGCCACCAGCAAAAGAACAGCGATATGGACGACCTGATATTCGACGCCTTCGATGCGTCGCAACTCATTCCCGGCTTCCATGCGCCGGCGTTGCCCGTCGAGCGTCCGGACCGTGAGACGCTCGACGCCGCCGAGCACAACACGCGCCACTGGACGAGCCGCGCAAGTGGTCCGCTTACGCCCGGCACCGACGTCCACCGCGACGAAATGTGCCGCATGTTCCGCGAGACCTTCAATCCTTACCGGCCCGCGGTGCTCGATTGGCCGCACCTCGAGCCGGCGGCGCTCAAGCGCGTCACCGATCTGCCCATCTGGGACATCGCCGTGCAAACCGAAGGCCGCGCGCGCCTGCGCATGGCCGCCTACGCCGCCTCGCTCGACGACGCGGTGATGCGCGACGCGCTCGCGCTCAATGCGTGGGAGGAGAACCGCCACAAGGAAGTGCTCTCGCGCATGGTGGCGGCGTACGGCATCAAGCTCGCGAGCGAGCCGCCCTACGTCTACCCTAAGGACGCCGAATGGGCTTACCTCGTGACAGGCTACAGCGAATGCGTGGACAGCTTCTTCGCGTTCGGCCTCTTCGAAGTGGCGCATCGCTCGGGCCTCTTTCCGCCCGATCTCATCGACACCTTCGAGCCCGTCATGCAGGAAGAATGCCGCCATATCCTGCTGTTCGCGAACTGGGTCGCCTGGCACCGCGCCCGGCTTTCCTGGTGGCAACGCATTCGCTTCGAGCTGAAAGTGGCCGGCGTGTGGGCTTTTCTGGCGTGGGAACGCATTGGCCTCGCGCGAACAATGGATGCCGAAGGCAACGAGCACAAGCACGACAACAACTTCACGATGAACGGCGCGCAGCAGGTGACGGACGTGGACATCAGCGTGCCGGAACTCATGCGCCTGTGCCTCGCCGAAAACGACCGGCGATTCTCGGGCTACGACACGCGTTTGCTGCGGCCGGAAACCATGCCGCGCCTCGTGCGCTTCGCACTGCGCTTCGTGCGCGACAAGAAGAACTGACACTCCCTCTCGCCTCGACGCGCGCCGCTTCGTTCGAATCGACGATTGCGGCGCGCCTGGCTTTCGTTTCACGCTTCACGCCCATGCAGGTTGCGCCGCGCCGCTTCAGCGCGCTCGAAGAACACCTTCCACAAAGCTGAATTCCGCGCGGCTCACGCGTCTGTCACAGTGACGAAAGCATTGTCCCTATCGAGGAGAAAGAGCTTGAAAATTCTGGTGCCCGTCAAGCGCGTGGTCGATTACAACGTAAAGGTTCGTGTGAAGTCGGACGGCACGGGCGTGGATATCGCCAACGTGAAGTTTTCGATGAACCCGTTCGATGAAATTGCGGTTGAAGAAGCGGTGCGTCTGAAAGAAGCGGGCGTGGCGACCGAGGTCATCGCCGTTTCGTGCGGTGTTTCGCAGGCCCAGGAAACGCTGCGCACGGCCCTCGCTATCGGTGCGGATCGTGCCATTCTGATCGAGTCGAACGACGATCTGCAACCGCTCGCGGTGGCGAAGCTTTTGAAAGCGCTCGTCGATAAAGAGCAGCCGTCGCTCGTTATTCTCGGCAAGCAGGCCATCGACGACGATTCTAATCAGACCGGGCAGATGCTCGCTGCTCTCGCGAATCTGCCGCAAGCGACGTTTGCTTCGAAGGTGGTCATCGCAGACGGTCGAGCCACGGTCTCGCGCGAAGTGGATGGCGGCGCGCAGACGCTGTCTTTGAAGCTGCCCGCTGTCGTGACGACCGACTTGCGCCTGAACGAACCGCGCTACGTCACGCTGCCGAACATCATGAAGGCGAAGAAGAAGCCGCTGGAGACGATCCAGCCTTCCGATCTGGGCGTCGATGTCGCGCCCCGTCTGAAGACGCTGAAAGTTGCCGAACCGGCGAAGCGTAGCCCAGGCGTGAAGGTGCCGGACGTTGCGGCGCTAATCGAGAAGCTGAAGACCGAAGCCAAGGTGTTGTAAGGGGAACTGAGAGAAATGACGAATCTGGTAATAGCCGAACACGACAATCAGTCGATCAAGGCAGCGACGCTAAACACCGTTGCAGCAGCACAGAAAATTGGTGGCGACGTGCATGTGCTGATCGCGGGCCACAACGCGCAGGCCGCTGCCGACGCTGCCGCGAAGATTGCAGGGGTGGCGAAGGTATTGCTCGCCGACGCGCCGCAACTCGAACAGGGTCTCGCAGAGACCGTCGAAGCGACGATCCTCAATATCGCAAGGACCTACTCGCACATCCTTGCGCCCGCAACGGCATCGGGCAAGAACGTCACGCCGCGCGTTGCCGCGAAACTCGACGTCGCGCAGATCAGCGACATCACCGCTGTGCACAGCGCCGACACGTTCGAGCGCCCCATCTACGCGGGCAATGCGATCGCGACGGTGCAATCCCAGGACGCGATCAAGGTCATCACGGTCCGCACAACGGCGTTCGACGCAGTTGCAGCAACGGGCGGTAACGCAGCCGTCGAAAAGATCGAAGCCGCAGCAGACAGCGGCCTCACGCAGTTCGTCGGCCGTGAAGTCACGAAGCTCGACCGCCCGGAACTCACGAGCGCGAAGATCATCGTTTCGGGTGGCCGGGGTCTCGGCAGCGGCGAAAATTATACGAAGGTGCTGGAGCCGCTTGCGGACAAGCTCAATGCCGCACTTGGCGCATCGCGGGCGGCAGTCGATGCGGGCTACGTACCGAACGACTACCAGGTCGGCCAGACCGGCAAGATCGTCGCGCCGCAACTGTATGTCGCGGTGGGCATCTCGGGTGCGATCCAGCATCTCGCTGGCATGAAGGACTCGAAGGTCATCGTCGCGATCAACAAGGACGAAGAGGCACCGATCTTCAGCGTGGCCGATTACGGTCTGGTGGGCGACCTGTTCACAGCCGTGCCCGAACTCGCTGGCGCAATCGGCTAATACCGCCGCGACTCTGGCAGCAAAAGATAAAGGCGCCTTCGTGAAAACAAAGGCGCCTTCCTGGTTGACTTCGCCACCGCAACATCAGCGAAATCGACAAGCGTTCAAACACCCAGAATCCGCCGCGCCTTGAGGATCACCGGCATGTCCACCATCTTGCCGTCGAGCGCCACGGCCGCCCCGCCGCTCGCCTGCACCGCGTCGAGTACGCGCTGCGCCCATGCGCGCTCCGCCTCGGTCCATGCGTACGCGCGATGTACAGGCTCGATCTGCTTCGGGTGAATGCAAAGCTTGCCGCCGTAGCCGAATCGCCGCCCGCGACGCGCTTCCCGCTCGAGCACCTCTGCATCGTCGAATACGGTGGAAACGCCGTCGACGGGCGCCGCAATGCCTGCAAGCCGCGAGGCCAGCACGATCTGCGAGCGAAACGCGTCGAGTTCCTCGCCGTCGCCGTCGATGCCCATATCCACCTGAAAGTCGAGCGTGCCGAACGCCACGCGCAGCACGCCTTGCGCGCCACACAGCGCACTCAGGCCCGCGATGCCGCGCGCGGTTTCCACGATCGGCAACACATGCAGCGCGCCGTGCGCGCCTGAGCGTACTGCCGCGACCTGGTCCGCGCTTTCCGCCTTCGGCAGCATGATGCCCGCTACTCCCGCATGCCCGCCAAGCGCGGCGGCATCATCGGCGAACCAGGGCGTGTCGGTGCCGTTCACGCGCACCCACATGGGGCGCGCAGCGTCCAGTGCCGCGAGCACGGCGTCGCGCGCCGCGCCCTTCTCCGCAGGCGGAACCGCATCCTCCAGATCGACGATCACGGCATCGGCACCTGCGCCGCGCGCCTTTTCGAAGCGCTCGGGACGGTTGCCCGGCACGAAGAGATACGAACGGGAAAGCGCCGCGCTCATGCGCTCGCTCCTTCGCCGAACAGCGAGCCTACGCGCTGCGCCTCGGCAATCCCCCACGCTGCGCCGAGCAGGCGCTGCGCGTCGCTTTCGCTGGCTGCGCCCGAAAATGCCGCGAGGCGCACGAACTTCGCGGCAATCTCGTCTCGCGAGAGCGTATTGCCCGGGTCGCCCTTCGGCTCATCCACGCGCCCCTGCAACGTGCGGCCGTCGCGCGTCGTGACGCTCACCTTGCCGATCCAGCGGGCGGGATATGCGCGGTCCACTTCATCGTCTAGCGCCATCGTCACGCGTTCACGAAATGCGGCGATATCGTCCGCCGAATAGTCGCGCTCGAACTCGTTCACGCCCGCGTAGCCGCGCCAGGCGACGAGGCCAAGCACGGTTCCCATGTTGAATTTCGCCTGGTGAACGGTGCTCGGCACGACCACGCTGCCGAGCACGTCGATCGCTCCCTGATGCACATGCGCTGTCACGCTCGCGATATCGCCGGGATTCAGACGGTGCGCTTCGATCACGGACAGCAGCGCGTCGGCGGCCGGATGCGTGTGGCGGCACGCGGCGTGATACTTGAACGACGTTTCGACCGTGGCCCAACGCTCGCCCAGGCGATCGACCAACTTTGCGGGATCAGCGTCGCTCGACATGCCCGCCGCCATGCCCTGTGCGCCTTCGAGAATGCGCTGTGCGCCGCGAAAACCGTCCGCCGCGAGTTGGGCAGCCATCAGGCCGTTCGCGGCCGCCATCGCCGTGTGCAGTTGCTTCGAATCGGCCGCGTCGCGCAGGAACTCCCACAAGCCGCTCGCCTGCGTGCCTGCCGAGCCGAACGCGTCGAGCATCTGTTCGGGCGTGAGCTTGAGCAGTCGGCCCGCCGCGGCAGCAGCCGCGATCGTGCCCACGGTGCCGGTCGTGTGAAATATCTTGTAGTGCGAACGACCCATGAATTCGCCTACCCGTATGCCCACTTCATAGCCCGCAACCGAGGCTGCGATGAACTCCTGCCCCGAAGCGCCCAGCGCCTGCGCGAGCGCGAGCGTCACCGGGAACACTACAGTAGCCGGATGCAGCACCGACCCGTTGTGCACGTCGTCCTGCTCGACGAAATGCGAAGCGGCGCCGTTGGTCATGGCGGCAAAGTACGCCGTGGTGGACGTGCGATCGATGATGACGTCGCACGCACCCTGCGTTTCGGGCGCACCGCGCGCAGCGCGCGCGAAGCGCGCGATCGTCTCAACCGGTCGCGCGCCCTTGCCGCCCAGCGCGGAGCCGAGCCAGTCCACATAGAGATTGACGGTACGCTCGATCACATGAGGCGGTATCGAATCGAAGCGCAGTTGCGAGGCGAAGGCCGCGAGCGCGCGGCTGGGATGATCTGTCATGGCAGCGTAGTTCAGTGAGGTCGGTTTGCGAGGCGCGAGGCGCGATCAGATTGCTCCGGCTTCGCGCAACGCACCGATACGCGCCGCGTCAAAGCCAAGATCACGTAAAATTGATTCGGTATGCTGACCGAGTGCAGGCACGGCATCCATGCGTGCATCGAATGCGCCCGGTGCGCCCGGCGGCAACAACGCCGCGACGGTTCCCGCCGAAGTCTGCACCTCGCGCCAGCGCTCGCGCGCCTGCAGTTGCGGATGCGCCCACACATCGGCCATCGTGTTCATCTGGGCATTGGCGATGCCGGCGCGATCGAGCCGTTCGATGACCTGCGCCGCGCTCAGCTTCGAAAACGCTCCGACGATCAGCTCGCGCAATTCCGCTCGACGCGCCGAACGCTGCGAATTCGCGGCAAAGCGTTCGTCGGCGGCAAGCTCAGGCTGCAACAGCACGTGCTCGCAAAAGAGCTTCCATTCGCGGTCGTTCTGCAGGCCGAGCATCACCGACTTGCCGTCGCCAGCGGGAAACGGCCCATACGGGTAGATCGTCGCGTGCGAGGCGCCTGCGAGCGGCGGCGGCGATTGCCCGTCGATCGCGTAGTAGAGCGGATAGCCCATCCACTCCACCATGCTCTCCAGCATCGAAACATCAATGCGACACCCGCGGCCGGTGCGTCCGCGCATCAGCAACGCGCTCAGGATGTTCGAGTAGGCATACATGCCCGCAGCGATGTCCGCAATCGAGCAACCCGCCTTCGCCGGCTCGCCGGGCGACCCCGTAATGGAAAGAAAGCCCGATTCGCTCTGGATCAGCAGATCATAGGCCTTGCGATCGCGGTAGGGACCGTCGTCGCCGTAACCGGAGATATCGCACACGATCAGCTTCGGGTAGCGCTCGCTCAAGTCCTCGTAGCTGAGTCCAAGCCGCGCCGCCGCGCCAGGCGCCAGATTCTGCACGAGCACGTCGGCATCGGCGAGCAACATGTCCAGGATCGGCGCGGCCTCCTTGTGCTTCACGTCGAGCGACAGGCTTTCCTTCGAGCGGTTCGTCCACACGAAGTGCGACGCGAGGCCATGCACGCGCTCGTCATAGCCGCGCGCGAAGTCGCCCACGCCGGGCCGCTCGATCTTGATGACGCGCGCGCCGAGATCGGCAAGCTGGCGCGTGCAGAACGGCGCGGCAATCGCATGTTCGAGCGTGACGACCTTGATACCGTCGAGTGGTCTCATGGCGCGCGCCTCCGGTCAGAACGAACGCGGCAGCCCGAGCACATGCTCCGCCACGTACGAGAGGATCAGGTTGGTCGAAATCGGCGCGACCTGGTAGAGGCGCGTTTCGCGGAACTTGCGCTCCACATCGTATTCGCAGGCGAAGCCGAAACCGCCGTGGAATTGCAGGCAGGCGTTCGCGGCTTCCCAGGAGGCATCGGCGGCGAGCAGCTTTGCCATGTTGGCCTGCGCGCCGCAGGCCTCGTGCGCGTCGAAGCGGCGCGCGGCCTCGAAGCGCATCAGGCTCGCCGCTTCGACGTTGACGAAGGCGCGGGCGATGGGAAACTGCACGCCCTGGTTCTGCCCGATAGGCCGTCCGAACACGATGCGCTCCTTCGCATAGGCGCTCACCTTGTCGATGAACCAGTAGCCGTCGCCGATACATTCCGCCGCGATCAGCGTGCGCTCGGCGTTCAGGCCGTCGAGGATGTACTTGAAACCCATCCCCTCCTCGCCGATCAGGTTTTCCGCCGGGATCTCGAGGTTATCGAAGAAGAGTTCGTTGGTCTCGTGATTGACCATGTTGAGAATCGGCTGCACGGTGAGGCCATGGCCGACGGCTTCGCGCAAATCGACCACGAAAATCGACATGCCTTCGGACTTCTTCTTCACGTCGGCGAGCGGCGTGGTGCGCGCAAGCAGGATCATAAGGTCCGAATGCTGCACGCGAGAAATCCACACCTTTTGCCCGTTGATCACGTAGCGGTCACCCTTGCGCACGGCCGTGGTCTTGATCTTCGTGGTGTCGGTGCCCGTGGTGGGCTCGGTCACGCCCATCGATTGCAGACGCAGTTCGCCGCTCGCGATCTTCGGCAGATACTTGCGCTTTTGCTCGGCCGAGCCATGGCGCAGGAGCGTGCCCATGTTGTACATCTGGCCGTGGCAAACGCCCGAGTTACCGCCTGAACGGTTAATCTCCTCCATGATGACCGATGCCTCGGTCAGGCCCAGGCCCGATCCGCCGTACTCCTGAGGAATCAGCGCAGCGAGCCAGCCGGCTTTCGTGAGGGCATCGACAAATTCCTCGGGATAGCCGCGCGCCTCGTCGATCTTGCGGAAATATTCGCCGGAAAACTGCTGGCACAGATCGCGTACGGCTTCGCGGATGTCCTGGAACGAATCTTGTTGCGTGGTTTGCATGATCGATGTGAATTCGCTATGAATGTTCGTGTTGCCGATCAGGCCAGCGTTGCGGTGGCCTGCATCGTCAGATAGCCGTCGTGGTCTTTCGCCCAGAGTTCGACCGAGCGCGCGTCGTCCGCAAGCTTTCCGCACAGCGTGAACGCGTTGCCCGCGAACGTGGGCCGTACCGCGCGAAACGCGAAGGTCGCGATCGTGGCGTCGGGCCGCTCACGGTGCACGAGGTCGAGCAGCAGTGTGGCGATGAGCGGGCCATGCACGACGAGGCCCGGATAGCCCTCTTCCTGCGTGACGTACGGGAAATCGTAGTGAATGCGATGACCGTTGAAGGTCAGCGCGGAATAGCGAAACAGCATGAGTGCGCTGGCCGTGAGCGTGCGCGACCATGTCTCGCCTTGCGGCGCCACGATGGGCTTCGGCGCGCTCGCACCGGGCTGCGGCGCGTCGCGATAGACGATGTCGTGCTCTTCCTCGATGCACAACTCCCCGCCGCTCTCGTAGCGATGCTGCACGGTCACGAACACGAGACGGCCGCTACGGCCGGTTTTGTCCTCGATGTTCGCGATGGTGGACGTGCGCGCGGCGTCACTGCCCGCGCGCAGTGGCGCGTGAAAGGTCAGGCGGCCGCCTGCCCACATGCGGCGCGGCAGTTCGACCGGTGGCAGGAAGCCGCCGCGTTTCGGGTGTCCATCGGGACCCGCCTCCGCGAGCGGAGAGACGGGCAGAAAATAGAGCCAGTGCCACAGCGGCGGCACGGCGCTATCGGGCGCTTCGCGATCGAGTGTGGCGGCAAGCGCGCGCAGCGGAAAGGCGGTGATGTCGTCGGTGAGTGTTTCGCTCTTGTCGAGCCACGCACTGAGCGATGGCGTTTGCAATTGCGGCATGGCGTTTCTCCGTTGCGAGACGAGTTGCCATACTATGAACGGCTCACGCAGTTTCGCGAAGTTGCCTTTGCCGAATCTGCCCTTTCGCTTTCGTTAATCCCCCGACCATTGCATTGCTGCGCGATCCTTGCGCGAGGCTTTCAACCAGGGCCGCGTGCTGGCCTCACGCTTCACCGCGCAGATGGGCGGAGGCTTCGTCTTCCACGCGCTGCCACAACTCGAACGACATGGGGCGCTCGCCTTCTTCGAGCAGATGGCCAACCAGGCCAATCGCGCGCGCCATCACACCGAAGCCGCGCACGATGCGCCACGGAAAGCCGAATTCGCAGCAAATCGCACCGATTGCGCCTGTCGCGTTGATCGGCAGGGCTTTGCCCGATGCACGCTCGGCCTCGGCGCCAATCAACTGCATGAGCCTCACGTAGCGCCCCGACATGCCGTTTTGCGCGGCCAGTTCGAAAAGGCGCGGCGTGCGGGGATCGATGGGCTTGTGCAATGGATGACCGAGCCCGGGGATCGGCGTGCCGCGAGCGCGCCATGCGGCGACCGTATCGACAGCAAGTTTCTCCAGGTCGTCGCAGTGGCCGTCATAAGGCAGCGTTTCGGAGAGCATGCGGCACGCGCCTTCCATGCTGCCGACGAACACCGAGCCAAGTCCACATAGCCCTGCCGCGACGGCAGCCTGCAGCGATTCGGGCGCGCCTGCATACGTCATGCGCGCGGCGATGGCGCTGGGCGTCATGCCGTGCTCGACTAGCGTGATCACGATGGCGTTGAACATCGCGGACTGCTGCGGCGTGGCGGTCTTGCCGGTGAGTTGCAGAAACGCGAAGTCGCCGAGATTCATGTGGCCGAGCACTTCGTCGGGCAGGCTCTTGCCGCGTACGACGATACGATCGGGCGTGCTGTACGCAATATCGGAGCGCACGAGCGGTTTCGGTTGACGGGCCATAATCGTGATTCCTTCGTTATACAGAATAGCGTTCAGCGCAGTTGTGCGCGGCCATGATTGAGCACGAGCACATCGCGTTCCAGCACGCGCGCGCGAAAACTCACCTCGCTGCCGTCGCGCCACATCTCGGTGCGGATCGTCTCGCCCGGATAAACCGGCGCGGTAAAGCGCGCGTGAAAAGCCGCGAGGCGTTGCGGGTCGCTGGCGCACAGCGTCTTGAGCACGGCATGCGCGGCCACCCCCCACGTGGCGAGTCCATGCAGGATGGGCCGCTCGAAACCCGCCGCGCGTGCAACCTGCGGGTCGGCATGCAACGCGTTGTCGTCGCCGCACAGGCGGTAAATCAGCGCCGTTTCCGGGCGCGTAGGCAGATCGCAATGATGATCGGGCGCGCGCTCGGGCATCGGCGGCGGCGGCGCGGGCGCATCGTCGCTCAAGCCGTTGCTCTCGCTGAAGCCGCCATCGCCCCGGCAGAACGTGAGTTGCGTGACGGTGGCATACAGTTCGCCGCTGGCCTTGTCCGTAATGCTACGCTGGATTTCGAGCAGCGCGCCTTTGCCCGCGCCTTTATCGACCACGCGCGTGATGCGCGAACGGCCGATGACGGTCGCGGCCGGCGGCAATGGCTTGTGCATCACGAGGCTCTGCTCGCCGTGCAAAAGCCGCACCCAGTCGATGCCCGAGCGCGGGTCGCGCGCCCAGAAGCCAGGAAAGCCGAGCACGACGGCAAGCGTCGGCGGCACGCGCAACTCCTTTTCGTAGACGAATGCCAGGTCGTCCGAATCAACGGGATTCGCGCCGTATCCGACGGCCAGGCTGTAGAGCATGGCGTCGCGCGCGGTATAGGTCTGCTCGACGTCCTTGAACGGCCAGTTACGCAGGGTGTGATAGTCGATCGTCATGGCAGTGTGCTCAGTGGGAGATCAGGCATCGCCGGCAGGCCACTTGAAGAGCGGATCGGCCTTCTCGCGAAAGCGCCTCACGGCTTCACGATGAAATTCAGTCGTAAACGCAATGCCTTGCGCCGCCGACTCGATTTCGAGCATCGCGCGCAGGTCGCTTCCAAGCGACAGGTTCAGCGCACGCTTGGCGAGGCCGAAAGCAATGGGAGACGCTGACGCGAGGCTGGCCGCGATCTGCTCGGCCCGTACATGAAGCATTTCCGGTTCGACCACTTCGAGCACCGCGCCCATCTCCTTCGCCTCGGCAGCGCGCATCTCGCGCGCCGTAAAGACGAGGTCCTTCGCGCGCGCGAGTCCTACCACGCGCGGCAGCGTATAGAACGCCCCGCAATCGGGCACGAGGCCGACTTTCATGAAAGGCATGCAAAAACGTGCGCGCGTGCTGGCAATCACGAAGTCGGCAGCGAGTGCGAAACTGAAACCCGCGCCGTAGCACACACCATCCACGGCCGCGATCACCGGGCGGTCGAGGTCGATCAGCATGCTCACCCAGCCATGCAAGTCGTCGATGCGATCGCGTCCCGCCTCGGCGCTCGTCACGCTCATGCCGCGTACATCGCCGCCCGAGCAAAAGTCATTGCCCGCGCCGCGCAGAATGACCGCACGCACATTGCGGTCGGCACGTATGTGCTGCACGGCTTCGAGCAGTTCCACCCGCATTTCGCCGTTGAGCGCGTTCTTGGCCTCCGGGCGATTGAACGTGAGCGTCGCGACCCCCGCCTTCTGCTCTACCCGTAAAGTCTTTTCGCTCATGCGCTCACCCCGGCGTTCGCGAGTTCAGCGAGCGCCTTGTCGAGCGCAGTGATGAGATGCACAGGCTCGACGCTCGCGAACTCCACGTCGGGACGCGCGAGAAATCCTTCGATATGCGCCGCGCACGCCTCGCGCGTGGCGGCGAGTCCGGTGAACCCGTCTTCGAGCCAGGCAACCGAAGCCAGCGGACGCGGGTGCCAATCGCCATTCACGATCGCCTTGACCACCGTGCCGTCACGCACGAGCAGGCTCAGCCAGATCAGCCCAGCCGGCGCCTTTTCGCGTCCGCGCACGATACGGTCTCCCGTCAGGCTGATCGGGCTGTAACGCGTCGCCTCGCTTTTTTCATGGAACCAGCTTTCCTCGTGGAGTTCGCGTTCGTATTGCTGCGCGAACACGAGTTCTTCGCTGCCGAGTGCGCCGGACTCGAGGGCCACTTCACCGAACGTGCGGCGAACACAGGCCGTCACCCACGCGGTCAATTCATCGGCGCTCACTTCGCGACCCAGTTCCTGCTCCAGGTACGTGTAGCGCGAGCCGAGATCCTTGTGCTTCTTGTCCTTGACCTTCTCGGGCGCCATGGGCATCGCGCGCGCCGCGATCGCCGTATCGATCGCCTTTACGTTGAGCAGAATGCGGAACGTCAGCACGCCGCCTTCGATCTTGAGCGAAGTGGCCACGAGCTTGCGTCCGTCGATCTCGACATCGTTGAGCGGACGGTAAGCGGCCTGCAGGCCGAACACATCGCGCAGCGCTTGCGCGACGTGGCCAAGTATCGTGGGGAACGCCTGCGCCGCCGTTTGGGGCACGCCGGGCAGGCCGATCGGCAGATAGAACGCGAGAAATGCCGAACCGCGCCCCGCATAGATCGCGCCCCCGCCGCTCACGCGCCGCCGCGCGACTACGTCGTTGGCGCGGCAGAACAGCAGATCGAGCACCTGGTTCGGATCTTCGTTCACACCTACGGTAATGCTGTCTTCGTTGAAGACGTTCAGATAGACCGTGGGTGGCGCGAGATTTTCGGCGACGGCGCGCTCGACGGCGGGCGACACCGAAATCGAGAAGTCCGCATAGCTGTGGCCGCCTACGACGAGGCGCCACGGTGCCTGGGTGTTCGTTGCGCTTGCATTCATGTTGTTTGTCTCCGTTGATCTTCTACGAGCGTCGCGCCTTCGATCTTCTCCACAATCTCGACCGCGTCCGCATGTATCAGCGTCTGACGCTTGAAGCGCTCCGCAATGGCCTCAATGACGCAACCCGCCACCGCGCCTTCCACCTGTAGCGTGAGATGGTCGCCACCATGTTCCTTGCTGCCGACCACGAGCCGGTATGCACCCGTCGCGCCCTCCACGCCCAGCAGCAAAGTCTTCAACTCGGATGGATAAACCTTCACGCCCTTGATCTTCACCATCGAATCGGCGCGGCCGAACACAACGCGCGGCAGCGACACCGTGCGCCCGTGCACCGGCGCGGTCCGTTCGAGCACGGTGAGATCGCCGGTGCGGTAGCGCACGAGTGGCTGCAGTTCTTTCTTCAGATGCGTGAGCACGAGTTCGCCACGCTCGCCTTCGGCAACCGGCATGCCGGTGTCGGGATCGATGACTTCGGCATACAGCAGTTCATCGAACACATGCACGCCCGTACCGCCGGGGAACGTACGCGCAACGGGCAGACATTCGGAAAGCGAGTAACTGTCGATCAGCAATGTGCCCGGCATCGCTTCACGTACTCGCGCGTAAAGCGCGGCATTGCCCGTGAACGCTTCGCCGCCCGCGAAGAACACGCGCGGCACCGGGCACCCCGCTTCGATGAGCTTGAGCGCGTGCGACGGATTGCCGGCCAGCACCGTCACGCCGCATTGCTGCGCGACGCGCGCGGCACGCTCCGTCTCGCCCGGGCCGTGCGGAATGCATGCCACGCCTCGCGCTTCCATCTGGGTCTGATAGAAAAGTCCCGCAACGAAGAGGTGATAACCGAAGGTCACCATGCAGACGTCGCCTGGGCCGATGCCGCATGCGTCGAGATGCTGGCCGCACGCGGCTTCGATCGCGCGCAGATCGGCCGCACTCTGCAGGATCGGCACGAGCGAAGCGCCCATCGGCGTGAGGTGCACGCGAACCGGCGGCACGGCGGGCGCAAACGCGCCGTAGCCCGGACGGTTCATCTCCGCCACGAGTTCGGCACGCGTCATGAGCGGCACGCGCTCGGCGAACTCCGCCGCGCTCGCGACGCTGCACGGCAGACGTCGCTCATAGAACGGGTGCGCTTGCAGCCGCGATAGCTGCGCGTTGAGTGCATCGAGCATCGTCTCCTCCTTTTATATTCAGTAGGAATGCAGAGCGTTTGCACTCACGCCGCACGCTCAAAAATGGCTGCAATACCCTGACCGCCACCCACGCACATCGTTTCGAGGCCATAGCGGCCCTTGCGGCGCTGCAGTTCGTAGAGCAACGTGGTCAGCATGCGCACGCCGGTCGCGCCGATCGGGTGACCGAGCGAAATGCCCGAGCCGTTCACATTCAACCGCGATTCGTCGTGCCAGCCCCAGCCCTTGAGCACCGCGAGCACCTGGCACGCAAAGGCCTCGTTCAATTCGACGAGATCGAGTTGATCGAAGGTTAGCCCGGTCTTTTGCAGCAGTTTTTGCACCGCGGGCACCGGGCCGATCCCCATCGTCGCGGGGTCGCACCCGGCGGCCGCCCAACCGGTCAGATAGCCAAGCGGCGTGAGGCCCAGTTTGTCGAGCTGATCTTCGGCGACGATCAGGCATGCGGCTGCGGCGTCGTTCTGCTGGCTCGCGTTGCCCGCCGTCACCGTGCCGCCTTTCATGAGCGGCTTGAGCTTCGCGAGCGACGCTTCGCTTGCGTCGCCGCGCACACCCTCGTCGCGCGCGAACAATAGCGGGTCGCCCTTGCGTTGCGGCACCGAAACCGGCACCACTTCCTCCGCGAAGCGGCCCGACTCCCATGCGGCCGCCGCGCGCTGGTGGCTGCGCACCGCATAGGCGTCCGCTTCTTCGCGCGTGATGCCGTACTCCTTCGCGAGGTTCTCGGCCGTTTCGATCATTCCCGAGATGTAGCCAAAACGCGCTTCGGGCTGCGAACGTTCGCGGCCACGCTCGAGACGGTCGTGCATCTTCACCGAGCCAGCGCGCGCGCCCCAGCGCATATCGGTCGTGTAGTACTCGATATTGCTCATGCTTTCCACGCCGCCTGCCACGACCACGTCCGCCGCGCCGCTCTGCACCATCATCGCGGCAGTTACGACCGCCTGCAGGCCGCCGCCGCAACGGCGGTCGATCTGCATACCGGGCACCTGCACGGGCAACCCTGCTTCGAGCGCGGCCCAGCGGCCGATGCAAGGCGTTTCGCTGTTCGCGTACGACTGCGCGAAGACCACGTCTTCGATGCGCGCCGGATCCACACCGCTGCGCGCGATGGTTTCGCGCAGCACGGTGGCCGCGAGCGTTTCGACGGAAACGGGGCGCAGGCTGCCGCCGAACGTGCCAACCGGCGTGCGCACCGGTGCGACTATCGCTGCTCTTCTCATTTCGGATTCCTTTTCATGTAGTCTGCTTCTCTGGCGCTTTGCCTTGCGCCTACGCGGCGTCAAGCGGCGAGCGTGTCCCGTCGCGCATGGTGCGCTGCGGCCAACTGTTCGCGCCACTCAGGCGGTGCGATGGCGAGCATGCGCTCGACGCGCTGCGCGAGCGTGAGCCCGCGCAGGTCCGCCACGCCGTGCTCGGTGACGATCACCGCCGCGTCGCTGCGCGGCGTGCTGACCGGTCCGGAAAGACGCGCGACGATGCGACTCCCATGCCGCGTGCTGGACGCGAGCGCAATGATCGCCACGCCCCCTGGCGAGCGCGCCGCGCCGCGCATGAAATCGAGCGCCCCGCCCACTGCGCCGACATAGCGGCCACCGGCGGCCTCCGCATTGACCTGCCCCGTCAAGTCGACTTCGAGCGCCGAGTTGATCGCCACGAAACGATCGAGGCTGCCGAGCACGTCGATATCATGCGTATAGGTTGTGGAACGAAACTGAATCTGCGTATTGCGGTGCGCATACGTATAGACCTTGCGCGTGCCCATCATCGTGCCGGCCACGCTCACGCCTCGATCGCGCGACTTGCGGGCATTCGTCACCACACCGGCCTCGATCAGATCGACCACGGCGTCGCCGATGGTGCCGCTATGCACGCCAAGGTCGCGGCGGTCGTGCAACTGCGCGACGATCGCCTCGGGCAGGGCACCTAGCCCGAACTGAATCGTCGCGCCGTCTTCGATCAGCGAGGCGGCATGCTTTGCAATGCGCCACTCGATGTCGCCAGTCTGCGTAGCCGGCGCTTCCAGCGGCGCGCGGTCGGTGTGGATCAGCGCGTCGAAGTCCTCGGCTCGCAACATACGCTCGCCATAGGTCCAGGGCGCCGCCGCATTCACCTCCGCAATCACCACGCGCGCACTGTCGATCAACGGCACGAGATATTCATGCGCAATCGAGAGGCTGTAGCGGCCCGCTTCGTCCGCGGGGGCGACTTGCAGCAGCAACACGTCGATGCGATTCGAACCGCTAGTCAGCACGCTGCGAAACTGCGAGTAGTGACACGGCAGGATGTCGAGTACGCCCTCGCGTTCGAGCCGCCGGTTGGTACCCGATGCGCCATAGGCCACGAAGTCGACGCAATCGGCATACGCAGGGTCGAGCGTTTCGGACCACGAAGCGCCCACGAACACGCGAAATCGACCGCCTACCACCTTACGCTGCGCCATCAGCATCGCGGTGAGCGTGCACGGCTCGGCGCCGCACTGGCCCCATGCAACCGTGTCGCCCGCACGCACGTACTCCGCGAAATCGAGCTGCGCGGCATCGACCTGGCGTGCCGCGCGCGGGCCGCGCGTCATCAGACGGGGTCCCAGCTGAAGACGTCGGCCGATACATCGAGCGTGTGGAACGACTTGCGCAGCGCCGGCATGGCATGCTCGGCGATCGTCTCCGGCGTCCAGCCCTCGCCGCGATGCACCGAGCGCACGGGGCGCGGCTGACTCATCAGGAAGATTTCGTTGTTGCGGACCGCGAAAATCTGGCCCGTCACGTCGGCGGCCTGCTCACTGGCGAGGTAGACGGCGAGCGGCGCGATCTTCGCGGGCGTCATCTGCTTGATCTTGGCAACGCGCGCTTCCTGCTCCGGCGAATCGATTTTGATCGAGTTGATCATGCGGCTCCAGGCGAACGGCGCGATGCAGTTCGAACGGACACCGAACTTTTCAAGATCAAGTGCAATGGATTTCGAAAGGCCCGCAATGCCGAGCTTCGCCGCGCTGTAGTTGGCCTGCGCAAGATTGCCGATCAGGCCCGACGTGGACGTCATATGCACGAACGCCCCGCTGCGCTGTTCCTTGAAGTGGTCGGCTGCGGCGCGCGAGACATAGTACGAGCCGTAGAGGTGAACCTTCAGCACGGCGTCCCACTCTTCTTCGCTCATCTTGTGGAAGAAGCGGTCGCGCAGGATGCCCGCGTTATTCACCACGCAATCGATGCGCCCGAACACGTCCAGCGCGTTCTGCACGATGCGCCCGGCGCCTGCGGCGTCGGCCACGCTGTCGGTGTTCGCGGTGGCCTGCCCGTCGAAAGACTTGATCTCGTTTACCACGGCCTGCGCGGGGCCGTCGTTGTGGCCCTCGCCGGTGAGCGAGGCACCCACGTCGTTCACCACGACTTTCGCACCGTGGCGCGCCATCATGAGCGCGATGTCGCGGCCAATGCCCCCGCCTGACCCCGTCACCACCACGACCTTACCGTCCAGCATTCGTTGCGTCGTCATCGTTTTCGCTCCTCCAGCCCGCTGTGCGCCGGGCATTCATTCGAATTGAATCGTTATGCGGCAAGCTGTGCCGTTCGTGTTGCAGCTTGACGCATCGGGTACGCCTGCACAATTTGGATATGCCGAACGCCCGTTTCGGCCAGGATTAACCCGTACTATCGCTAATGGCGTGCATTGCGCTGCGGCGCAATAATGCTCAGAGTCTGCTCGTCGCCAGGGTTTCACGCGTCCCTCAAGCAAACGAGCAGGCAGACGTAGGCAAGAAAACCCGCTGAAATTGGAGTCACGGCAAGTCAACCCATGCATTTCGATCTCGTCGACCTGAAGCTCTTCACCCACGTAGCCGAGGCGAGCAGCCTCACACGCGGCGCGGAACGCGCGCACCTTTCGCTGCCCGCGGCGAGCACGCGCATCAAGAATCTTGAAGAACAGGTGGGCGTGAAACTCTTGAGCCGCACGAGCCAGGGGGTCACGCTAACGGGGCCCGGCGAGACGCTGCTCGCGCATGCGCGGCGAGTGCTCAAGCAACTCGAGCAACTCACGGGAGACCTGCAAGAGTACTCGCAGGGCGTGAAGGGCCATGTCCGCGTGTTTGCGAACACGACGGCGATGAGCGAGTTCCTGCCCGCCGTGCTGCGCACCTACCTCATCAATCATCCCGACGTGTACGTGGACATTCACGAGCGTCTTTCGCCCGACATCGTGCGCGCCGTGCAGGACGGTACGATCGATATCGGCATCGTGGCCGGCAATGTGCGCACCGAGGGACTGCAGGTGCTGCCCTACCGGCGCGACCGCCTCGTGCTCGTCACGGCGCTCAGCCACCCGCTTGCGCAAGCGAGCGAAATCGCATTTGCCGACACGCTCGACTACGACTTCATCGGGCCGCCCGATGAAAGCGCGATTTTCTCGTTCCTCAAGCGCGCCTCATCGGATTTGCAGCGCACGATCCGCTGGCGCATCCAGATCGGTAATTTCGAGGCCGCGTGCCGCATGATCGAGGCGAACATCGGCATTGGTGTACTGCCCGAGGGCACGGCGCGCCGCCACGCGCAAACCATGTCGCTGAAGATCGTGCCGCTCACCGATGAATGGGCCGTGCGCAAACTGCAGATCTGCATGGCCGACCGCGACGCGCTGCCGCTTTTCGCGCGCAAGCTCGTCGATCTGCTGGTGGCCGACGGCATCGGCAGACTCGAATAAATCCATGACGCGGCGCGCGTGCTGCGCGCCGCGCCTCATGCTTACCGGCCGCCCGCCGCGCGAATCATGTTGCGCGCAATGACGATCTGCTGGATCTGGCTCGTGCCTTCGTAAATACGGAAAATGCGCACGTCGCGGAAGAAACGCTCGATGCCATAGTCGGACATATACCCGGCGCCGCCGAAGATCTGCACCGCACGGTCGGCCACACGCCCGCACATCTCGGATGCAAAGAGTTTCGCACACGCGGCTTCCGTACTCACGTTCTGGCCTGCGTCGCGGCGGCGCGCGGCGTCGAGCACCATGCAGCGCGCCGCATAGAGTTCCGTCTGGCTATCCGCGAGCATGGCTTGCACGAGCTGGAACTCGGCGATCTTCTCGCCGAACTGCTCGCGCTCCATCGCGTAGCGCAGCGCGTCGTCGAGCATGCGCTGCGCCACGCCCACGCAAATCGCGGCGATATGGATGCGTCCCTTGTCGAGCACCTTCATCGCTGTCTTGAAGCCCACGCCCTCCTTGCCGCCGATGATGTTTTCCACGGGCACCTTCACGTCCTCGAAGATGACGTCGCACGTATGCGCGCCGCGCTGCCCCATCTTCTTGTCGCGCTTGCCGAAGCTGATGCCCGGCGTTTTCGCATCGACGATGAACGAGGTGATGCCGCCCGCGCGCGGTTCGTCGGGGTTGGTGCGCGCCATCAACGTGAACATGCCGGCCTGCGGCGCATTCGTGATGAACCGTTTGGTGCCGTTCACGACGTAATGGTCGCCGCGCCGCTCGGCGCGTGTCTTGATCGATGCGGCGTCAGAGCCAGCGCCCGGCTCCGTGAGCGCGAAGCTTGCGATGATCTCGCCGCTTGCAAGCTTTGGCAGCCACGTGGCCTTTTGCTCTTCGGTGCCGTCGATCACGATGCCCTGCGAGCCGATGCCCACCGTCGTGCCGATGATCGAGCGAAATGCTGGCGAGGTCTTGCCCAGTTCGAACATCACGAGCACCTCTTCTTCCATCGTGAGATCGAGGCCGCCGTATTGCTCCGGTATGGTCAGGCCAAAAAGGCCCATGGCCTTCATGTCGTCGACGATATCGGCCGGAATCTCATCCGTTTCGGCTACGCGCTCTTCGTTCGGCACGAGACGCTCTCGCACGAAGCGCGCGACGTTGTCGAGCAGAACGTTCATCGTTTCCTGGTCGCGAATCATGGTGTATGCCCTGCAATCGTTGATCGGGCGGCACGGCGCCGCCCGTGAGAAGGAAAAAATCAGGAATGCTCAGCGAGCGCGCGTGGCGCGTTTGGCCATTTCGCGCAGCGGCTGCTTTTGCAGCTTGCCGCTCGCCGTGGTCGGGATCATGTCGATGGTCACGATTTCCGAGGGCCGCTTGTAGGCCGAGAGCCGCTCGCTCAGGTAGTGTGCGAGATCGGCTGAGTCGATCGTCGCGCCCTCCTTCGCTTCCACGAAGGCCACGACTTCCTCGTTGCCATCGGCGTCGCGCCGCCCCACCACCGCGCTCTGACGCACCGACTCATAGGTGTTGATGACCGACTCGACCTCGATGGGATAGACGTTGAAGCCCGAGCGGATGATGAGATCCTTCGAGCGCCCCACGATGAAGAGCGCGCCGTCTGCGTCGAGCCGCCCGAGATCGCCGGTCTTGAGCCAGCCTTGCGCGTCGAGCACTTCGGCGGTCAGTCCCGGCTCGCGATAGTAGCCATGCATGACGCCGGGGCCTCGCACCCACAGTTCACCCGCTTCGCCGCGCGGCGCATCCTCGCCGTCGTGCCCGACCACGCGCAACTCGGCGCCCTCGACGATCTCGCCTGCGGAGACGTCCTTGCGCGGACGCTCCATGCGCGTGATGAAGAGCGAGCCCGCGTACTCGGTCATGCCGTAGCCGTGATGCAGCGGCATGCCGAAGAGCGTTTCGACCTGCTGCTTGAGCGTGGGATCGAGCGGACCGCCGCCCGTATAGAGGTAGCGCAGACGCGGCGCGTGCACGGTACCGCCATGCTCACGCACATAGGCGACGATGCGCGTGAAGAGCGTAGGCACGCCCTGAAGAATGGAGATTTCGGCAGCGCCGAGCGCCTTCACGACCTCCTCCGCCGAAAAGCGCGCCGCGAGATGCAGGCTCGCGCCCGCCTCGAAGGTGGCGAGCAGAAGCGTGGCGAGGCCGAAGATATGCGACATCGGCATGACCGCGTACGCGCAGTCCGCCTGCGTCATGTCGCGCGACGTGGCCGAGACATGCGCGAAATGCAGCAAGCCGCGATGCGTGGCCATCACGCCCTTGGGCTGGCCCGTCGTGCCCGACGTATAGATGAGCACCGCGACCTCGTGCGCGAGCGCTTCGGCCTCGCGCACGGCGTGGGTGTCGGGTGCGGCCATCATGAGCGGCCCGAGTCCGGCGGGTGCGATTTCGCGCGCGCGATAGCGCACGCCGTGACGCAGCGCGTCAGGCGACGCACCGTGCGTAAACAGCATGAGACGCGGCCCGCAATGCGCGCGGATCGCCTCAATCTCGCGCTCCGAAAGCCGCGCGTTGACCACGGCCGGCCACGCGCCGATTTCCGAAAGCGCGAACAGCAGCGTCACCACGGCCGAGCAGTTTTCGGCCACGATGAGCACGCGATCGCCCACGTCCACGCCCTGCTCGCGCAAAAACCGCTGCGCCTGCCCAACGTCACTCCAGAGTTGCCCGAAGCTCGTCACCCTTGTTTCTTCGCGAATCGCGACGGCCTCGGGCGACACCTCCGCCCAGTGCCGCGCAATATCGCTGATCTTGCGCGCCGCTCGCCTCACCACTGCCACCTCCCGTCGTTGCTCTTTGACTGCGTACGGCGCGCCTTGGCACGCCGCATCGCGACAGGTATCAGTGTGGTTCAGGCGCGGCCTGCCAACAATTCGTTTTCGATAAAGCCGGCATTCGTCTGCCGAGAAGTCGGAATTCACCCCGATGGCCGGGGCTTCGAGGCGATTGCCGCCTCGGTCCGCACGGGCGCTCAGTGCCCACCGGTAACGCGGGCGAGGCGTCTGCGCGCGGTCGCGGCGGCGCGATCCGCGCACAGGCTCGCGGGCGCAGCCCACACGCCGTCACCGCCGTGCCCGTGCGGGCGCCGCGCGGCCGCCAGCGCGGCCAGACGCAGGCGCTGCCGCCAATCACTCCATCTGCGCCGCCGCACGCTCGCCTCCCATCGTGCCCTTAGCGGCGCTATTCGCCCGATGAATCGCCACGATGCCCGCGAGCGAGACGCAGGCCGGCACGGCCGCTGCGAGAAAGAGCGACGATGACGACCATTGCAGGTGCAGGAGCGCGCCGCCCAGCACCGGGCCGACGACCGAGCCGATACGCCCCACGCCGAGGCTCCAGCCGATGCCGGTCGAGCGCAGCGAGGTCGGGTAGTAGGTCGCGGCGAGTGCGTTGAGCGCCGGCTGCCCGCCGATGATCGTGAAGCCCGTGATAAAGATCGCGACGAACATCGCGGCCACCGAGACCATCACGGCCGGGTTGCCGATCGCCGCCGTCGAGACGATGGCGATCAGGAACGTCGTGGCGAGCACGCGCGTAAAGCCCGCCCTGTCGATGACGCGCCCGAGCAGCAGCGTGCCGATCACGCCGCCGCCCCACAGCGCGGTGCCTGCGAACACGGCGGTCTGGGTCGAATAGCCGGCGTCGCGGATCACGGTCGGCAACCAGTTCGAGAGGAAATACATGGCGAGCAGGTTCGCGAAGTTCACGACCCAGAGCAGCATGGTCACGCGCGCGCGCCCTTCCTTGAACAGTTCGACGAACGGCACGCCGCGCGAGCGCGTTTCCGCGGTCGTGAACTGCACGCCAGTTGGCAGTTGCAGTGCAGGCGCCACGCGGGACAGATTGCGGCGCACGCGCGCCTCGTTTTGCTCGCCGCGGCCGCGAAACAGCAGGAACTGGATCGACTCCGGCAGCGCGAGCCACATCAGCACGCCGAGCACGAGCGGAATCGCCCCGCCCACGAAGAACACGGCGCGCCAGCCGAACGCCGGAATCAGCGCCGCGGTGATGAGCCCGCCCACCACGCCGCCCAGCGTAAAGCCGCACGAGACGATCATCATGAGCGTGACGCGCATGCGGCGCGGGCTGTACTCGCCCGCGAGCGCCATCGCGTTCGGCATGATGCAGCCAAGGCCAAGACCCGCGACGAAGCGCCAGGCCACCAGTTCCGTGATCGAATGCGCGAAGCCCGTGGCGACCATGCACGCGGAAAAGAACAGCGTCGCGCCGATGAGCACGGGGCGGCGGCCGATCTTGTCGGCGAGCGTGCTGAACGTGAGCGAGCCCACCAGCATGCCGAAGAGGCCCGCGCCGAACACCGGCGAGAGCGTTTCTTTCGCAATGCCCCACTCGCGGATCACCACCGGCGCCACATAGCCCATCGCCTGGACGTCGAACCCATCCATCACGAGGCATAGCGCGCACAGCGTGACCACGAGTAACTGATACGGCCCGAACCGGCTCTCGTCGATGATGCCGGTAACCTCCACCGCCTTGCTCATGTTGTGTCTCCAATCATTGTTCTATCGTCTCGATCGCACTGCGGCGACTAGAGTTCGAGTATCAGCCGCCCGCTTTTCGCGCGCGAGCAGCAGGTCATCATGCGCGTTTGCGTGTCGCGCTCGGCGCGCGTGAGCACCACGTCGCGGTGATCAATCTCGCCCGCCAGCACGCGCACCTCGCACGAGCCGCACAAACCTTCTTCGCAGTCGCTTTGCACGTCGATGTTCGCGCGGCGCAGGGCGTCGAGCACGGTCTGGTCGGCGCCCACGTTAAGCACGAGCCCCGAGTCTTTCAACTCGACTTCGAATGCCTGTTCCTGCGAGGGGTCGAGCTTGCCGCCGCTCGCGGCGAAATGCTCCACGCGCAACGCGTCTTCGGGCCACGCCTCGCTGCACGCTTCGAGCGCTTCGAGCATGCGCGCGGGACCGCAGGCGTAGACGCGCGTGTGTTCGTCCACGCGCAGCGCGGCGAAATCGTTGCGCGTGCCTTCTTCCGATACGTGCATATGCAGACGTTCGCCATGCAGTTGCGCGAGTTCATCGGCAAGCGCCATCGTCTTGCGCGAGCGGCCGCTATAGTGCAATTCGTAGTCGATGCCCAGTTCGCGCGCGCGGCGCGCCATGGCGCTCACCGGCGTGATGCCGATGCCGCCGGCAATGAAGATCGCGCGGCGTCCTTCCTCGTCGAGCCGGAAGTGATTACGGGGGCCGCGAATCTTCAGGCGCATGCCTGCGCGCAGCGTGTCGTGCACCCAGGCCGAACCGCCGCGGCTTTGCGTTTCGCGCAGCACGGCGATCTCGAATGCGCCCGCGTCGGCGGGGTCCGAGCACAGCGAGTACTGCCGCGAGATGCCGGTGTCGCCGCATTCCACGTCGATATGCGCGCCCGGCGCCCAACGCGGCAGCGCGCCGCCGTCCGGCGCCACGAGACGCAAACGGACGATACCTTCGGCCACGGCGTCCACACGCTCGACCACCACAGGCCGCGAAAGCGCGTGCGCCGAAGGCTCGCCGATGCGCACCGGCACATGCGCACCGAGCAGCGCCGCATTCGTGCGTTCCGGGTTCTGCACGGGGTCCCATTCCACGCGCAGATGCTCAGGACCCCGGAACGAAGTGTTGGGCACGTAGCTGAACGTCTGCTCGGCCAGACGCATGTGCGGCAAGCGGCGCGTGAACTCTTCGAGGAAGATCTGCATCTCCATGCGCGCGAGATTCTTGCCCATGCACTGGTGCGATCCATAGCCGAACGTGACGTGATCGCTTGCGTTGTCGCGGCGAATGTCGAACAGGTCGGCGTCCGCGAAATGACGCTCGTCGTGATTCGCGGACGACGTCACGATGAGCAGCTTCGAGCCCGCCGGAATGTCGATGCCGCCAATCTGCACGTCCTTGGTCGCGAGGCGCCGCCAGGCCGCCACCGAACCGTTATGGCGCAGGCACTCCTCCACGGCGTTCGGAATGAGGCTCGGGTCTTCGCAGATTTCGCGCCACGCGTTCGGGTGCTGCAGCAGCAACTTCATCGCGTTGGCTGTGGCATTGGCCGTGGTCTCGTGTGCGGCCACGATGCCGGCCATCATCATTGAATGCAGATAGGAGTCCGTGACGACTTCCGGATGTGTCTTCTGCTTGCGAATGCCGTACTGCATCCAGCCCGGGCCATCCGGGTTCTGGCGCATCTTGTCGAGCACCTTGCCCGCGAACTGCCAGAAGTTGCCCACCGCGTGCGCGACTTCGACCTGCTCTTCGGGGCGCGGCCGGCCCCACGTATTGACCGTGTGCGCGATCGAATACTTGCGCAGTAGATCCATGTCCTCTTCAGGCACGCCCAGAAAATGCAGCGCTACG
This sequence comes from Paraburkholderia flagellata, assembly GCF_021390645.1. GTDB lineage: Bacteria > Pseudomonadota > Gammaproteobacteria > Burkholderiales > Burkholderiaceae > Paraburkholderia > Paraburkholderia flagellata. The sequence goes on from NZ_JAJEJT010000001.1 coordinate 2,003,926, forward strand.
GTGAGCGGCACTTCCCAGAGCATCTCGTCGACGAGATCGGCTCGGCCTGCGTCGATGAAGCGGTCCACGTATTCGCGCGTGAGGCGCCGCACCATCGGTTCGTGGTGCTTGAGATGTTCGGGCGTGAACGGCTCCATCAGCACGCGGCGGCGCGGCATGTGGGCAGGCTCGTCCTCGTTCACGAGCGTGCGGTTCATGGCGTAGCCGTACGACTCCAGTACCGCGTTCGCCTCCGGGCCCGTGGGCGTGATCTTTTCGAGCGCGATGGACGGCGAGAACGTGAGGTTGTCGCGGAAGATTGCCTTGATGTCGGCGTAGCGCGTGACCACCCAGTAGCCGAGTTGCGGGCTGTAGAACACGGGCTCCTGCTCGCGAGCCCAGCGCACGTACTCGGGTGGGTCCTGCTGATAGCCGTCGCTGAAAGGATCGAATGCGGCGGCGTTGGCGCTGACCGGGCAGCGCGGCGCGGCGCTGGGCGCCTCGCCTGCTGCGTGGGGAAACGGGCAGCGGCCCGTTGACTGGGAAGGTGTCTCGCTCATGTGCGTCTCCTGCAACCTGCATGCGTTACGTTTTGCGTAACTCTAGTACGCATTGCGTAATCACGAGATTGGGGTTAACGTGCAAGCAAGGCCGGCACTGTGCCGCGCCTACGCGCCCTAAAATCCCCCGTGAACCCAACCGATTCCCCCGCGTCCCCGCCCAGCATGGAAAGCAGGAAAACCACTCCCCGCCGCCCCGCGGCCAAAGCCGCCGAGGCCGCAGCGGCCACCACGGACGCGCAAGAGATGAAAGCCGCCGCCGCGCCGCGCGAACGCCGCCAGCGCGTGCAGTCCGCGCAAACGGGCATGGCCGTGCTGAAGGGTCTCGCGCGCCTGGGCGGCCGTGCGAGCCTATCGGGTCTCGCCGCCTGCGTGGGCGAGAGTCCCGCGAAGGTGCACCGCTATCTCGTGAGCCTGATCGAGGAAGGTCTCGTCGCGCAGGACACCACCACGCAGCAGTATCTGCTCGGCGTCGAGGCGATGATGATTGGCGTGGCCGCCATGCGCCAGGCCGATCCGGTGCGCATCGCGGAGCCCGCGCTCGTGCGCCTGCGCGAGACGCTCGAAGTGACGTCGTTCGTCGCGGTGATGGGCAACAAGGGGCCCACGATCATCCGCTTCGAGGAGCCGGGACTGCCCGTGACGGTCAACGTGCGGGTGGGATCGGTGATGTCGCTGTTATGGTCGTCAACGGGCCGCGTCTTCCTCGGCCTGCTCGACGACACGCGCGTGCTCGCGCAAGCCGAAGAAGAACTCGCGCACGCCGACGCATCGTTGCGCGCGCAACTGAGCACGAGCGACCCGATCGGCACGCTGCGCCGCGACGTGCAGACGGCGCGCTGCGCGAGCGTGCGCGATACGAATCTCAAGGGCATCAGCGCCGTTTCGGCCCCGCTCTTCGATCACACCGGCAAGCTCTGCGGCGTGCTCACGGCGCTGGGCGCCACAGGCGGCTTCGACGCTACGCCCGATGGCCCGAACGGGCGTGCCGTGCGCCGCGAGGCCGACGCCGTGAGCGCCCTGCTCGGCTACGTGGCGCAGGGGGCTTAACGCTTCGTCAGCGTGGCGGTCGGCGGGGCGATGGAATTGGCAGGCGTCTGAAGATAGCCGTCGTTCAGCGTCTTCAGAAAGGCGACCACGTCGTCGATATCGTTTGCATTCCATGCCGGGCGGCCGCCTTCTTTGCGCGTGAGCGGCTCGTCCACCGTATCGATGTTGGCGCGCAGTTCCGGCGGCAAGTCGTCGAACTTCACCACATGGCCGCGCGCATCTTTCGAATACCACTTCGCCGGATTCGTGTCGCGCTCCACGTAAAAGCGCAGCGCGTCGCGCAGCGTATGGAAGCGCCCATTGTGGAAGAACACCTGGCGCGTGGCGACGTTGCGCAGCGTCGGCGTCTTGAAGAGCCCGCAGTACAGGCGGTTCTTCGCCACGTCCGTGCGAACCGGGCCGCACAGGCCTTCGTCGTAGTACTTCGGATCGCGGTTCGCGCGCAGCTCGGGGTTGCGCGGCACGCCGAGCGCCTCGAACTGGAAGTCGGTGAAGAGCGGATGCGCGCCGTTCGCGCCCGGCTGATCGATATGGCACGACGCACAGTTGCCGCTGTTCGGATCGTCGAACAGCTTCTTGCCGCGCATTTCGCTTGCGGTGAGTTGCGCCCGGCCGTCGAGATACGCGTCGAACTTGCTCGTGTACGGACGGAAGCCCGGATCCTCGAGTTCGTAACGCTCCACGGCGGCCATCGCCTGGCGCAGCGCCGTGTCCTTCGAGACGAAAATCGTCTCGCCGAACACCTGTTTGAAACGTGCCGCGTAGGGCGCGCGCTCGAGTTTCGCGACCACTTCGCCCGCGTCGCGATTGGCCATTTCGTTCGCGTTGAAAAGCGGGAACAGCGCCTGGTCGTGCAGCGTGTTGAAGCGCCCATCCCACGCGAAGCCGCCGGACGGCGGGCTATCCGCATCCGTGAGCCGCTCGTAGATGCTCGCGGCCTGCACGTGCGTCCACACCGGCGTACGGTTGAGCACGTAAGCAAGCGTGGGCACCGCGCGCGTGCCCTGCGAGCGCAGGTCGGGACCGCCGAACTGCGCGGCGAGGCCGTTGGGCGGACCATAGGCATGCGCGGGACTATGGCAGCTCGCGCACGACATACGCCCCGATGCCGAAAGCGCGGGGTCGTTGAAGATCAGCTTGCCGAGCGCCGCGACGTCGCTATAGGGAACGCTCGGGGCGCTCTGCTTTGTAGGGGCCACGGTAACAGGCTGCGCCGCATCCGCCCTGGATACGGAAAACGCCGCCACCGCGGCAGCGGTGACGGCGAGCGCAGCGGTCACGGCGCGGCGCGCCGTGTGGCTTGCGAAAAGAACGGTCATCGGCTTAGAGATTCGTGAAGATGTCCTTGCCGAAGCTCGCGAGGCCAGACTGCCCCGCGTAGCCGAGGTAGCCGAGCCCGAACATGTCCTCAATGCTCTTGAGCATCGAATAATGGTTGTACGGCACCGTCGAGACCGTGCCCGGCTTGATGAACTTCGAGATCATCACCGCGCCGGTGCGGTCGCCGCCGTAGCTTTGCTTGTTGAGTACGAGGTTGATGTTGCCCGTCAGGCCCGGCGCGTTGATGCCGAGCTTCGACAGATACGCTGCGGGCACCGTGCCCATCGCCGCGCTTTGCGGGAACGTGCCGAGGTTCGGGCCTTCCTGCTGGCCGCAGCAGGTATCGCCCGCGAACGTGAAGTCCACTTCGCTCGCGTTCGGCATCGTCACCTGCGCGTAGCTGCTTTCATCGAAGTTGATGATGAGCAGGCCGTCCTGCTGGAACGCCGGCGACGCCGTGATGATGGGCACCCACTTCTGCAGGAACGCGTCGGCCGAAACGAGGCCGCCCGTCGCGCCGTTCGCGCACGGCGAGTCGTGGCCGTCGTCACAGGTGCTCGGCGTGATGAAGTTGAAGTTCGCCGTGGTCGACACCTTCTGCAGGTCGGTCGTGAGCTTGTCCAGGTTCACCACGTTGTTGCCGCAGTCCGTCGAGTCAATGATCGAGTGGAAGTACATGAACGGGTTGTGGCGCGTGGCGTACGAGTCGCCGGCCGGGGTTGTCGCGTTCGGCGCTTCCTGGGTGTTCGTCAGGTCGGTGGTGCCGAGCGCCGGATGGCCGCAGGTGGCCGATTCGCGCGCCGGGTCGTTGCCCATGTCGCCTTCGTAACCCTTCCACGTGTAGTGCGCCGCCGTGAGCTGGTCCGCAATCGTCTTCACGCTCGACGGATACACGCAGCCGGTGCCGATCGCCTGACCGTCCGGGGTCATGCCCGTGAGGTTGAAATCCTCATAGGTCGTGCAGTCGTTATCGGTTTGCAGCGTGGGCGACTGGCCGCTGATCATCGAGATGTAGTTGTCGAGGCTCACGTGACCCGTGCCGTAGTACTGCTGCACGAGCGCACCCTGCGCGGCGAGCGTCGTCGCGAGATACGGCGCCTTCGTGTTCGCGCCGAAGGTCGTTGTGTAGTTCTCGTTTTCGAGCGTGATGATGAAGACGTGCTTGATTGCCTGCACGGTGCCCGCCGTCGACGGGCTGCTGCCCGACGGGCCGCATGCGCTCACGAAGAGCGAAACGAACAGCGCAGCAAAGATGGAAACAAGCGACGCGGAAAAGCGCGCGCCGATCTTGCCGGTGAAGCGAACAGCCATGGGAGGTCCTCTGTGTGTCGAGTCGTTTTTGGTTTTTTGCCGCTATGGGGCCTGGGAGCGCTTGCGGCTTTCTGCACCCTGTCGATGCGTAGTACCAGGGCGGCGCAAGCTTACGAATCCTTTGTGACGCTTACATGAAAAAACGCGGTTTTACGACCGGACGTTCGAAAATAGCGTCAAGGAATCATGCTTGCGCACACAACGAACTGGTTCACGGGATGAGGCCCCGCTATAGCGATTCCCGGACCGTCGCGGAGCAACCGGCTATCATGTGAATTCAAACGGTAGATGGAACGAATCAATCACATGGCCTCCCCACAGGAAAACATCAGCATGGCGGTGTTCTGCGACTTCGAGAACGTCGCGCTCGGCGTGCGCGACGCGAAGATCGACCGCTTCGATATCCAGCCCGTGCTGGAGCGGCTCTTGCTCAAGGGCAGCATCGTCGTGAAGAAGGCCTATTGCGACTGGGAGCGCTACAAGGGCTTCAAGGCCGCGATGCACGAGGCGAGCTTCGAGCTGATCGAGATTCCGCACGTGCGGCAGTCTGGCAAGAACTCGGCCGATATCCGCCTCGTCGTGGACGCGCTCGATCTCTGCTATACGAAGTCGCACGTGGACACCTTCGTGATCGTGAGCGGCGACTCCGACTTTTCGCCGCTCGTCTCGAAGCTGCGCGAAAACGCCAAGAAGGTGATCGGCGTGGGTGTGAAGCACTCCACCTCCGACCTGCTCGTCGCCAATTGCGACGAGTTCATCTTCTATGACGACCTGGTGCGCGACCTCGTGCGCGATCAGCAGGCGCAAGGCAAAGGCAAGAACAAGGACGGCAGCGCCGCGAAACGCCAGGGCGGCGAAGAGCGCCAGCCGAAACAGGACGGCGACGAGCGCAGGTCGAAGGCCGTTGGCTTCGCAATCGAAACGCTCGACGCGCTCATCCTGGAGCGTGGCGAAAGCGGCAAGATCTGGGCCTCGGTGCTCAAGAGCGCCATCAAGCGGCGCCGGCCCGACTTCAACGAAACGCGCTACGGCTTCCGCGCATTCGGCAATCTGCTCGAAGAGGCGCAGTCGCGCGGCCTGCTCGAAGTGGGCCGCGACGACAAGTCGGGAACGTGGGTGTCGCGGCTGAACCCGCCGCCCCTCCCGGCTGCTGCCGCCAGCGCGCCGGCGCCGGAAAGCCCGCAGCCGCGCACCGAGGAGCCGCGCGGCAGGCGCAAAGGCCGTCGCAATGGCCGCGGCAGCGGCGCGGAGCACGCGCGCGAAGCCGCTGTCGAGCAGTCAGTCGAGCAATCGGTCGAGACGCAAAGCGAGATTCCGTTCGAGCCTGTCGAAGTGCCTGTGCACGCAGCGCATGGGCACGAAGCGGCGCTGCCCTTCTTCGCCGAGCCTTTCGACGCGAACGGGCGCACCCACGCGCCGCAAGAGGCACACGAGACGCCCGAACCGGCTGCCGAGGTCGAGACCGCAGCGCCCGCTCCCGCGCGAGCGCGCAAGACGACTGCGCGCAAGAGCCCCGCGCGCAAGAGGACGTCGAAGAAGGCAGCCGAAACGGCGCCCAGCGCCGCGGACGAACCGCCGAGCGCTGCCGCAGCGCCAGCCGAGCCCGCTGCCAGGAAAGCGCCCTCGCGTGCACGCCGCACGCGCAAGGCTGCCGCGGAAGAAAGCTGAACATTGCGCCGTGCGTGCCGCGCGAGTTGGACGGCGCGCCGCGTATCGATCAATCGCCGAAAGGATTCGCGGGCCGCTTGCCCTTGGCGGGCGGTGCTTCCTCGCTCGCCGGCGTGGCACTCCCGAACGGATCCGGCTTGCCCGCCGGCCTCGCGTCGCCAAACGGGTTGGCAGCCGAAGCGGTTTTCGATGCGCCAAACGGATTCTCCGCGGCAGCGCGCTTCGCTCCACCGAACGGATCGCGCGCGTCGGGCGCCTCGCCTGCGTCTTCCTCTACGGCTTCATCCTGTGTCTGCGCGAGGTTGTACTCGGAGCGCACCTGCTCCAGCACGCGCGCCACGCTCGCTTCGAAACCGGCCGCGTTGTGAAAGTGCTGCATCGTCCAGTTGCAGCCGCTGCGATCGGGCGCTTGCAATTGCGGGCGCGGCACGCCGATCTTCACGCCGTCGTCGACCACCTCCTGCAGCCGGTGGATGCGCCGATGCACTTCCTCCTGCAGCCGCGAAGCATTGAGCGTCTTGCGCAACATTGCGAATCTCCTTTCCTGTACGCGTCACGTCGCGCGAGTCTAGCGCAATGCCTCGCTCACGTCGCTACGTGGCCGGCGAATTCATGTGCGCGAGCGCGTCGCGCATCGAATCGCTCGGTATCACGATCTGCCCCGTGAACGGCGTATCGAGATCGGCGATCACATAGACCGCCGACGAAATGGACACCGCGCCCAGCACGATCAGCACGATCGCGAGCGCGTTGTGCGGCGCGACGAGCCCGAAGCTCAGAAAGATCAGGACCAGCCAGAGCGCGAGCATCGTGAAGAACGGCCGCGAGATCGTGCCATGCGCCTCTTCGATGAGACGCCAGCGCGTATCGGTCACGCGGTCGAACATCTGCGAGAGCGGGCTCACGAGCGCCTGGTGGTAGGCATCGTGTGGCGCGAGCGTTTCGATTTCGTGCCCTACCGAATCGAGCAGCGCGCCGAGCGGCCGGCTTTCGAGTTCGTCATTGTCGACGTCCGGATCATGCGGATAGTAGTTGCCCGGCGGCGGCTTTTCCTGCGTCCAGGTCGAGGCAATGGCGCTTGCCGTATAGGCGCGCAGCAAGGTGCGCGCCGCCGCCGCGTCGGGGCCGTAATCGCGCAAGCGTTGATCGAGTTGGATCAGGTCGGCGGCGTAGGCGCGCATGTCGTTGGTCGCCGTATCGAAGCTCGATTTCGCCGACGCGGTGAGCAGGCTCAGCACGAGCGCCGCAAACGTCACCAGCATGCCGATCACGAGTTGCACGAGTTGCACGGTTTCATGCTTGCGATGCTCCTCGGGCAGGAACGGCCGCAGCATGACGCCGAGGCCCGTGCCCCCGAGCAGCAGCGCGAATACGAGCAAGGCCTGCTGAATTTCGGTCACGGCGACGGCCTCCGTTCTTCGGCGGCGGCGTTTTCCACCTGTGCTGGCGTATCGCTGTGCGCCGCTACGGGCACCGAGGGCGCTGCGGGTGCTGCGGGCTCTGTGTGCGCTTTGGCGCCGCCGACGTTCAATGCGTCGATGCGCGTATGAATCGCCTTCGCTTCCGTCTCGCCCGGCACCAGATCCGGATGCGCCCGCGGCACCGCGAGCTTCCACGCGGCGTCCAGTTCACGCCGGATCGAGTCGTAGATCTCTTTCGAAATGGAGCGGTCTTCGTACATGGCCTGTACGCGCTCACGCCCTTCGCGCAGCGCGTAGAGCAGCAGCATGCGCCGCTCGAGCACGTCCGCCGCCTCGCCGAAACACTGGCGCACGTCCGCAAGCCCATGCTCGGCCTTCTCGATGCGAGCCTTCAATATCGTCTTGAGCAGCGCCGCAAGACGCTCGCCTAGCAGCGGCGTGAGGCTGCGGTCGTTGAACACGATCAGCTGATGCAGCACCACCCGCCGACACATCAGGAGTTCGAAGCGATCGGCGAGCGCGTCGACATATGGCTGCTGCACGCGCAGCCAGCGATAGAGAATGCGCGCGACGCGCATGCCCGGCGTATCCGCGAGGATTTTCGCCGCGGCGCGCTGATAGCCGAGGCGCCCGCCCGCGCGCGCCTCTTCGATCATGGCGTCGGTGTTGCGCATCATGGCGTCGAGATTGCGGATCGTGATGATGCCGCTGCCATACTGCGGAATCAGGTCGCGCTCCTTCGCCGCGAGAGTAACGAGGCCGATGACGAGACGCTCGCGGTCGGAAAGCGCGGCTTCGATATCGATCACAGTAGCGCTGATATACACGCTCTGCCGGAACGTGTGACAGGCCTCATCGGCGATCGCGTCGGGAATGTGAAAGGTGCGCGCCGCCATATGCACGCGCTCGGATACGCCGATCGACGAAAGCTGCACCGCCTTCGTCTGCAGCGCCTGCTCCTGCGGCGAAAGCAGATCGAGGCGCAGCCGGCGGATCAGCAGCTTGAGCGACGTGCCGTTCACGATCAGGCTCACGAGCACGAAGCCCGTCGCGAGAATCGCGACGAAACGGCGTGTGGAATCGGGCAGCGCCGTGTCCTGCGCGAGGCCGAGCGCGAGCACGAGTGTCACCGCGCCGCGCAGCCCGCCCCAGGCAATCACGAGCTTGTAGGCGGCGCTGACCGGCTCGGTGAGCCGCAGGCGGCTCAGGAGCGGAAGCATGCCGAACACCACGACGACCCGCGCCACGAAAGCCGCCACCACCACCACGGCGAGCGCGACGAGATCGATCCACTGCGCGTTGCGCAGCGTGGCCGGAATCTGCATGGCCGCGAGCAGAAAGATCGCCGCGCCCGCCATGGCCGCGATCTGCTCCCAGATCAGTTGCAGATGCTTCCAGTTCACGGGCGACAGGCGCGTGCTCCCCAGGCCGCTAATGACGAGCCCCGCCGCGACCACGGCCACCACGCCCGAGACGTGCAACATCTGGTCAGCGAAGAGATACAGCGGATACGGCAGCGCGAAACTGAGCGAAATCTCGGCCTTGCCTTCCCCGCCCAGCAACGGCAACAGCCACGCGAACACGCGCCCGGCCAGCGCGCCGACCAGAAGGCCGCCGCCGAGCGCGATTCCGAACGCGCGCAGCGCGGCCGTGGCCGACACGTTGGCGGCATCGCCCGTGATCGCCGCGATCAGCACGCCGGCAATGGCAATGGCGGCCGCGTCGTTGAGCAGGCTCTCGCCTTCCACGAGGCGCACGAGCCGCTCGGGCGCGCCCACTTCGCGGAATACGGCCAGCACGGCCGAAGGATCGGTCGTCGCGATCATCGCGCCGAGCAGGAGGCCGTCGGCGAGCGGACCCAGGCCCGTGAGCCGGACCGCGCCGCCCACCACGCCGGTCGCGACAAACACGGCCACCACGGCGAGCAGCAGAATGGGCGCGGCGTCGCCGAGCATTTCGCGCACGTTCACGCTGAGCGCGGCCTGAAATAGCAGCGGCGGCAGGAAGATCCACAAGTACGCCTCGGGCGGCAGCCGAGGCGCCAGCGCGGGTATCACGAAGTTCGCGGAGAGCGCAGGCCAGGCCTCACCGCTCACGAGATAGATGCCGCCGAGCGTGAAACCCCACGCGGCAAGCAAAACCGATTCGGAAATCGACCAGCGCAGGCTCACCGCCTGGACGAGCGCGATACTCGCCAGCAGAAAGCCGCTCAGCAGAAGGACGTGGATGACCATGGCGTGCGACCGTCACGGCGCCGGCAGCCACACCACCGTCAACGACCTCACCCCTTGTGCACCCTGAATCAGCACGCCTTCGATATCGGCCGTCGCGGACGGCCCCGTGACGAGCGCCGCGTAGCGCGCGCCGCGAAAATCGTCGCGCCGGTACGCGTCCTGCAAGCCCGCCACTAGTTGCGCAGGATCGAGCAGCACCACGAGATGCTGCACGATATAGCCAAGCGCGTTCACCACATATTCGCGCTCGCTCAGCCACAACGAGCCCGTTTCCGCCACACCGAAGCGCGCGCGCACCACGCCCACGTCGACGTCTTCGAGCGAGGCCGGTTTCGTGGCGGCGCTGATCTCGCGCGTACCCTGCACCTCCGGCGTCGCCGACGCGATGCGCGCCTCGCTGCCAAAGCGGCGCAAAATCATGGCGCGCACGTCGGCCGCGCTTTGCACCTGCGTTTCGCTGCCGCCCATCAGTTTGAGCGCGGCGCCAAAGCGCTCGCGCAGATCGCCGGCGGGCGCGTCGAACAGCGGCACCTCGGGCAGCGGTTCGTGCGCGGGCTGCGCGGCGCGCACGCGCGCGAGAAACGCCTCACGATCCGCCATCGCCGCCTCCCTTGCGGTTTTTCCGGTACCACGCATGGAACGTGGTGTGCGGCACGTGCGGCAGATCGCGCTGTTTGCCCCAGATATTGAGCGGGTTGTAGAGCATGAAGTTGGGCAAGCGACGCAACGCGCCCTCGAGTGACTTCACCGTGCCTCGATAAAGCGTCGGACTACCGAGCAATCGGCCAGCCATCTTCAGCACTTCCTGCTTCACGAACGGTACTTCGTGCTGTGCCGCGATGACTTGCCGCCACTGGTAGATCTGCTCGTGAATATTGATCTTCACAGGGCACACATTCGTGCAGCTGCCGTTGAGCGTCGAAGCGAACGGCAACGCGCTGAAGCGCTTGAGGTCGAAGGTTGGATTGATGATCGCGCCGATTGGCCCCGCGTAGGTGCTGCCGTACGAGAGGCCGCCGCTGCGCCGGTACACGGGACACGTATTCATGCAAGCGCCGCACCGAATGCACTTGAGCGAGTACCAGAACTCGGGCATGGCCAGCCGCTCGGAACGCCCGTTGTCGACGAGCACGAAGTGCATTTCGGCACCGGGCCGGGGCGCGCGGAAATGCGAGGTGTATTGCGTGATCGGCGAGCCGAGCGCGCTGCGCGAGAGCATGCGCACAAATACGCCGAGATCGGAAAGGCGCGGAATCAGCTTCTCGATGCCCATTGAGACGATGTGCAGCGGCGGCACGTTGGCGGAAAGGTCCGCGTTGCCCTCGTTGGTGCACACCACCACCGTACCCGTTTCGGCCACCGCAAAATTGCAGCCGGTCATGCCCGCCGTTTTCTCGCGCACGAACCACGGCCGCGTATTCATGCGCTGGCTTTCCGCCAGATAGTGAATGTCGTTGTTGTGCGGGTCCGTGCCGATGGTGCGGCCGAACACTTCGGCCACGTCGTCGCGCAGCTTGTGCACGGCGGGCACGACGATATGGCTCGGCGGCTGCTTGTCGAGTTGCTGGATGCGCTCGCCAAGGTCGGTCTCCATCACCGAAATGCCGCGCGATTCCAGATACGGGCGCATTTCGCACTCGTCGGTGAGCATCGACTTGCTCTTCACGAGCGCGGTCATGCCGCGTTCGCTCAGAATGCGATAAACGATTTCGTTGTGCTCCTCGGCCGTATCTGCGAAATGGACCTGTACGCCATTGGCCTGCGCCGTGCGCGTGAAATGGTCGAGGTAGTCGGCGAGATGCGAGAGCGTATGCGCCTTGATTTGCGAGGCGAGCGTGCGCAGCATTTCCCATTCGGGAATGGCATGAGCCTGGGCGTCGCGCTTCGAGCGCAAATCCCAAAGACGCTTGTCGTGGAAAGCCACATGCTCGGGCCGCGAGAGAAACGCGCCAGCGAGCTTCGCGTGTTCGACTCGCTTCATTCGCGCGCTCCGTTGAGCACCTGGGCAATATGAATGAAACGGATGTCCGCGCTCATGCGTTCGGCGCAGCCCTGCTGGTGCATGAGGCAGGACATGTCGGCGGAAACGATGTATTGCGCGCCCGCGCTCACGTGATCGACCACCTTGTCCTGGCCCATGCGCACCGACACCGCCTCTTCGGTCACGGCGAACGTGCCGCCAAAACCGCAGCATTCGTCGGGGCGCGCCGGCTTCACGAACTCGATGCCCTTCACATGTTCGAGCAGCGCAAGCGGCTTTGAGAACACCGGGCCTGCGATTTCCGAAACGGACGCTTCCTTCAAATGGCGCAGTGCGCTGCAGCTATTGTGCAAACCTACGCGCCAGGGAAATTCGGCCCAGGGAAATTCGCGCGCGCCCAGCACGTCGTGCAGGAACTCGACGAGTTCATACGTGCTCTCGCGCACCTTGCGCACGGCGTCGGTCTGCTCAATCGCGGTGAAGTGGTCGCGCACGTGATTCACGCAACTTGCCGAAGGCCCGACGATATAGTCGTAGCCCGCGAAGGCGCGCGCGTACACCCGCTCCGCGCCGACTGCCTCGGCCTGCGCGCCGCTGTTGGCCATGGGCTGGCCACAGCAGGTTTGATCGAGCGGATAGTCGACCTCGCAGCCGAAGCGCTCCAGCAGTTCCAGTGTGGCGATTGCCACCTCGGGGTAGAACGCGTCGATGAAGCAAGGGACGAACAAGGCAACTTTCATGCGTGGGCTCACACGAAAAGCGGACCCGAACATTCTACTGCCGAACGGCACGCTCGGCGCACGAAGCGTGCACGCGCCCTGGGTTGCCGCGGCGCATCATGCGCTGCGGCTCCTGGTTTAAAAGTTGTGGCGAATGCCCGCGATCACCGCGAGCTGCTTGTCGGTGGCCGAATTCACGAGATTCGGGATCTGCGCCAGGTTCTGCGTCGCGCCGCTCGCCGCATCGATCCCAAGCCCTGCCCCCGACGACTTCTGCCCAATCGCCACCGCATAAACTGCCGTGCGTTTGGACAGGCTGTAGACCGCGCCGAGGTTGATCTGATGAAGCCGGGTGGACGATCCGCCGTCCGGATGCGCATCGTTGAAGATATAGGCGAAGCCGAACTGCAGCGCGGGCGAGTATTGCCACGACGTGTTCAGCTCGGCGATGTCGAACGAGATGTCCGCGCCTTGTGGTCGCGCCGCGTTCGCGAAATAGAGGCTCTGCGAGAGACGCGTGTGCGTATAGCTGAGCGCCACGCTGACCTTGTCGAACGCGTACGAGCCGCCTGCGCCAAAAATGCTGATGCGTTGCGCGTTTTGTAGTTCGCAGTACGATGCATCTGGATTGCTGCAGCTAAAATCGCCGATATAGCCGCTCTCGCCGCCCAGCGCTGCCTGCACGGGATTACGCAACTCAAGGTAACCGGCGGAAAGCGAAAGCGGCCCGTTGGCGTAGTTCGCAGCCAGCGACCAGCCGCGGTTCTGCGAGAAATTGCCCGCCACGCCGCCAAAACTGAACAAGCCACCTAGCGTGAAGCCGCCGAAGCTCGGACTCACGTATTTGATCGAGTTATTGAAGTTGAACGCTTCGTTGAGATTGTCCACGTCCCCGAAGTGCGCGCCAAATAGCGTTGCCCAGGTGTTGCTCGACACGTAAGCGCCCAGGTTGTCGGAAAACGGATCGTACTGGCGGCCCAGCGTGAGCGTGCCGTAGTGGCTGTTTGCAACACCTACCCAGGCATTGCGGTTGAAGAGCGTGCCGCCCTGCAGCATCGTGCCGTTTTGCGAAAAGAAGCTGTTTTCCAGCGTGAAGTTGACGCTCGTGCCGCCGCCGATGTCTTCGCTGCCCGTGAGGCCCCAGCGCGACGGCACGAGGTTGCCGCCGCCCAGTTGCCAGTTTGCGTGGCCGCTCGTGCTGCCATCTGTGTGCGTGGTTTGCTGGTTGGTCGAATAAATGAGGCCCGCGTCCACCGTGCCGTAAAGGGTGACTGAGGATTGCGCGTGCACGCTAATCGAGAGGGCGCAGGAAACCAGCGCCAGCGCCGTGCGCTTGACGGTATTTACCATGTCGTCGTCTTTTCGCAGAGAGGTTTGCCGCGCCGCTGCATACACGTGCGCGACCGGAGCGCGGCGCGCCTGGCGCGCCGCGCTCGTCAGGAGAGTTGCATGAATCGAACGCTTCGCGCGAAGCGCGTCGCGGCGTGCGGCCGGTGTGGTCCTATTGACCGAATCGCGCGTAGATGTCCGGGCGCGAGCGCTTGAGGATGAACGCGATCGCCACGCCGATCAGCGCGACCGCGAGCACGATCCAGGGGAACGCGCGCACGACGGGGCTATCGGAGCCGGCGAGCGCATCGAGGTTGCCGATCAGCACGATGCCAATGGAAAGCAGACCGCAGCCGCCGAGCACAGGTGCGAGGAACGCGTGCCACAGGCGCGTGTCCTTTTTCGTGGCGCGGAAAAAGGCCGCCACCGAGAAACTCGTGACCGCCTGCAGCATGACGATGCCGATGGTGCCGAGCGCCGAGCCCCAGCTGAATACGATATTGAACGGATCGCTGCCCGCGACTACGAAAAGGCCCACCGGCACCGCGACCGAGAGCGTCTGCAGATAGCTCGCGAGATACGGCGAGCCATATTTCGGGTGCAAGCGGTCGAGCGCCGACGGAAGAATGCCTTCCCCCGAGAGTGCGTGGATGTAACGCACGATCGTGTTGTGGAACGACAGCAGGCTCGCGAAGATGCTGGAAAGCAGCAGGAAGCTCATCGTCGTGGTCATCGCGCCGCCCAGGTACTTCGTCGACTGGATGAACCAGAAGTCGCCCGGCTGCTTCGTCGCCACGTCCGTGACGTTGCTGATGCCGTAGGCGCAAACGATGGCCCACGTGACAAACGCGAAGAACACGAGAATCAGCGTGACGGACACATAGGTGGCGCGCGGCACCGTGACCTTCGGATCACGGCACTCCTTGCCGTAGATCGCCGTGGCCTCGAAGCCGATGAACGACGCAAGCGCGAACATCACCGCGATGCCGAGGTGGCCGCTGAATACGTGGCGCGGCGAAAACGGCGCGAGCGTGAGACCGTCCGGTCCGCCGTGATGAATCACGATCGCGAGGCTCAGCAGCAACAGAATGCCGAGTTCGAGACACATGAGCACGCCGAGCAGACGGCTGTTCAGGTCGATGCCGCGAATACCGGTGAACTGCACGACGACGAGGCACGCGAACGAATACGCGTACCACGGCAGCGATGCATGCATCCATGGCCCTAGCACCACCGTACAGAAGAAGCCGAACAGGCCATACAGCGCGATCTGGATGCTCGTGTACGAGAGCAGCGCGACGAGCGCGCCGGCCATGCCGACGGGACGGCCGAAACCCGCCGTGATGTATGCGTAGAACGCACCGGCGCGCACGATGTGCCGGCTCATCGAAGCGAAGCCCACGCTGAACACGAGCAGCACCAAACCCGCGATCACGAATGCGCCGGGAATGCCCGCGCCGTTGCCAAGGCTGATGGCCGGGGGCACCGCGCCCAGCATGCCGGTGAGCGGCGCCGCTGCGGAAATGACGAGAAAGACGATCTGCCAAAGTCCGAGCAGGCTGCACGGTGAGCCCACTGACGCGTCGTTTCCAACGAGGTGAGCAGGAGAATACGGTTCGTTCATCGTTGCCTCTGCAGGTGTCTGTTCTGGATTCGCCATACGACACGATGAAGAACCGCGTGCCTCTGGCGCTCGACGAATCGACTTTCCGATTCGGATTGAGCGCATGGTAGGCAGCTAATAAATTCGCCGACTTGGCGTAACGCGCCAATTACTCGATAAAGTGCGCCAAGATTGGCGCGGGTTTTCACTTAGCCGCGTGGAAGCGGTCGATATTACCTTCGGTATCCTTATCAATGCCATGAGCTGGAAAATCGTACTTTATTCAGCCCACAAACTTACCGAAAGCCATCAATCCGCTTTCACGCCTTGGGCGCTAGCGAGCACGTTTGGCGCCAGTGCGATTCCAGTTGCGCGTAGCGCGCCATAGCACGGTGGCATCGGCATAACCCACTGCGCGCGCCACGGCCGCGTTGGTCATGCCCTCCTGCTCGCGCAGCACGGCCACGCTGCGTTCGCGCTCCTCGCGAATGATCTGGCGCACGGAGGTGCCGGCATCGGCGAGATGACGCTGCAAGGAGCGGTCCGAGAGCCCGAGATCCTTCGCGATATCGCCGACCACGAGCTTTTCGCGCGCAAGCCGGCGCGTCACGAGATCGCGCACCTGGTCGACAAGCGTATGCGGAATCGTGTCGCGCGAAATGAGGTCGGTGGCGTGGCGCTCCATCATGCGCGCCATCTGCACGTCGGCGCTCTTGAGCGGCGTGTCGAGATCGTGCGGATGCACGACCACACCGTTCGCAGGCTGCTGGAAGCGCACCGGCACGCGAAAGAGGCGCATATACGGCTTGAGATCGTCGGGCGCCGCGTGCTCGAAATGAATCTCGCACGGCGTCCACGCCGCGCCCCGCACCTGCCGAATCATGTGGCACATGGCGGACACGCTGTATTCGGCGTCCTGCCGGCGCGGCCAGATCTGCGTATGGGCGATGCGGTAGCTCCACATCGGCCATGCGTTGTCGGTCACGAGGTCGACGGCCGTCGCGCTTTGCCACGAGCCAAGCGTATCGGTGAACTTACGGATTGCGGCGCCGAGCGTGGGCGACGACATGAACACGAGGCCAGCCGGCCCCAGTTCCGTAAGTTGCAATTCGGCCCCTAAACACAGACCGAGAAAGGGCTCATCGAGCACCTGCGCCGCGCGCTCGAACGCGCCCACATAACGCCCCAACGCCACGATTTCATAGGGATTGGAAAGCTGCCGGCGACTCAGGCCGAACTCGGCCAGCAATGCATCGCAGTCCGCACCAGCGGCGTCGAGCGCACGCACGATGGGACCCATGACGGCACCCCGAATCATCGGGAAACCGCTATTGACAGGCACTCTTTTCATGTCTCGCTCCATTAAGGCCTGTATGCGCCGCTGGTTTTAAACCATCGATCGTCTCTGGCGCACTCTATCGCCCCTTTGGCGCGTTTTGCAAGCGCGAAAAAAATACGGCGTTTCTACGATGGACCCATCGACATTGCGTGAGATGAATGCGGATTCCTCACACCGTCCCACGCCATGTTGCGCCCAACGTCATTCTTACGAAATGCTTATGAACACGAATCCGAACGCGCATCCGCTCGACCCCTTGAGCCTCGCCGAAATGCAGCTTGCCTGTGACATCGTGAAAGCCGCGGAACAACTCGATGAATATGGGCGCTTTCCCGTCACCGAATTGCATGAACCACCCAAGGCCGAAGTGCTCGCCTACAAGCCCGGCGAGTACTATTCGCGCCGCGCCTTCGTCATCGCGATCGATCGCACCCGCAGCCAGACGCTCGAATTCGTGGTGGACCTGCGCGAGAAGAAAGTGGAATCGCGCAAGGCGCTCGCACTGGAAAGCGCGCCCTATGGCCAGCCGCCCGTGATGATCGAAGACTTCATGAATGCGGAGCGCATCGTGAAGGAAGACGCTGCATGGCGCGCGGCCGTCAAGAAGCGCGGCCTGAGCGACGACGATCTCGAGCGCGTGCAAGTCGATCCGTTCTCCGCGGGCGCCTTCGACCGCCCGAACGAAAACGGCCGCCGCCTCGTGCGCTGCGTGAGCTACTACCGCGAGTCGTTGACCGACAACGGCTATGCGCACCCTATCGAAGGCGTCGTTGCCGTGGTGGACCTGCTTGCGCACAAGGTGATCGAGCTGATCGACGACGGCCGCATCATCCCCATTCCGCGCGCAAAGCACAACTACGACACGCCGAGCCTCGGTGAGCCGCGCACCACCGTCAAGCCGCTCTCCATCAGCCAGCCCGAAGGACCGAGCTTCACGATCGACGGCTGGCAGGTTAGTTGGCAGAACTGGCAATTCCGCGTGGGCTTCACGCCGCGCGAAGGGCTCGTGCTGCACCAGATCAGCTGGGACGACGGCAAGAGTGCGCCGCGCCCTATCGTCTACCGCGCGAGCGTGACCGAGATGTGCGTGCCCTACTCGGACCCCACGACCAATCACTACTGGAAAAGCGCGTTCGACGCGGGTGAATACGGACTTGGCAAGCTCGCGAACCAGCTCGAACTGGGCTGCGATTGCCTCGGCACGATCCGCTATTTCGACATTCCGTCCGCCGACGACTTCGGCAACGGCTTCACCATGAAGAACGCGGTATGCCTGCACGAAGAAGATTACGGCACGCTCTGGAAACACTATGAGTTCCGCACCGGCGTGTTCGAGATGCGCCGCTCGCGCCGCCTCGTGATCTCCTTCTTCGCGACCGTGGGCAATTACGACTACGGCTTCTACTGGTACTTCTATCAGGACGGCACGATCCAGCTCGAATGCAAGCTCACGGGCATCATCCAGACCTCGGCAGTGGCGGATGGCGACACGTACCCGTGGGGCGGCATGGTCACGGAAAACCTGGGCGGCCCGACGCATCAGCACTTCTTCAATGCGCGCCTGCACATGATGGTGGATGGCGAGAAGAACTCCGTCACCGAACATGAATTCGTGCCGCGTGCGATGGGTGCGGAGAATCCGTACGGCAATGTGTTCGATACGACGAAGCGCGTGCTCAAGACGGAGCAGGAAGCGGCACGCAACGCCAACGGTCAGACCGGGCGTTTCTGGAAAGTCGTGAACCCGAACGTGAAAAACCGCGTGGGCGCGAATCCGGGCTACAAGCTCATCATCAACGACTCTCCGCTCATGCTCGCCGATCCCAACTCGAAGGTGCGCCAGCGCGGCGGCTTCGCCACGCGCCATGTGTGGGTCACGCCGTACGACACGACGCAGCGCTACGCGAGCGGCGATTATCCGAACCAGCACGCGGGCGGCGACGGCCTGCCGCGTTTTATCGAGGCGAACCGCAACGTGGAGAACGAAGACATCGTGCTGTGGCACAGCTTCGGGCACACGCACGTGTGCAAGCCCGAGGATTTCCCCGTGATGCCGGTGGAGTATGCGGGCTTCATGCTCAAGCCCAATAACTTCTTCTACGGCAATCCGGCGATGGACCTGCCGGGCGGCCGCGATCCGCACAGTGTGCAGGACGGCGCTCACGCGCCCGAAGCGAAATCGTGCTGCCACAGCAAGCAGTGAGCACACGATGATGCCGCGCGAGCGCCGCCTTGCAGTGATGCACGCGGCACGCCTCTTGTGTCTCTGGGCAGCGGTCACGGGCGGCGCAAGCGCGCTTGCATCAGGCGCCATGACCGCGGCGATGCAGGCAGGCGCGCCGTTTGCCGCGTTCACTGCGAGCGCGCTGGCGTTGCTCGCGATGGCGCTGATTCCCGGCGTGCTTGCGCGTTGTTTCGTCACGCGCGCCACGGTGCCGGTCGCGAGTACGCTCGTACTTACGATGGCCGCAATGGGCGAAGGCGCGCGCGCAGGCGCAACGGGAGCACAGACGCCGCTCATACTGGGCGGCGTCGCCCTGATCTCGGCCGCGTGCCTGCACTTGCGGCGTACACGTGAGAGCGCCGCTAGATCGACGCATAGGCACGCAGCGATGCCAGCGTGGCGCAACGGCGTGCTGCTCATCGCACCCGCGCTGCTTGCGGGGCTATCGAGCGGCGTGCTCGCGCGCTTCCAGTTCTTCGCGCTCTGCGGAGGCACTCCTATTTCCGTGACACAGATAGCGATATCGCTCGCTGTGGTGAGCCTCGCAGGCGGGCTCGCCGATCGCGTCGATTACCAGCGCGCGCTTATCGTGCTCTTCATATTGCGCGGCTCGCTGCTCGCCGCGCTCACATTCGACTCGCTCGCACCGTGGGCTGCGCTCGCCGCACCCGCATTCGCCGTGCTCGACTATCTGACGCTGCCCACGCTCATGCGCGGCGGGCGCGCGACTCGTGCGTCGGGGGCGGGCTGCCCCGGCCTCGCACACCACGCGGGCATGCTGGCAGGCGCGGCGCTCGCCACCACGTCATGGGGCTTTGGACAAGGTTTCTACCTGCTGTTCCTCGTTGGCGGCGTGCTCAATCTTGCATGCGCATACGCATTCGCGGCGCCACGCCGATTCCGTACGCATACCCCCTACTCCGCTTCAGCCGCACTCGCTGCGGGCAGCACGATCGACTGACACTGAAATCACCACCGAAAAACGTTCGCATTACTACCTAAACCAGGAGACGGTATGGACCGCCAGGACTTCACGCACACGATCCGCACGCAGATGTTCATCGACGGACGCTTTAACGAAAGCGGCAACGGCCGCACGTTCGCCGTATTCAATCCCGCTACCGGCGCCGAGATCGCGCAGGTGCCCGACGCCAGCGATGCCGATATCGACGCCGCCGTCACGGCCGCACGTCGCGCTTTCGAAGCCGATACGTGGCGTCGCCTGCCGCCGGCCGCGCGCGAGCGCCTGCTGCTCAAGCTCGCCGATCTCGTCGAGCAGCACGGCGACGAACTCGCGGCACTCGAAACGCTCAACCAGGGCAAGCTGCTGGGCTTCTCGAAGATGCTCGAAGTGGGCGGCAGTGTGCAATGGCTGCGCTATATGGCTGGGTGGGCGACCAAGATCGAGGGCAGCACCGTGGATCTCTCGCTCGCGTTCCCGCCCGGCGTGCGCTACAACGCCTCAACGCGGCGCGTGCCCGCTGGCGTGGTCGCCGCGATCGCGCCGTGGAATTTCCCGCTGCTGATGGCGGTCTGGAAAATCGCGCCTGCGCTCGCCTGCGGCTGCACCGTCGTGCTCAAGCCCGCCGAGGAAACGCCGCTCACGGCCATACGCCTCGCCGAACTCGCGCACGAAGCCGGCTTTCCGCCGGGCGTGTTCAACGTCGTCACGGGCCAGGGCGAAACGGCGGGCGCGGCGCTCGTGCGCCATCCGCAGGTGGACAAGGTCACCTTCACGGGCTCGACCGAAGTGGGCCGCATCATCGGCAAGCAATGCGCGAGCGACCTCAAACGCGTGTCGCTGGAACTGGGCGGCAAAAGCCCCGTGATCGTACTCGACGACTGCGATCCGCAGCGTGCTATCGAAGGCGCGGCCAGCGCAATCTTCTTCAATCACGGCCAGGTGTGCACGGCTGGCTCGCGCCTGTATCTGCCGCGCGCGCGTTACGATCAGATCGTCGACGGCATCGCACATGTTGCGCGCGCAACGGTACTCGGCTCGGGCTTCGACGCGGCTACGCAGATGGGCCCGCTCGTTTCGGCGCGCCATCGCGCCAAGGTCGCGGGGATGATCGCGCAGGGGCGCGCCGAAGGCGGCGAAATCGTGGCGGGCGGCGGCGACGGCAATCGTCCCGGCTTCTTCATCGAGCCCACCGTGATCTCGAACGCGGCCAGCAAGCCGCTTACCGTCGTGCGCGAAGAGGTGTTCGGGCCGGTGCTCGTCGCCATGCCGTATGACGATGTCGAGGAAGCCATCGCTGCGGCAAACGCTTCGGAGTACGGTCTTGGCGCCAGCGTCTGGACCAACCAGCTCGACCGGGCACTGCACGTGGTGGACGGCGTGCAGGCGGGCACGGTATGGGTGAACACGCACAACATGGTCGATCCGGCGCTGCCCTTCGGCGGCTTCAAAGCCTCGGGCATCGGCCGCGAGCATGGCCGCGCGATCATCGACGCGTACACGGAAACAAAATCCGTCTGCATCGCCTATTGAGTGACGCAGTGCCGATGTGCGGCATTGTTAATCGAAATGGAATGATGAAATCCGGCGGCACGCAATGATCACCGCCGTGGTTTCGTTCATGATCGAGCCCGCTCAGACCACTCACGAAAAGGACTCCGATCATGAACGCATCCACGAACTCGCGCGGCGTCGCCATCGTCACGGGCGCCTCGCGCGGCATAGGCGCTGCCATTGCCGAGCGTCTCGCGCGCGACGGTTATGCCGTCGTCATCAACTACGCTTCGCGCAGCGCCGAAGCCGAGGCGCTCGTCGCGAAGATCGCAGCGGGCGGCGGACGCGCCATCGCTGTGCAAGCGAACATCGCGAAGGCCGACGACGTGCGCCGGCTCTTCGCAACCACCGCCGAAGCGCTGGGCCAGCCCACGCTGCTCGTGAATAACGCGGGCATCATGAAAACGGCCACGGTTGCCGAATCGACCGACGCGCTCTACGACGAAACCTTCGACATCAACGTGCGCGGCACGCTCAACACGCTGAGAGAAGCAGCGACGAAGCTCGCCCACGGCGGCCGCGTGATCAACTTCTCGACCTCCGCGCTCGCTATGAACCTGCCCGGTTACGCGCTCTATACGGCGAGCAAGGTCGCGGGAGGACCAAGTATACATTCGAAGAACCACGACAAAGCGCCCCAAACGCAATACCAGTAAGGCTTTGACGGGATTTTCGCGATTTGGCGAAACCGGATTTTGTCTACTTTTGTGCACGTTTCATGGCCTGCACGGCCCGAACCCGTAAGTCGGGCACCCGAATCCCGGGCCTCTGACGGCCTCGCGGTCCTCTCCTGCGCAATCATCGGCCCAACGTGCGCCAGCGGCACAGCGGCCCGATTTCCGGCCCTGCCGCGTATGCTTGGCCACTCGTTTCCCTGACTTCGCGGTCAACGCGAGGTGCCGCTGGCTAAATCATTTCAACGCGGTGCGACGACGACGCGTAGGCTCCCAGCCGTTGGCGCATGCGGCCCATTGAGGCTTGTAGCCGCTTTGCCGAGAGCCCGCTCAAACGCATACGTCAAGACTGTCAATGGAGTGCGGACCCACGGTCTGCCGAGAAAGCGCTGTTCACCGGCGTTAGCCTCATCTTCCGAGTTCGTTCTTCCGACTACGGTTATTCCTGCCGGTTGTCCGTCTAGGTCCATTGGTGCGGGTTGCGCTTCACCACTTGCAACAATGGGCTCGGGCGGAGTTACGGGCCAACCGGCGTCCTGCAAAAGTCTCCAGACCTGCTGCGCAACGTCGAAGCATTCTGGATCGTCCCTCAGATAGACAATCTGGACAGGTGCCGGCGCAACTCCCCTTAGCGCATTTAGAAAATCTTGGCGTCGAAGCTGGCGTGGCCCCACTTGGTTGCGAAGCTGCTGAAGTCTTAGATTGGCATCAGCCGCTGATGCGTTAGACGTCGCAGCTAGTGCGTTAGCTGATGCGATTCTTTCGTCGGCGTCTCGCTGGACAACTGAACTCACTTGGCGGCTAATTATTGCTCCAGCAAGGCCCGAAAAAGCCGCTGCCGCACCTGTGAAAGCGGCAATCCACATGAGCCAAACGGATACGTTGTCCCAATATTCCAGCGATTTCCCCCAGACCTGCATATGGCCTCCTCCCAGCCTCAATTGTCATTCCGGACCTATGAGCCGATACCGACGATGATCTTGGTCGGTATCTGGTAAAGGACGGTGCCCGCCGCTTGTGCCTCTGCTTCCGAGGCAAGGCGTTGTGCCTCAACTTCCGCGCCCACGGCGTTCGCCAGAGCCGACAGATCACGCCGCATCAAGGAGGTCGTTGCCGTGTTGAACGATCGCTCGGAATATCGGAACTGATATTCAGAGTGTCCGCTTCTCATGAGAGCTACCAATTGACGCAGCGCTCGCTGGTTGTGGACTGTCACAACCAGTCCGTGACTCTCACAGGCTCGATGAAGTTCCACGAGATCATGGCCATACCGGCGCAATTCCTTCGGATCGGTATCCTTGAGCGCCAGAAACGCTTTCATGAACAACTCGGCTGCGTGGGAGTATAGAAAACACGCAGGCAGGTGAAGTTCTTTCTCGCCCGCTAGGTTATCGAGAAGGAGGTCGCCCGAGCGCTGATATTGCAGCCCAAGGTGGTAAAGGCTTGCCCCTGCGTTGTTTTTCATTGACATGCTTACCGCCCGCTCGGGTTTCTTCTCGGCCCGATTATACGTAAGCGGGAAATGATCCCTCGAAATTCGGGTTGCCGATCCGGGCGATCTCACGAAATGGCGGAAGGCGATTCGCAAGGACGGGAGCAGCGGCCCGGCCCCGCCGTGAGCAGGACGCGCCACGGGAGCACGAACAAAAAGCAGGGCAAAATGCAGGCTGGTATCTTCCGGCTTTCATTTTCCGTACATGGAGGCGTCATGCATAAGATCGCGCTGGTGATGAGCGCAGCAGCACTCGCCGGGTGTGCCGTGACGGACACGAGCAAGACGGGGCCGAACGGTCGCCCGGTCCACGCCATCGACGCCACGTCGAGTTCGGCCATGTGGGACAAGGCAAGCAGCTTGTGCCCGAACGGCTACAACATCCTCATGGGGCCGCAGAAGACCAGTGAAATCGATTGGGAGATGTCCATCGATTGCAAATGAGCGGGCAACACGCTTCTCTGCGCGCTCCTCGGCACGCGTATCGCATTGCACCTCGGACTACACTTCCGGTTGAGCTTCGGCCAGCGCTGCCGGTGGAGGCTCGCCCTCGTCCTCTTGGGCGGCTACCATAGCGCCACGTCACCCGCAGTAAAGCGCGAACGGCATAAACCACACAATCATTTCGAACTACGAGGGGCAATGACATCTGACGATGAAAAGGAAATCGTGGCTCTCATGCGAGCGGCACGAGCGAAGTCTCGCGGCTATGCGGACTTCTTCGGCTGGGCCACTGACCGGGACCTTGAGGAGTGGGGTGTAGTGACCACTTTGGCAGAGTCACTTGCAGCGAAGGGCCAGTTGTTCTTCGACGATCTGGCGCAGAGGGGACGCGGCAATGACCCTCCAGACTGTGAGGCAGTTGACGCAAATGGCAGGCGCATCGCCATCGAGGTCACCGAGCTTGTCGATGGGCGAGCTATTCAGGCACATAAACGGGGATTGGTTTACGAGTGGGCAGATTGGACTCAGGACGGGTTCATCTCGTCTCTGGCCGAGCGCATTGCCGAGAAAGGCAAACGCCACGCCATCCTGAAGGGTGCGCCTTACGACGGGGGATATATCGTCGTCGTTTTTACCGACGAACCGCTGTTACTGATTGAGACAGTGACCACGTATCTCGACGACAAAGCGTTCGTCCGGCCTAACGGAATGACCCGCGCCTTTCTCTTGCTTTCATATGATCCTCGAACGCTGAGCTATCCCTATGTCGAACTTGACCTGAACGGGTAATTCCGCTTTAGGACCGAGCGCGCCGCCGCTCCCGGGGATATCCAAGCAGCCTTTGTTTTTTGATCGCGAGTTAATCTGAATTCGTGCGCGCGCGGATATTTTCGTGCGCCGCGCGCCTCCGCACGATCCTGCCAGCGACCGTTCAGCAAACCGTACCAGACGGCCCAGACTCCCCCGGGCGATGCCCAGGCGACTGGCACGACCCCGCCTCCTGATTCCGGTTTTTTGAAAAGAAAGGTGGGCCCGGGGTGACCAGGAAGCGCCTCGAATCTTTTTTGTCGCCCCCCGAGGCTCGTCCGCGCGGCGGCAGGCGTCGGGTGGGGCGACAGGCATCACTTCACGACCGACCACGGACCAGCGCCGGGGACGTGCGCGATCAGCGTCTCGCGCTTGCCATCGCTGAGAAGCGCGACGTCGACTACCTGACCGTGCCTGCGTGCGATGGCCAGCAGCTTCGCCAACGCGTTGGCGTGCCGCTCGCCGAAGACGAGCGCGGCGTTGGCGCGCTCGCGCAGCAGCGTGTTCATCAGCGGGCGGTCGATGCGGATCGGGACGGGCTTCATGACTGCCTCTCCTGACCGGCCAGCGGTCGCGCAGGGCAGACGATCCAGTAGCCCTGCGAAGTAATCGTCACCAGCCGCACGGTGCCGGGTTCGGTATCGAGCGCGAGCGAGCCGATGGCGGTCACGCGTGCGTCGTGTTCGTGTGCGCGGTCGACGCGGCGGGCGATGCGGTTATAGGCGCGTGCCTCGAGTTCCCTTGCGGTGAGCGTCATGATGAAGTCGGCCCCGTCCAGACGCTGCGTCAGCAGCTGGCGTTCGGTGAGGGCCACGGAGGTCGTGGCCGGGTAGAACCTGCAGGCGATGGTGTGGGCCATAAGGGTGGTCTCCTGCTCAGTGCATTGGCGCGTTCGTCACCGGCACGTCGCCGCACAGGCCGAAGCGATACGTCTTGCCGTTGTCGAACCGGATGCACAGCACGGCCATCGAGTCGTCGCCGTCAAACGGTTCAACGCTGATGTCGTCGAGCGACGCGAACGGGTTCAGGCAGAGCACGCGCGAGAGCAACGTGATCGCGTTGGCGAGCGTCTGCGCTTCTTTAAGCGTGGGCGGGCGTCCCTTCATGAGCGTGAATTCCGCGAGGCCATCGTGCAGCACGTCGGTCAGGACGCCCGCGAGGTCGATCGGTGCGTTCATGGCGGGCCTCACGCATGCATCGCAGGGGGCGTGGTGAAACCGTCGATCCAGCGCACCGCCGAGGCGTCGAGCACCTTCCAGTTCGCGTAATTGATCGCACGCAGGCCGTTCAGGTTGTCCTGCCACAACGACACCAGCTTCGTTGCGCCCGAGCCGTCATCGACCTCGACCAGTGCCTGACGGCTCAGGTCAAGACCGACTCCGAGATCGAGCATCGCCACGCGCGCGCTGTCGACGAGCCCGACCACGCCAGCGGGCACGCCTTCCGAAGTCGCGCACGCGATGCCCGCAAGGAAACCGCCTTGCGCGCCGAGCGTATCGCTGATGTTTCCCAGGGCGAGCGCCGCCGCCGTCACCGGTTGCATGATGAAACACGAAGTTGACAGGTCGCCGCCGAAGCCTTCGAGCAATGCGGCGACGTCGCCTTTCGCGTCGCCGGTCGAGGGGATCGGGTCGATGCCGTAGAAGATGCCAGGCGGCTTCGATCCTTCCACGCCGGGGTCGGCGCTGGCGAACTGCGCGGTCAGCGCATCGGCGCATGCGTTGGTGAGATCGCGGTTCAGGACCGCGTCGCTCGCCTCGCCAATGGCGCGCAGCAGCTCGTCGGTCACCACCACGATCACGGCCAGCTTGCACGGCAGCATGCGCTCGATCGCGAAGCCTTCGTCACCGACCGGGATCACCGCGGCCTCCGGCACCCATGCCGCTGCCGCGCCGACCACGTGCACCAGCATCGCCCCCCCCGGCAGCACGCGATGAAAGCCCGTCGCGGCGGCAATCTGGCCGGTGATCGAGCGCCGCGCGACCAGCCCGATGAAGTCCGCGCCGAGCCCCGAAAGCGCCATGCCCTGCGGGTTGTCGATCACTGCCGTGTCGGCGATCGCGCGGTTGATGAACTCGGCAGGCTCCGAGTGCGGGCCGTGCCGGGCGGCGAGATACGCGCGGGCGGCGGTGAGGTCGCCGCGACCGATGGCGAGTGCCCTCGCGACCTGCGCAAAACCGAATCGGGTGGCCATGATGGTGTTCCCCTTGCGTGCGATGGAGTTGCGCGCCAGCATCGCGCGCCGCACTCATGCGCGCCAGTCACGTTCTGCGCGTCCTGCGCGTCCTGCGAGAAAGTTGGTGATATCCCGTAGTGAGTACCATCTGCGACCGTTCACGTGCCGCCGCACCGGCACCACCGATCGCGCCTCGGCATACTGCATGCGTAACGCGCCGGGACCGCGATAGCCGAGCAGCAGCGCCGCCGTTTTCTCGCACACGCAGCCATCGGGCGTGATGACGTGACCGTGGTCTGCGCACCAGCGGCGCAGTTGATCTTCGAGTTCGTCGAGGTCGGTCATGATCAATGCACCGTCTCGTTACCCGGCACGGCATGGGTGCCCGCCGCAGCGGGCCGGTCAAAAAAATCTGTCGCGTCCTCGACGGTCTCAAGGCTCGACATGGCCCGCACGATCGCAGCGCCGCTGGGACGCCCGACCTTGCCCACGCGCTTCTGGGCGAGGGGCACCGCTGCACGCATCATCGCCGCAGTCGCGCCGCGCTCGCGTACCAGTCGTTCGAATTCCCTGACCATGCGTCGCTCCAGCACGCCACCTTGCGGCCACGAGCACACGCCCTCGCCGCAGAGCTTGCGAAACTGCTCGACCAGATCGTCGACGGTCGCTGGCTGCACCCGCTTCGCTCGCGTGCGCGGATTTGATGTTTCTGACGGCAGCGGATCACCACCGCCGTGAGCGCTCGCCGCGCAGGCGTCACGTTCGGCCTGCGCCGAACATGACCGCGATGTTTCCCGTCGCGTAGATGCCGACAATTGTCGGACCTCCACACCGGTCGCAACCGGCGCAGCCGGGGGCGACGCCTCCCCGGCAGGGGCTACGGACGCGTCGTGACCGGTATCGTTTTCAATCACGGCGCGGGCACCGTCTCCCTTGGTTTTATTAGGGGTTATTGGTAGTTCATTAAAACCATATATAGAGGGGGCTTTGATCACGGTGTTTGCAACGCTACCTGCACCGTGATCGACCTCACCGTTAATCACGGTGTTTGCGCCGTGATCGCCCGATTCGATCACGGTGTTTGCGCCGTGTTTGACCCGGCCACGCCGCGCCTTTTTTGCTGCCTCTCGGGCAAGCGCTTGAGCGCGGGCATCGGATGCCCAGCCGGGGACGAACTCGTAGATCGCGGTGCGCCCGTTCTTGCCGGTGCGCTCTTTGGTATCGTGCAGCGGTCCTTCGGAGCGCAGTTCACGGATAAACCGTGCGGCCACATCGACGTCGAGATTCGCCATCGCGGCAATCTCTGCTGTCGTCATTTCGATCCGGTTGTGGGTTTTGTCCCCGGCCCACGCGAGCAGCACGAGGCACTTCCACTTCTCGGCGCTCAACCGCGGCGCAAGCGGATCGTGTTCGCTCTCCATTGCCCACTTGATCACGTGACCTTGGCTCATGACTGGCCTCCCTGCGCAGCACGCAGGCCGTGCAGCGACGCGAGCAGCGACGACGCCACCCGATCAAGCGCGGCTCTCTGCTGCGCATCGAGGTCATCGAGTGCGGTGGCGTCGAACGCGCCGATCTCCAGTTCGAGAGCGAGCATCGAGTCGAGCAAGCGCATCGCAGGACGCGCTAAGCGGCCATGACCGCCGACCGGGGCCTTGATGATCGCGTTGTAGCGCGCCTTCATGTCGGGCGCTTTCAACATCGCCTCGAACTCGGCTTCGGGGACTTCTGCGAGCTTCTTCCACTCGTGCGCCTGCTTGCGGCTGATACCAACGCGTCTACAAGTTTCGGCCACGGTCTCGGTTTGTTTCTCGGAGGAACATTTAGTCATGACGCCCTCCACGATGCTTGTGCGCGAGCAGGGACCGCGCTACCATCGGCGCTGTCCTCAGAAGCTTGTTCAGCGCCCACGTTCCTCGCGCGGGCGTTTTCTTTTCTGCGGTTCATATTCATCGTGAGACCTCCGGGTTGTTGTACGCGCAACTGCCGCGTGGTGATGAATGTCCTCTTTACCGGGTGCCCTCGACCCTCCTCGACAATTCGCTGGTGCTGCCCGTCAGTGCTTCGCCTGCGCTTCAAGTTCTCCAAGCGTTTCGCAGCCGCTTTCCTCGAGCATGGCGAGGTGCCTGCGCGACTGCTCAAGGTCGGCGTTCATGCGGCCCATCTCCCATTCCCACGCGGCCTGGATGTTTTGCAGGTAATCGATCGTCCACGTGACGTCGTTCGCCTGCACCTTCTCGCCGTCGAAGATGAACACGTTCATCGCCGCGAGCCGCTCGATCGAGTGACGCACGGCGAACTGGTCCTCCGCGATCCAGCGCGGATAGCTCTCGGGCTCGTCCTCCTGCATCTGCGCGGCCATCTCGTCAACGGTGTACGCATACCGGAATTCGCCGCCGCTTTCGACCATCTTCAGGTTCAGCCGCTCGTATGCTCGATGCGCCGCGAAGCGCGCCGGTTTGAAGCGGTCGAACAGGCACGTGTCGCTACCCGGTCCTGCCCACTCGCGCCATGCCCGCCACACGTCAGGGAAAACGACCGTGATAGCCTCGCAGACGTCCTTGTCCTTGTAGGCCCGAGGCTCGGTGCAGCAGTGGTTAAACGCCATATCGCGTGCGCGGCGCATGAGGTTGAGCGTCAGGAACGTGCATTCCGGTTCCTGATTCGTCGAGGTCAGGTGAAACGCTTCCATGTTGTCCATCGCCTGCTCCTTTCTGGTGGTGATTACTTCGCACTACGGAATCGTCAGCGCACGTGCAGGCCGCGTCCCATGTTGGCCTCACTCAGCGTCGAACGTAGCGGGCTTGCGCTTCGATGAGCGGCGCGTGCGCACTACTTCGAGGTACGCGGCGAGTTCATTCTCGAACCAGAATGGGCGGTCGCCTACGAAGGTCGGCTCAGGGAAGTCGGGGTCGCCGTACCAGAGATTGCGCACAGTGCCCTTGCTGCAGTTGAGCTTCTTGCTCGTCCCGTCGAGGTCGTGCATCGGCGGCACGGTTGCGGGCGCGGCTGGCACGTTGCGCGGACGCCCGCCGTTGCTTTTTGCTTCGTTGCTCACGGTATTACCTCGCTGAAGTGGCCTGTAGCGAAGTAAATCTAGTTGAAACGAGATGGCGAATGAAGTTCAAAGATTCAAAGGCGCTGGCGTGTTCAATTGGACTTCTTGATTGCCAACACATGTATGCAAAAGCGGAAGCAGAAGCGAAAGCGCCTGCCGGGGCGGCAGGCGCTTTGCGATGCTGACGCGTGGAGTGCGCGTCATGCCGGGGCGGGCTCCTTGCGTACGCGCTTCGCGGGAGCCTTCGCGGCGTTCGCTTCGGGCAACGGCTTGAGGGCAAAGCGACGTTCGGGGTCGGCAGAGTACAGCACCTTGACGTTGTGCTCGTTGTGGTCGTACTGCACCGCGCCCCACCAGCCGGTGCGAGCGTCGATCAGCAGTTGCCGTTCAATGTTCGCCTTCGACACCAGTCGTACGGGAATGTACCGGCGACCCTGCCATTCAAGGCGCGTGAACGATACCTCGATGCGCTCGAAGGTCTGCTGTACGAGCGCGCGAGTCTTCAGGCGTGCGTCCACATCAAGATTGAGCACGCCGTCGTAGAGCGCACCCCACTCATCCGGGGTCGAGCGCGGAGCGCTGGCATGCACCGCTGCCGCGCGTTCGAGCTTGCGCACCTCGGCAAGCAGACGTGCATGGGTGGTTTCCAGTTTAACCACCGCGTTCTTCTCGACCTGCGACAGCGGGCCTTCAAGCGCCGCCGCCTCGTAGCGTTGCAGTTTGACCGCGTTCTCGTTCATCTCGGCGCGCTTCGTCATGAGACGCTGCATCGCCGGGTCGGCGCGGGAGCCGGTGTCGAACAGGGCGTGAAGGTTGCCTTCTGTGGCGCAGTAGTCGAGCACGGCACGTTCGATGGGCTCGGACGAACACGAATTGGTGCCGCCAGCCGAACACCGCGCACCGGTCGATATCTGGCACGCACAGCGGATACGACGCTGCATGACGGCCTCGCCATTGGTCCGCCTGCTCACGTTCTGCGTGACGAGGACGCTGCCACAACCCGCGCAAAACGCGATACGCGTACCGGTGAGCACGCCCGGGATTTCCCCCTTCACACCTCGCCTGCCGCGCTGCGCCGCGACCACGCGAATCTCATCGAACTTTTGCTGACTGATCAATGGTGGGTAGTAGCCTTCGAGCCGGAACGTTTCACCCGGATCGACCACCTTGCCGTCCTTCATCCTGCGGCCAACCGTGACCACCTTCACGCCAACCAGCGCCTCGTTCTGCAGGAGCCGCCCGATGCGGTTGACCTGAGAACTCGCGGTGATGGGCGTGCCCGCTGCATCGAGCCGCTTCGCAATCTCCAGCGAGCCGAGGCCGCCGATATACATGCGCACAATCTCGCGAACGATGCCAGCCATCGGCTCCTCGAACTCGAACTTGCCGTCAACCAGTATCACCCACTCGGGGTCCGTGCCATTGAGAACCCTGCCTTTCGCCTCGCTGTAAGCGCGCGGTGAGCCGACGAGTCCGAGATAGTCACCCTTGCCCCACGCAATGCACTTGCCCCTGTAGGCCTTGTTCACGCGGTCCGACTTCGTTTTCGATTCCTCGTGAGCGCGAAGGCACGCGGCCTCCACCACAAAACCCAGCGCGGGGTTCTGCGCCATCGTTTCCTCAGTAAATAACTGGTCGGGCTGCGTGGTGAGGA
This sequence comes from Paraburkholderia flagellata, assembly GCF_021390645.1. GTDB lineage: Bacteria > Pseudomonadota > Gammaproteobacteria > Burkholderiales > Burkholderiaceae > Paraburkholderia > Paraburkholderia flagellata. Next base: position 2,035,484 of record NZ_JAJEJT010000001.1, read on the forward strand.
TGCCGACGCCTTTGGTGAGAATCTCGGCGATCAGCTTGCGGGCGCGCAGCGGAGCCTCGCGCGAAAGCCGGTCGAAGTTTTCAACGTGCAACGTGTCGCCTGGCCGGATATCCCCGCTCTCGATGCTCTCGATGAACACGCCAAGCGCGCCCTCCTTGTGGTTCTTTCCTTCGAACGCGCTCACGCCGGCGTCGGTAATGGCCTCATCGAGCATGTAGCCGTACTTCGCTGCCGCCTGTTTCGCGTAGTCCGCCTGACGCCGCAGGCTGTCGCCGTCCTCCTGCGCCTTGCTCGAATAGCGGTAGTACGGGATCAGGCGGCGCTGCCCGTCGGCTGCTGTGTGCTGCGCCGCCCTGCGCGCTGTCACGTTGTGGCTCTTCATTTTGGGGCTTTCCCGAATCGCTTGGATTCGAAAAGTATATATGGACTACCCGCCGCGAAGGCGGCCGTGGAGACGATCACGCGCGTGTTCGCCCGTGAATTGCGCGGACGCGCCATTTGCGTGAACGCGGTCGCGCCGGGGCCGGTGGCGACGGAACTGTTCCTCAGCGGCAAGACCGAAGAGCAGGTCCAGCACTTTGCGAACATGCCGCCGCTGCAGCGCCTCGGGCAACCCGACGACATCGCGAGTGTCGTGTCGTTTCTCGCAGGCCCTGACGGCGGCTGGGTCAACGGCCAGGTGCTGCGCGCGAACGGCGGGATCGTCTGACACGCCGCCCGGCGCGGCTTCGCGACAGAACCTGGGCAGGACGTGGTCTGAGGACAAAGAGCCGTGGCATCAAACCGCCGGTCCCGGCCGGTGCTACACTCCGTGCTCGAAAACGGTAGATAAAATAGCCGGTGGCATGGCGCGCCGGCTCATAATGCGCCCTCAACCACTTCACACCATGTATCTGTCCATCCTCGCCGTCGGCATCGGCGGCGCGCTCGGTTCGCTGCTGCGCTGGGTCCTCGGGCTACGCCTGAATGCCCTCTACCCCGATCTGCCGCTTGGCACGCTTGCGTCGAACATCATCGCGGGCTATGTGATCGGCGTCGCGGTCGCGTACTTCGGACGCATGCCGCAGCTTTCCGCCGAATGGCGCCTCTTCGTGATCACCGGCCTCATGGGCGGCCTCTCCACGTTCTCGACCTTCTCCGCCGAAGTCGTTTCGCATCTGCAGCACGGACGTTTCGGCTGGGCCGCGGGCGAGATCGCCATTCACGTGTGCGCCTCGGTCATCATGACGATCCTTGGCATCGCAACGGTCTCAGCACTGATTCGCTGATCCGCAAAGAAAACGGCCGCGTTCGCCATTCGCGAATCGCGGCCGTATTGGCCATGCGATGGGAGGATCAGGCAGGACGCTGATAGCCGCCCGGCAACCCATTCTTCGAAAACACCCACTGCCACAGCTGGATGTCGCGCGCACGGAACGCCCCGGCGCACGAAAGCAGGTAGTAACGCCACATGCGGTAGAACCGCTCGCCCATCTGGGCCTTGAAGCGCGGCCATGCGGCCTCGAAATTCGCGTGCCACGCCATGAGCGTGCGGTCGTAGTCGGCGCCAAAGTTATGCAGGTCTTCGGTCACGAAGAGGCCGCCCGATGCGTCGGCGATCTGGCCGATGGTCGGCAGCTCCCCATTCGGGAAGATGTATTTGTCGATCCAGGGGTCGGGCGTGGTGTCCCGGCGGTTCTTGCCAATGGTATGCAGTACGAAGAGACCGTCGTCGGCAAGACAGCGCTGCGCGACTTCCATATACGCGCGATAGTTCTTGGGACCCACGTGCTCGAACATGCCCACGCTCGCAATGCGGTCAAACTTCTCGTCGAGCAACCGGTAGTCCTGCAAGCGGAATTCGACGGGCAGATCCTTGCAGCGCTCGGCGCCCAGCGCGGCCTGCTCCCTCGAGATCGTTACGCCCACGCACGATACGCCATAGTTTTCGGCCGCGAACTTCATGAGGCTACCCCAGCCGCACCCAATGTCGAGCAGGCGCATGCCGGGCTTCAGGCCGAGCTTGCGGCAGATGAGATCGAGCTTTGCCTCCTGCGCCTCGTCGAGCGTCTTCGCGCCGCCCGACCAGTAGCCACAGGTATAGGCCATGTGCTTGTCGAGCATCGCCTCGTAGAACTCGTTGCCGATATCGTAGTGCTGCTGGCCCACCTTCCACGCCCGGCGCACGGTCTGGCGGTTCATGAGGCGCGCTTTGAGCGCGTGGAAGGCGAGACGGGAGGGATCGATCTGGTCATCCACATGCGCGCGCAACACATGCGCGAAGAATTCGTCGAGCTGCTCGCAGTCCCACTGGCCGTCCATGTAGGCCTCGCCAAGGCCCAGATTGCCTAGCGCCAGGACACGCTCGGGCACCTGCGGGTCGTGGATGCGCATGTCCCACGGCCGGGTGCCGTTGAATTTCACGTCTGCGCGCCCCAATAGCTGTGCTGTAAACCGCCAGGCCCCCGAAACGGTGGCCTCACGAACGGAGTGAGCTGCTTCGAGATCAGTCGTTGCCATACGTGCTCCATGTCGGCTGGATTGGGTCCTTAGTCCCGTGCTCCGATGCCATTCAAGAGGTTGCAATCAAGACATTCGTCGTCGCGCGCGCCGCGAGAGACTCTATGATGCACCTACTTCAAAAAATGTGCAGGAACACGCACAGCCCATACAGCGCGGGCCATAATCGCAAACTCGACAAAAACCATCGCCCCGGCGCGAGCAAACGGCGCGCCCGAACCGGAGAGACCGACATGGCCTACGACGACAAAAACATCTTCGCGCGCATCCTGCGCGGCGAAGCTCCCTGCATCAAGGTGTACGAGGACGACGCGACGCTCGCGATCATGGACGTCATGCCGCAATCCGAAGGCCACCTGCTCGTGCTGCCGAAGGAAGGCGCCGAGTTGATCTACGATCTTTCGCCGCAAGCCGGCGCCGCCGCGATGGCGACGGTGCAGAAGATGGCGGCTGCGGTGCGCAAGGTGCTTGCGCCCGAAGGCCTGTTGATCGCGCAGTTCAACGGCGCCGCCGCCGGGCAGACCGTACCGCACGTGCACTTCCATTTGATTCCGCGTCGCGCGGGCGAAGAACTGCGCCCGCACGCGCGTGAAATGGCTGACATGGCACAACTCGAAGCGCTCGCTGCGCGCATTCGCGCCGCGCTGTAAACAATGTGTATTGCTAACGTTGGCTTTTATTAAACTTCAAATGCCGTCGAATTGAACGAATTCGCCGAGCGGCACACGAGCCGAGCGCCACTGGTTGATGGGGGCGCGCGTGTCTTCATGACCGATCGCCATGCCGCAGAACACCATGCGTTCGCGCGGCAAGGCGAGAAACTCGCCAACGCTTTGCGCGTAGCGCGCCCAGCATTCCTGCGCGCAGCTATGCAGGCCGGCTTCGCGCAGGAGCAGCATCACCGTCTGCAGGAACATGCCGAGGTCGGCCCATTGCGGCGGCCCCATCTGACGATCCACGCTGCAAAAAAGCGCGAGCGGCGCGTCGAAAAACGCGTAGTTGCGCGCGAACTGCCGCAGCCTGCCCGGCCGGTCCTCGCGAGCGACGTCGATGCTACGGTAAAGATCCTCGCCCACCTGGTAGCGACGCTCGCGATACGGCGAACCCAGGTCGCGCGGATACACGTCGTACTCCATCTGCTCGCCCGCAGGCGCCTGCGCAATGCGATCGGCCATGATCGACTTGAGCTTCGCGAGCGACTCGCCGCCCACGACATGAACATGCCACGGCTGCAGATTGCCGCCCGACGGCGCGCGCGCAGCGGTATCGAGTACGCGGCGAATCACGGCGGGGTCCACCGGATCGGGCAAAAACTGACGCACGGACTTGCGGCTGGTAACGGCTTCGCTGACCTTCAAACAGATTCTCCTCGGGGGATCGACGAAGCATTATCGGCGATCCCCCACGCGACTGCCGACGCTCGCCGCATGAGTCCGCGCTGGCGTCGGAACTTGTGACGGATCCCCACCACGACGAGCGCTCGTTTGTCGGCGCCCGAACTCACGCCGAAGTCGCCGATCGATGCCTGCGCAACGATGTTCGAGCCCTTCGCGTCGAGCGTGCGGACGCTCGCCGTGATAACCGGCGAGCGCGTACAGATCGGTGCGTTTGGAGAACGAGTAATCGGTGCCAAGATCCGCCCGGTTGTCGTGTGCAGACGAGGGACGTGTGGTTGTAGCCCGTGCTCGCGCGCACGATCTGGATGGAGCTTGCGCTCGAGAAGCCTTAATTGGTGATCGTGTTGGAGAGACTAGCCGAGTTGCTCGTAAGCGGGGAACGAACGATTTCCGTGTTGCTTAGGGGTGCGGCGCCCTTTGCAAAGCGCAGATCGTGCCAGCTTATGCGTGCGCGCTTTCCTCACGCGCCCGGACTCTGCTATAATTCGCCTCCCGCCGGAGAGATGGATGAGCGGTTTAAGTCGCACGCCTGGAAAGCGTGTATAGGTTAATAGCCTATCGGGGGTTCGAATCCCCCTCTCTCCGCCAGAACACCAATGAATACGGGCCTCTCGGCCCGTTTTTCTTTTCTACCCGCCAAGCGCCCCGCCATCAACGAAAGTGCGCGGCACGCACTGCCCTCCGTCTTCTCGAACGTCTGACAGGTTGGTGAAGGCTACGCGACTGAGCATGGGGTCCCGGTTTCTAGCAAATACGGGAGCATAGTGGGAACGCCTGCACGCGCCTGAAAGAGACGGTAATGCCTCGCCAGCCATTCCGGACAAGTTCGCCCCTCGAAGACAAAGTGCGCCGTCTCGAAGACGACTTGTATATGGCACGCACAACCATCATCGGCTTGGCGCGCAGCCCAGAACTTGCCGAACTGCTGCACCGTCAATATTCCTGCAAGACGTTCGACGAGGTACGTGACTGGGCGCAGCGCACTGTGGACAGCATTATCGATAGCGCCAGCCGAGCCGAGAATCCTCCTGGCCGAAACTGGGACGGTCGCCTGCGTGTGCTCTGTCCGCGATGCGGCGGCGGACCGCAATCGCCATATGACGACGGTTTCCTACTGGACGAAGGATTGCGGCGTCTTCTGCTCGGGAGTTACAACTCGCGGCAATGCTCCGTGTTTCAAGCAGCCCACCAAATGGCTCTAGACAGAGCCAGACGGGAAGACGGCCGCTGAGCCCTCAGCGCTGAACATCCTGGGCGCCCATGTCGGCCATCGCTCGCAAGGCATAAATCTCGACTGTGAGGCGTTGCGCCTTCGCACGTGCTATAGGCGAACGCGCCACGTGGTCAACGTACATTTCGAGATGGGCCGAATCGCCAGACGATCGGCCGCTACGCTGCAACGCCCGCAGAAGTGGAGATAGGCGCGCGCCGTGAAGGAACAAGCCTCCTCGGCGACGCGCAATTCCGCGCGGCGTTTCTCCAGTTCGGCAAGTCGCTGCCGAACGTCTATCAGCGTCACGCCTTCCTTTTGCATGGCGGGTCCTTGGTCTTAGAGAGTCTGAGGCGGCTCATGCAGGTTCATGCTCTGAACTCGCGCAATAGCTGACTGAGCCGCAATGGTGAGGTCGTGATCGCTCATCGCATTTATTTCCGCCCAGATTCGGCCAGGCGTCGACGTCACGGCCGACTGCTTCATTCACTCATCCGTTCGTTCAATGCGCTCTGACAACTGAGCATCGAGCAATTTCTGGATTTCCGTCGAAAGACTGCCTGCAAGCCACAAGAGGTCGCTCTGGACCTGGTCGCCCAGCATAGAGAAATGGTCATCGCCGATCATGGTCGTCATCAGCGAGTCAAGCTGGGCGGCACGCATATGCAAGCGGTCCGAGATCGAATCTTTCGGGAAGGTGGCGACAAGCCCCTCTCCGAGGGCGAGGAGAGACTCGACGGTGTTAATTTCCATCGGCGGTTGAATCGACTCGTCATCTTTGTCGCGCCACGCAATCTCTTGAACCCGATTAGCTTTCGCGATCTTGCAAAACCAGGCCAGCCCACATAAGGCTGCGTGGGTATCTTCGAGAGTACCTAACAAAGGCAGCGCACAGTTAAGGTTGCCTCGAAGCGCGGCCTCCTTCGCGCGCTCCGAGAACGGCGAGTTCTCTTCGACAAAGTTCTGTTCGTCCATCATGGCCTCCGTTCCTATGTTTAGATTCACTCGGCTGCGCCAAACGGGAATAGTTGCGCATCCTTCACCAATCCTATGGTCGTGAGCGCCGGCACGTCGCTACGTGCGTCGACGCACCAGACCGGCGAGCCGAGCACCTCGATAGAATCGCGAGACTGCCGACGTGGTGGCGGGACTGCTGGCCACTGCGGGACGCAGGAACAGTCTTGCTTTGCTGAGCTTGAATGATGGTTTGCATGGAGATCTCCCCAGAGAGCGCCGATGTGCTCGGCCGTGACTCAAATACAGCACCGTGCTACATATAATCGAGTCATGGCTAGAGATGCCCCCCCAAATCAATCTGCGCATCCCTGCAGCCCTGAAAGATCGGCTGGATGAGGTTTCATCGCAGAACAAGCGCTCGCTGACCGCCAAAGTGGTGGCGCGACTCGAGGAAAGCTTCGGTTCCGACGCGCCAGCGGCACAAACAGCCGTGGACGACAGGACACTTGACCTCTCCGCCGAGAAGGTCGGTCAGGTGTTGGATGAGCGGGAGAAGCGGCGTAAGGCGCACCCAAGAGTTCTTTCCACAGGGCAGATTGGCTGGCTTTAGCTTCTCCGCTCGTCACGGTATTGGTGGTCGTCGGCGGCTACTACGTCGCTTACTGTTAGGAAAGGGGTAAGGCCCGAGCAACGGCCAAGGATCTCGCCAGACTGACCAGGGCAGTCGAAGACATCAAAACAGAGAACGCAGTACTGTACTGCTTGAGGCGATGCGATCGCGTAACCAGATGCGATTGGCTGCCATCGACAAACGCCTCCAGGCTCACCAAGATGCATTCAAGCTCTGGCGCAAGCTTTAAGACTCACTCGGAAGAGAACCGCCGTCATTGGAGAATGCCAGACGTGGTGGGAAGATAATTACCTATATCTGGATAAAGGCGCGCGCGATGCCTTCGCGGATGCTTACTGGTTGCGGCTGCATCCAACTACCAGCGGACGTCTATGACGGACCGTATGTCTGCCTCTTCTTAATTGCATTGGCCTGGATATAATGCGCGGTTTTTTTGGAGCTTCGATGACGTCCACCCTGCCGAAACTCCTCCATACCATCAACGCCACAGCCTCCGCACTTGGCGTCTACCGCAATACCATCTACCGGCTCGCCCGCGAGGGAAAACTCGTCTGAATCCAGATCGGCGAAAACTCGTCGCGGATCACCGACGACAGCATCCGTGAGTTTGTGGTAACCAATACGGTGGCCAGCGGCCCGTCAGCATCTTGAAGCTAATATGCCCTTATGACGAATCGCAGCAATAGCGTCGAAGGGTATATGTGGCTCATGATTGCAGACGATGAACCTTCGGACAGCAGTTTCCAGCAACTTGCTGAGCAGCTTACCGTTCAGATTAAAGCGCTTCGCGCAGATGGGGCAATGAAGGAAACGATTGCCCAGGTCGCCCCGCTCCCTACGTGACGGTCGCGCTCGCTGCAGCAATCACCGGGCTGACGCAGAAAGCGATTCGCCGAAAGATTGAAGAAGGTAAGTGGATCGAAGGCCGGGAATACCGCCGTTCTCCTGACGGCGGTATTTTTATTGCGTTGAAGGGTTACCAGGAGTGGATAGAGCGCCAGCGGTGATCGGCACCACAATCCCTGTGGCCATGTTTGCGGCGATTGTTCCCCGACTCGCCGCCCCCGCCAACCAGACCCGAGGCGCTATGCCGGAACGCTGCCCATTGAGCGGACTTGGGTTTTCTTTGCGGGTCGTATCCTCGGGTGCTCAACAAAGCGATATGTAATAGCGGCAAGTGCCACTGTAATCAGCGCGACGGCGCCGACGACTGCCCAATAGCGGCCGAGCGTTAGGTCCGCGATTGGTGTGTAATGATTCACCATTCGCGATACGAGATACAACACCCAGTTGTGGAGCAGGTAAACGCTGTAGCTTAGCAGTCCGAGCAATCGAGCTGGACGGCAGGTGAGCACGCCGAACAATGAGTTCCCGCCAGCAAAAAGCAGGAACGGAATGAACAGCAGCACGGCCCCCAGCCACGTATAAGTCATCGGTTGGTACAGCGCCGTAGCTGCGATGCAGGCGAACGCGACAAAGGATCCTACTGGCCGCGGAGCCCACGATTGCAGGGCCTGTGAACGTACCGCGCAGGCTGCAACGCAGCCTCCAAGGAAGAACCATTCGATCTGGGTTGTCGAGAACAGAGCAATTGTGATCGAGACGCCAGCGGCGGCCAACCAGGCGCGGCCATTCATGGCGAGCGCTGCTACAAACGGGAGTGCGATATAGAACTTCCATTCGTAGACCAGCGACCAGAACACCGTATTGACCAGTCCAGTCTGTTTGAATCCATTGACCTCCGGGGCACCCGGTATCGTGAACAGCAGCCATGATGCGATCTGCGACGCCAAATCGCCGATCGGTACGACGATCCGGAAATGGGTGAAGGTAAGCGCGGTCGCGATGAGCAGACCGGCGCTGATGAGATACATCGGCACCAGCCGACGGATTCTCGACGCGTAGAAGCGGAGTGTGTCGATCTTTCCGTGACCGTCGATCATCCTGCCCCAGAACAGGAAGGCGGTGATCATGAAGAAAAACGCTACTGAGCCGCGCCCGAGGAACGTGTTAAGTCGCGATGGTGTCAGCGCCCACGATCCGATCTGATAAAGCTGCGCGTTGATGACGACGTGATGCAACAGCACGCCTAGGGCGAGATAGCCACGCAGCCCGTCGATCGCGTGAAATCTTTTTGATGAAGTCTCGCGCTCGATCAACAGTCCGTAGAAATTTGAACGAGCGACGATCGCGGACGCCATGAAAGCGATGGCGATGACGAATGCAGCGCCAAATAGCAGATGGAGGCCATCAATTTGCATAGGGCGATTGAGAAAGGAGTCCGTAAGACGGCACGTTGCCGATGCGACGCGCAATTCTAACCGCACTCGCTTTGGTGCCGAATCATCCCGCCTCGTGTGAGCCGTGAAGACGAACGGCTGATCACCGCACCACGGCGAAGATCGAGTTCGCGCCTCCGTAGGTCACGCGCTCAAGTAGAGCCAAGCGGAAAGCTTGCTTGGCTGCTGTCGTACCGGGAGCCGGTGCAAGCTCAGAAAGTCCAGCAGCCCCTACAACTGCTCCTATATCGAAATAATGGTTCTGCTCCGCGCGTGCAGATCGTTGAGCGGCGGATTCAGCCGCTGAATGAACCACAATTCAATCGCCGGTGCCTCAAACGCATTTTCCGGGGGTAAGCCAATCGTCCTTATATGATGCACCTCCTGGAATCGTGCCTCCCTTGCTACACCTGCCGTCCTATTCTCGTTCCAACCAAAGTGTGAACCTATACGGGTGCCGAGACCGGCCGATTGTCCGATGTAGAGTAGCCTGCCTATCCTGTCAAACATGAAATAGACCCCCGCATAAGACGAATTGGGGAAACTCGTATGGGCATCTTCGACAATACGATAGGGCTCACTGAGTACTAGCACTCCGGTCTTCGGACGTGAAAATTCCGCATTGAATATCGCCAGTTCGTCCTCTACATTCGCAAGCGTCGGACATATCGGCGTCCTCCATACATCTAAAAGCTTCCCCGATTCGTCCCTATACTCCTGGACAAAATTCACTCGAATCCGGTAGTCAAATTCTTCGTCAGGCGCGCTCATCCCCAACGCTCCCGGGTTCTTCTTCTCGTGTGCATTATCGATCGTTTCCGCGGGAGCGGACCCGCGCATCCGTGATGTAAATCCAGATGCTGCTTTGACAGCGGCGTATTCATTTCGCTGAAGGGTTACCACGAGTAGCGCGGCAGGAAACGGCGAGAAGTTCTTCTTTCAGCGCTTCATTCTCTGCGCGCAATGCTTTGAGTTCTTGCTGAGCAGTCAGCTTGTCAGACAGATCCTGCGGTTGCTCTTCGGGATTGAGAAAGGTATCTCTGCCGTGTAGCAACCCGTTTGTGAACTCGGTGAGCGTATCGAGGATGCGCGCAGGATGGTCGCCGATATGCACCTCGTTCTTCAGAAAGACGGCGACGAAGTCGTTCCAGACATCGCCTTTCTGGTATGCAGTGTACGACTCAAGAAGCGCGGCATTGACGCCACAGCGTTTCGCCCATTCGACCAGAGAAGAGCCGGCGTCTGGGTAGAAACGCCAACTGTCGACCGGATAGCGGTGGAACAGGCCGTTTGATGGCGCGTTCAGGAAGAAGAGACCGTTCGGCTTCAGCAGGCGCAGGACCTCGTTGAACGACAGCCAGAACATGGACGAATGCTCGAAGCATGAGGAGCTTACGACGATGTCAACCGACCCGGAATCGAGCGGGAAATGATAAGGATCGCTCAAAACCAGATCCACACCGTTACCCGCTACGAAGTCAAGCCCAATATACTCGGCCTCAGCAGGACACACGTCCCGCAGCGAACCATTGACATTCTGCGATCCAATCTCAGCCACCCTGACATTTCCCATACGTTTTACATACGCATCGAAAAAACGCCTCCCATTGTCCATCGCGCTTGGATGCATGCTTGCCTCGCAGGTAGCCTAAACGCGTTAGTAAAGCATAAACAGGTGGCTCGCGCGAGTTCCTCGACTCGGTTGATCACGTGATTCGCGATGCGTGCCAGAGCGACGTGTAGCCCGGGATCTGGATCAACGCCCGGTCCGGAATCGTGCAAACAGTAATCTGGAGAGTATGCGAGCGAGAACTCGCATACCTCAGCTTAGAACGTTACTATTTGGACAATGACTTCATTAAAGTCCGAACCATGCCCAGCCAAGGGTGCCGGTATAGGCAAAGGTGATGGTTTGCCCTGTTCATTCTTGTGGCGGGTCTCCTGACAGTTCCACCGAGGCGCAGTTTCGTTGCGCCCGCAATTAAAAACAATTGACGAAAATCGTGGTGAATTGTGGCGACAAGTAACCCGTCTGCGATCCCATGCCCCGAGCGGACAAAAACGAATGAGTTGATGGCGCAACGGGAAACAACGGGTCTGCGAGCGGTCATGCTGCTTGTCGTTCAGCACTCACCGCTGGAAGCAAGACCAAGGCGGCCAAACCGCCAGCAGAAAAGGGACGTCGGGCCGCAGCCCGACGCCGAATTCCCACGTACTGTTTCGAGGACCGGCGCGGGAACGAGAGGCCTTCAGTATCTCCTCTGCCGTCCGTCTTTTAAGTGCTCGACCGCACACCGGCAATCAGGTCCCTGCCCTCACGGATGGCGGATATAGTCCACCAAGGCAACCGTATACGCATCCGGCTTACGATCGAGCAGACTCACGCCAATCGCCACGAGAAAGCCTGCAGGCACACCGAACACGCCCGAACTGATCGGCTCGATGCCAAACCATCGTGGACCCGCAAAGCCCGTGATCTGAGTAAAGAACGGGTACGTCGAGACGATGTAATAGACGCACACGGTCAGCCCCGCAATCATGCCGGCCACTGCGCCCAAACGCGTCGTGCGCTTCCAGAACACGCCAAGCACGAGCACGGGAAAGAGACTCGACGCCGCGAGCGAAAACGCCGCCCCCACCAGAAAAAGAATGTTGCCCGCGTTGAGCGACGCCACATACGAAGCGAACAGCGCCACGCCGAGCAGCAGGATCTTCGACATCGTCACGCGCCGCTGGCTGGACGCGCTCGGATCGACCATGTGGTAGTACACGTCGTGCGAAAGCACGTTCGAGATCGTGAGCAGCAGACCGTCCGCGGTCGAAAGCGCGGCTGCGAGCGCCCCCGAAGCGATGAGCCCGGACATCACGTACGGCAGCCCCGCGATTTCCGGTGCGGCGAGCACGACCATGTCGGGCTGCATCTGGATGTCGCTCCAGCGCACCACACCGTCGCCGTTCACATCCGCGATGCCGATGAGATACGGCTCGACGCGCCGCCATTGCATGACCCAATGCGGCAGATCGTCGAAGCGCTGCCCCACCAGATGCGTGAGGATCTCGAACTTGATCAGCACCGCGAGCACCGGCACGGTCAGATAGAAGAGCGCGACGAAGAAGAGCGTCCAGCCCACCGAACGGCGCGCCGAGGCCACCGAGGTCGTCGTGTTGTAGCGCGTGAGGATGTGCGGCAGGCTCGCTGTGCCCAGCGAAAGGCACAGAAGCAGCGAAAGAAAGTTGCGTTGATGAATGCGCCGCTCGGCATCGTCGTCGGCGGGGAACGGTTCGTTCATCGGCACCGGCGGCGCGGCGCGCTCGAGCAGGTCGTCGCGCTGGCGCGTCCACACCATGCGTGCGGCGTCCACGTCTCGCGGGAAAGCGTTCAATTCACGCTGAAGCGAATCGATATCGCGCAGCGGACCGTTGTGGCGGCGCAGTTCCGCAAGCGACTCGACGAGGTGCGTCTTCTGGGCGACGTACGACTGCGGGAGCGTGTCGAGGCGCGTTTGCCACTGCGCCGCGCTCTTGCGGTATGCGTCGCGCACGGTGGCTTCGGCACTCGCGCCGCGCACGTCGCGCTCGATCGCTTCCACGCGCTGCATCACGTTGCCGTAGTCGACTTGCGGCAGCCATCCGAGGCCGTCACGATGCGCGATCAGCGAGACCGGAATCAGGATGGCCGCAATCAGGATGATGTATTGCGCGACCTGCGTCCACGTGACGGCGCGCATGCCGCCGAGAAACGAACACACGAGTATGCCCGCCAGCCCACAGAAGATGCCAATGGCGAAATCCACGCCGATGAACCGCGTGGCGATCAGCCCCACGCCCTGGATCTGCGCGACGAGGTAGACGAACGAGCAGAGGATGGTCGCAAGCACGGCGAGCGCACGCACGAGGTTGCTCGAAAAGCGCGTGCCGAGGAAGTCGGGAATCGTATAGCGCGCGAGCTTGCGCACATATGGCGCGAGCAGGAAGGCGACGAGGCAGTAGCCGCCTGTCCAGCCCATCATATAGGCGAGTCCGTCGTAGCCGCTCGCGTAGAGCGACCCCGCAAGGCCGATGAACGACGCGGCGGAAAGCCAGTCGGCGGCCGTCGCCATGCCGTTGAAGAACGAGGGCACGCGCCGCCCCGCCACGTAGTACTCGACGAGGTCGGACGTGCGCGAGAGCAGCCCGATCACCGCGTACACCGCGATAGGCACAAACAGGAACACGTAGCCGATCCACATGCCTGGGCCGGTGGACAGCTCGATGCGCCACATCACGTAGACGAAGGCGAGAAAGCCGAGCGTGTACAGCGCGTAGGAGCGGATCAACCGGTGCGCGAGCTTCATCGTTGCTGGGCCCTGCTCGCCTCGCGTATGGCGATGTCCGCTTCGAGCGCGGCTTGCAGCACGCGGTCGGCGCGCTGCATCAGCACGATATAGATCGCGACGAGCAGCACGTAGAGCAGGATCGCGCCCTGTGCGCCAAGGTAGAACGGCAAGCTGAAGCCCGCGAAGCGCACGTCGGCGAGTGTGCGCGCAAAGAGCGGCGCGACGAACGAGACGAGAAAGCCGATCGTCATGAGCACGGCGATCAGCGCGACGTTGAAGCGCCAGTAGCGCCGATGCGCGCGCGCCATCGCCTCGCTCACCGGGGGCGGCTCAGGCAATGGATTGAGATTGTTCTGCGGTGTAGTGTGTGGCGCGGCCATGCGCCTGTGTAGCAAAAACGCGTATGGCCGGCAATCAGGGGCAATGCGGGGCAATGCGGGGATCGATGCCGTGCGCGGCGCCAGGCAAGGCGCCGCGCGACCCTCAGGCTTTAGAGCGATTCGCCAAGCTGGTCCAGAATCGCCGGGTTTTCCAGCGTCGAAACGTCCTGCGTGATCGCCTCGCCCTTCGCGAGCGAGCGCAGCAAGCGGCGCATGATCTTGCCCGACCGCGTCTTCGGCAGGTTTTCGCCGAAGCGGATGTCCTTGGGCTTGGCGATCGGCCCGATCTCCTTGCCCACCCAGGCGCGCAGATCATTGGCGAGCTTCACGGCCTCGTCGCCCTGCGGACGCGTGGCCTTGAGCACCACGAAGGCCACCACGGCTTCGCCGGTGGTGTCGTCGGGGCGGCCCACCACGGCGGCTTCGGCCACGAGCGGGTTCGCCACCAGCGCCGACTCGATCTCCATCGTGCCGAGGCGGTGGCCCGAGACGTTCAGCACGTCGTCGATACGGCCCATGATCGTGAAGTAGCCCGTGTCCTTGTCGCGCACGCTGCCATCGCCGGCCAGATACAGCCTGCCGCCCAATTCCTCCGGGAAATAGCCCGACTTGTAGCGTTCCGGCTGGCCCCAGACGTTGCGGATCATCGACGGCCACGGGCGCTTGACGACGAGAATGCCGCCCTGCCCGTTCGGCACGTCCTGGCCGGTTTCGTCGACGATCGCAGCCATGATGCCCGGCAGCGGCAGCGTGCACGAACCCGGCACGAGGGGCGTGGCGCCCGGCAGCGGCGTGATCATGTGGCCACCCGTTTCGGTCTGCCACCACGTGTCGACGATCGGGCAGCGCTTGCCGCCCACGTTTTCGTAGTACCACATCCACGCTTCGGGATTGATCGGCTCCCCGACCGTGCCGAGAATGCGCAGCGACGAAAGGTCGTAGCTCTTCGGGTGCACCTTCGCGTCGGCTTCGGACATCTTGATGAGCGAACGGATTGCCGTGGGCGCCGTGTAGAAAATCGTGACCTTGTGCTTCGCGATCATGTCCCAGAAGCGGCCGGCATTCGGATACGTGGGCACGCCTTCGAACACCACCTGGGTCGCGCCGATCGTGAGCGGTCCATAGGCGATATAGCTGTGGCCCGTGATCCAGCCGATGTCGGCCGTGCACCAGAACACGTCGCTCGGCTTGTAGTCGAAGGTCCACTTCATGGATTGCGCGGCCCACAGCAAGTAGCCGCCCGTGCTGTGCTGCACGCCCTTCGGCTTGCCCGTCGAGCCCGACGTGTAGAGGATGAAGAGCGGGTGTTCCGCGCCCACGGGCACCGGCGCGCACGTGTCGCTCTCGGCCGCCGAAAGCTCGTGCATCCATTGGTCGCGGCCTTCGTGCCACGCGACCTTGCCGCCCGTGCGCTTGTAGACGATCACGCTGTGCACCGCTTCGCAGCCGCCCATGGCGAGCGCTTCGTCGGCGATATTCTTCAGCGGCAGCGCCTTGCCGCCACGCATCTGTTCGTCGGCGGTGATGAGCGCGACCGCGCCCACGTCCACCATGCGCTCGTTGAGCGACTTCGACGAGAAGCCGCCGAACACCACTGAGTGCGTAGCGCCGATGCGCGCGCAGGCCTGCATGGCGACCACGCCTTCGACCGACATCGGCATGTAGATGACCACGCGGTCGCCCTTCTTCACGCCGCGTTTCTTCAGCCCATTGGCGAAGCGCGACACGCGCGCGAGCAGGTCCTTGTAGGTGACGTTCGTGACGGTGCCGTCGTCGGCTTCGAAGACGATCGCGACGCGCTCGCCATTGCCTGCTTCGACGTGGCGGTCGAGGCTGTTGTACGAGGCGTTGAGTTCGCCGTCTTCAAACCACGTGTAGAACGGCGCCTTCGATTCGTCGAGCACCTTCGTAAAGGGCTTTTGCCAGGTCAGCGTTTCGCGCGCGAGGCGCGCCCAGAAGCCTTCGTAATCGCGTTCGGCTTCGGCGCACAGCGCCTTGTAGGCATCCATGCCGGACACCGTGGCGCCAGCCACCGTTTGCTCGGAAGGCGCAAAGACGCGGCGTTCCTGAAGAACCGATTCAATCGCAGACATCGACAACCCCTTGGTGAAGATGAAACGTCAAACTCGTGGACACGCATGAGCATCTTCAATGCCCGTGCGCGCCGTCTCCGTGCGCCGCCGCCCATACGGGCGCGGCGCTATTGGCTTGCGCGGCTAGCCACCATTGTGGCATCGCAGCATGCATGGGTGCGCGCGCTTCACTGCCCGACTCGCAGCACGACCGTGCGACAAGACGATCTTCGCAAACCACCCATGCCGGCAAGATTAAGCGTAGCAACTTACCGGCCACTTACGCGCGCACATGCGGACCATTGCAAGTCGCGCGCCATGGCACGCAAGTAAGCGGACATTTAGAATGCTAACTGAACTGCGCACCCGGATTCCAGCTTGAATCGCTATTCCCTGTTTCTCATTGCCTCGATGCTGCTCGTGGGCAGCAACGTTGGCATCGGCAAGTCAATCGTCGCCTTCATTCCCGTTTCACTCTTCGCGCTGCTGCGCTTCGTGGTTGCCCTCGCGGTGCTCGGCCCGCTCCTGCGCCGCTCCAAAATGCAACACGTGAAGCGCGGCGAATGGGTCAATCTGTTCCTCCAGGCGCTGTTTGGGGCATTCGGGTTTACGCTGCTGATGCTCGGCGGCGTGCATCGCACGAGCGCGGTCGCGGCCGGCGTCATCACGAGCACGATTCCCGCCGTGGTCGCGCTCTTCTCGTGGCTCTTCCTGCGCGAGCGACCCGACGCGCGCGCGCTCGCTTCCATCGTGCTCGCCATTGCGGGCATCGCGGTCATCAATCTCACACACGTGGGCGGCAGCGGCGACACCGGTGCAACCTCGTTCGTCGGCAACCTGATGGTGCTCGGCGCGGTGTGCTGCGAATCGCTCTATGTGATCCTTTCGCGCCGGCTCACCCAAACGCTCGCGCCGCTCGACATCTGCGCATACACACACCTGTTCGGCTTTCTGCTGATGCTGCCCGTGGGGCTACCCGGCGCACTGTCGTTCGATTTTTCGGGCGTGCCCGCGGGCATCTGGTGGCTCGCGCTCTGGTACGGGCTTTCGGCGAGCGTGTTCTCGTTCTGTCTCTGGATGATGGGGATTCGCCACGTGCCGGGCAGCATCGCGGGCGTGTTCACGGCAGTGCTGCCTGTGGCAGCGGCCGTGTACGGCATCGCGTTTCTCGGCGAGCGCCCGACGCCCGCGCACGGCATTGCGCTCGCCTGCGTGGTGGCCGGCATCGGGCTCGCGAGTCTCAAGACGAAGCGCCTGCCGCCCGTACCCTCGTGAGCACCCTGTAATCGCGATGAAAGCATCGGAGGGCGGGCCGCGCTGTCGGAATCCCGGCGAGCCCTTCCTGCGACGCTGTACAATAGCGCCCGCCCGGCCCCTCGCGCGCGCCTTCTGGCCCCAACCAGACTGACTCCGCCCAGGCGGCCCCGCCCGAATTAGCCACCGTGATTACCCATGTCCGCCGCACGCCCCCAGCCGCCTTCCGCCGCCGCACCGGGTAAAGCCCGTCGCCGCATGCGTCCGTTGCCCAGCATCATCTTCATGAGCCGCTGGCTGCAGGTGCCGCTCTATCTGGGCCTGATCGTCGCGCAAGCCGTGTACTGCGTGCTGTTCCTCAAGGAGGTCTGGCACCTCGTGAGCCACGCCACGACGCTCGACGAAACCAGCATCATGCTGGCCGTGCTCGGCCTGATCGACGTGGTGATGATCTCGAACCTGCTCATCATGGTGATCGTGGGCGGCTACGAAACCTTCGTCTCGCGTTTGAATCTCGAAGGCCATCCCGACGAGCCCGAGTGGCTCGACCACGTGAACGCCGGCGTGCTCAAGGTGAAGCTCGCCATGGCGCTCATCAGCATTTCGTCGATCCACCTGCTCAAGACCTTCATCAATCCCGACGCCGCTTCGGCGCATACGGTGATGTGGCAGGTGATCATCCACGTGGCGTTCCTCGCGTCCGCGCTCGTCATGGCGTGGATCGACCGCATCACCACGCACACGCACCCCGAACACTATCAGGAGCTCGCCGCGCGCCATCCGGTGCCAGGCGGGCATGCCGCTGCGCGTCAGGCGGTTCCCGAGCACGCCGAGTCGGACTGATCGGCGCACGCTGCAAACACTATTCAAAACACCCGTCCCCACAGAAGCTAGCCATGACCGTCATCAAACAGGAAGACCTCATCCAGAGCATTGCGGATTCGCTGCAATACATCAGCTACTACCATCCGCAGGACTACATCGAGGCGCTCGGCCGCGCGTACGAGCTCGAAGAGAGCCCGGCCGCGAAGGACGCCATCGCGCAGATCCTCACGAACAGCCGCATGTGCGCCGAAGGCCGCCGCCCGATCTGCCAGGACACCGGCATCGTCACGATCTTCGTGAAGGTCGGCATGGACGTGCGTTGGGACGGCGCCACGATGGGCGTGACCGACATGATCAACGAAGGCGTGCGCCGCGGTTACCTGAACCCGGACAACGTGCTGCGCGCCTCGATCGTGAGTCCGCCCGAAGGCGGCCGCAAGAACACGAAGGACAACACGCCGGCCGTCATCCACTACGAGATCGTGCCGGGCGACAAGGTTGATGTTCAGGTTGCGGCCAAGGGTGGCGGCTCGGAGAACAAGTCGAAGTTCGTGATGCTCAACCCGTCCGACTCGATCGTCGACTGGGTGCTCAAGACCGTGCCGACGATGGGCGCGGGCTGGTGCCCGCCGGGCATGCTCGGCATCGGCATCGGCGGCACCGCTGAAAAGGCGATGCTGATGGCGAAGGAATCGTTGATGGAGTCCATCGACATCCAGGACATCATCAAGCGCGGTCCGAAGGACTGGATCGAAGAGCTGCGTGTGGAACTGCATGAGAAGGTCAACGCGCTCGGCATCGGCGCGCAGGGCCTGGGCGGTCTCGCCACCGTGCTCGACGTGAAGATTCACGCAGCACCGACGCACGCGGCTTCGAAGCCGGTCGCGATGATCCCGAACTGCGCCGCCACGCGCCACGCGCACTTCGTGCTCGACGGCTCGGGCCCGGCAAAGCTCGAAGCGCCCTCGCTCGACGCATGGCCGAAGGTCAACTGGGAACCGAACACGGAAACGAGCAAGCGCGTTGACCTCAACACGCTCACGCCGGAAGAAGTCGCTTCGTGGAAGCCGGGCCAGACGCTGCTCCTGTCGGGCAAGATGCTCACGGGCCGCGACGCCGCGCACAAGCGCATCGCCGACATGCTCGCCAAGGGCGAGAAGTTGCCGGTGGACTTCAAGAACCGCGTGATCTACTACGTCGGCCCGGTCGATCCGGTGCGCGACGAAGTGGTCGGCCCGGCAGGCCCCACCACGGCCACGCGCATGGACAAGTTCACGGAGCTGATGCTCTCGCAAACGGGCCTCATCTCGATGGTCGGCAAGGCCGAGCGCGGCCCTGTCGCGATCGAGGCGATCAAGAAGCACAAGGCGGCTTACCTGATGGCGGTTGGCGGCGCGGCTTACCTCGTTTCGAAGGCGATTCGCGGCTCGAAGGTCCTCGCGTTCGAAGACCTCGGCATGGAAGCCATCTACGAGTTCGACGTGCAGGACATGCCGGTGACGGTCGCCGTCGATTCGTCGGGCACCTCGGTCCACAAGACCGGCCCCGCCGAATGGCAAGCAAAGATCGGCAAGATTCCGGTCGCCACGGTTTGATGCCTGCCTGATGCCTGTTTAAAAACCGGGGCCTCGCGCCCCGGTTTTTTATTGCGCTACGCAAAGCGTACTGAGATTAATTCTCAGCACTGAGTTAATCGCCGATATTTACCACAATTCACCGTAGATTCGGCCTTGGCTTTTGTGTATTGAGCGTTTATTGTTGGAAACCAGTCACCGCCCCACAAAGAAAGGAACGACTATGCAAGGCGACAAGAAGGTCATCGAATATCTGAACGCGCAGCTCAAGAACGAGCTCACGGCTATCAATCAGTATTTTCTGCATGCCCGCATGTACAAGCACTGGGGCCTCGAGAAACTCGGCAAGCATGAATATGACGAATCGATCGGCGAAATGAAGCATGCCGACTGGCTCATCGAACGTATTTTCATGCTCGACGGACTGCCGAACCTGCAAGACCTGCACAAGCTGCTGATTGGCGAGGAAACCAAGGAAATCATCGAGTGCGATTTGAAGCTCGAGCAGATTTCGCAGTCCACCTGCAAGGAAGCGATTGTGTATTGCGAATCGGTGCGTGATTTCATTTCGCGCGAAATCTTCGTGAAGATTCTCGACGACACCGAAGAGCACATCGACTGGCTCGAAACGCAGCTCGACCTCATCGGCAAGATCGGCATCCAGAATTACCAGCAGTCGGCCATGGGTTCGGTAGAATCCTGATCGCACGCCTCGCGCCTGCCGCGCATCCGTCCGCCCTGACGGTTGCGCCACAAACCCTTTTGCGCCCATCCCCGTGAACCTACCGGCCTCTTCCAGCGCTGCGCCCGTCGGCATTTTCGACTCCGGTCTCGGCGGCCTTTCGGTGCTGCGCGCCGTGCGCGCGCTGCTGCCCGCTGAACGGCTCGTGTATGTCGCCGACTCGCGCTACGCGCCGTATGGCCAGCGCGATGACGACTTCATCGCCGACCGCACGCTCGCGATCTGCGAATGGCTCGTCGCGCAGGGCGCGAAGGCGCTGGTGGTGGCCTGCAACACGGCCACGGCGCAGTCCATCGCGCTCGTGCGCGAGCGGCTCGCCATCCCGCTCATCGGGGTGGAGCCTGGGATCAAGCCGGCGGCGCTGGTTTCGAAATCGCGCGTGGCAGGCGTCCTGGCCACCCAGGTCACGCTGCGCAGCGCGCGCTTTCAGGCGCTTGTGGAGCGCCACGCGGCCGACCTGCGCGTGCTGTGCCAGCCGGGCCATGGCCTCGTGGAGGCCGTGGAGCGCTGCGATATCGGTTCGGCAGAATTGCTCGCGCTGCTGCGCTCGTACGTCGAGCCCATGCTCGACGCGGGCGCCGACACGCTCGTGCTCGGCTGCACGCACTACCCGTTTCTCGACACCGCGATCCGCTCGATCGTCGGCGAACGTATGACGCTCGTCGACACGAGCGTCGCCATCGCGCGGCAACTCGAACGCGTGCTCGAGCAGCACGGCCTGTGTGCGAGCGGCGAGCCTGCGGGCGCCGGCGCCGACGACATTCGCTTCTGCTCGACGAGCGACGGCGCGCATTTGCACGAACTGGCCGCCGCGCTTCTGGGTCTCGACGCCAATGTCGAACGCGTGGCCATCCCCTCGCGCCGCACGAGGGAACTGGAAACCAACGCGGCCTGACGCGCCGGCGCCACACCGAGCGCGATTCCGGGTTTTCGACTCGCGCTTCGCCGGGTGTTCGTGTTTCAACCCCGTTTCAGCGTACCTGGCTCATCTCTGTCGCCCCACCTGGCTCCCGCCAGCAGCCCGCTGGCAAGCTCCAGCGGCAATGCGCAATCCCAACTGGACTGTCGTCACGGCAACCGCTAGCCGGCCTGCCAAACGCCTTGGCGAACGTCCCACCCTCCCTGGCGTTTTCTGACGCAAAGCAAAACCCCTGCTAAGCATCCGGTTTTGTTACAAAAAATCCGTCCACCCGCTTGCCAAACCCGACAAACATAATGATAATAATTCGCATTAACTCTCTCTATTGCGGTCCATCATGATTGTCTGCGTTTGCAAATCCGTCTCCGACCGGACGATCCGCGCCTCCATCGAGGAAGGCATGGATTCTTTCGACGAGCTGCAGTTCGAGCTCGGCGTCGCAACCTGCTGCGGCAAGTGCGAAGAATCCGTCCGTGACGTGATGGCGCAAAGCGGTGTCTGCGCGAGCCGCTGCGGGGTGACGCAGCCGGCACACCCCGCCGTGGCCCCGGTTCCGCTCACGTTTTACGAGCGCAAGGCTGCCTGAAGCCATGGCGCGCATCCGGCCACCGATGCGCGCCCGCCCTACCCGCCCGCTTAGCCAAAGGCGGACGTCAACCCGCCGCCGACAGCAAGCCCGTCTCTCGACCAGCCAGCTACCGCTCGTGACCCTGAAAGGAGATCGTGATGGAATTGCTGATCGGATTCGTAACGACGCTGTGCATCTCGCTGTTGATCTTTCGCAAATAAAGCTGCCCGACACGACGCGCCGGTTCGCCTGCGCGCCGCCGTCCGCATGGCAGCCACGCTAAACATGCAGGCTTTCCAAACCACCGCTGGCACGCTGCCGTCTTCCTCCGTTCGCGTCAATCGCCGTGTCGTCACGGCGAGCGCGATCGTGGTCGCGCTGCATGCCGCGCTCATCGGCGTCGTGCTGATGAAGCGCGAACCCGTGACGCCCGTCGCACTGCAGTCGCAGACGATGACGGCCGAACTGCTCAAGCCCGAGCCCGTCGCCGCACCCGCTGCGATTCAGTCCACGCCCACACCGCCTCCGCCCAAGCCGGTCCCGCACGTGACGCGCGAGAAGCCGAAGGTTCAGCCCAAGCCCAAGCCAACTCCGCTGCCCGTGGCTGAAGCGCCCTCTCAGCACGCGATCGAGTCGGCCGCGCCTAACGCGCCTACGCCGCCGGCTCCCACGCCGCCCGCGCCCGCGCCGCAAGCCGCCGTGGCTACCGACGCCAAGCCGACCATGGCGCTTTCCGCGCCGAAGAACGTCTCGCACCTCGACTGCCGTATCGTGCAGCCCGACTATCCGACGCTCTCGCGCAGACGCGGCGAAACGGGCACGGCCTTCGTGCACTTCGTCGTGGGCCTGACCGGCAAGATCGAGAACATCGAACTGAAGAAGACGAGCGGGTCCGCCCGCCTCGACGACGCCGCGCTCGACGCAATGCGCCAAAGCTCGTGCAAGCCGTACCTGGAAAACGGCGAGGCCGTCCGGGCGGCCTACACGCAACCATTCGAGTTCAGCCTGAACGATTGATCGGCTGAAGCCACACGCTTCCATGAATTGAATAAAGAGGACCAAGAATGCAGAACTACGGTATCGCCCACGTCTGGGCGCAAGGGGATTTCGTGACGCGCGGCATCGCGCTCGCGCTGTTGATCATGTCGGTGCTGTCGTGGTGCGTGATCGTTGTGAAGGGCTGGAACGTCGCGCGACTCAAGCGCCTCACGAAGAACGCCGAGCAGCAGTTCTGGCATTCGGACGATCTCGCCGACGGCGTGAAGAAGCTCGGCAGCGGCTCACGCGAAGACAATCCGTTCCTCGCGCTCGCGCTTTCGGGCCAGGAAGCGGCCGATCATCATCACCAGACGCAGCCGCATCTGCACGACCGCATGGACGTGTCGGACTGGGTCACGCGCTGCCTGAAGGACACGATGGACGAGTCGGTCGCAAAGATGCAAAGCGGCCTCGCCATTCTGGCTTCGATCGGCAGCACGGCACCGTTCGTCGGCTTGTTCGGCACGGTGTGGGGCATCTATCACGCACTGCTTACGATCGGTGCGACGGGACAAACCTCGATCGACGCTGTGGCCGGCCCCGTTGGTGAAGCTCTCATCATGACCGCGTTCGGCCTCTTCGTCGCGATTCCCGCCGTGCTGGGCTACAACGCCCTCACCCGTTCCAACAAGGCGATCGTCACGAAGCTCAACCGCTTCGCGCACGGCCTGCACGCCTTCTTCGTGACGGGCGCGCGCCTCACGTCGACGGCCCGCGGCCAGTCGAAGGACGGCAACGCCGGCAACCTGCGTGTCGCTGCGCGCAGCCATTAAAGAGCGGAGGCAAGCATCATGGCGATGAGCCCCTTTGCCAACGACGACGACGATGGCCTGATGAACGAAATCAACATGACGCCGCTCGTCGACGTCATGTTGGTTCTCCTGATCGTTTTCATGGTGACGATTCCCGTGATTCGTCACGCCGTGAAGATCGACCTGCCGCACGCGAGCAGCCAGAAGGAAGACACGAAGCCCGCGCAGATCAATATCTCGATCGAAGCGGACGGGACGGTGCTGTGGGACGGCACGCAGGTCGACGACGCGGCGCTGAACCAGAAGATCGCCGCCGCGGCGCAAACCACGCCGCAGCCGGAACTGCATCTGAACGCGGACCGCAAGGTGCAATACGAACGCGTTGCGCAGGTGATGTCAGCGGCGCAGAGCGGCGGCCTCACGAAGCTTGGCTTCGTCACCGATCCGGCGCATCACTGAGCGGCTCGGTGCGCGTCACTGCGCGCAGCACGCTTAATTCAGCGGTACAAAGTAAAAGGCCTTCATCGTCAGATGAAGGCCTTTTTTCGTGCGCACGCGGCGCATTCGGGCGGTGGGGCGACTCCCCGACAATCGATCGGTTCACGCCAGCACATGCGACTGCCGTGGGCAACACGGACTGCGCTTTCGGCCCTGAAGGCCCACTATGATAGCGGCCATCAATTCCCGCACAAGACCGGTGCTTGGCGAGAAGGACTTCAATATATTCCTCTCGCTTCGCGCCTACAAGAGGTCGGCCATTGAATGTAGCGATGGCTAGCCACGCTTGCATGCCTAAAAACAAATGGCGCTATACGTTGGGCACAAATGCACTGCGCAGTAACCAGACTTCATACAAGCGCACGCGCGTGCACGTTCGCTAAGCTTCACGCAGTTTCGATTTTGCTAGCGTTCTTTGTGCGTGGCAGCCCAACCGGTGCGCTGGGTGTGCTGCGCCCTTCCGCGTTCGCTGCAAGTGCGGCAATGTCGCTATTCAGCGGGCACTCCTGCTGCAAGCCTTTATCGGCATCGAGCACTTCAACGAGGTAATCGACGAAGGCGCGCACGGCGGGAACCATGCCCTGGCGCGAGAGAAATACCGCATAGAGTTGCGGCACCGGCAGCGTCCAGCCTGGCATCACGGGTGAAAGCTTGCCCGAGCGCAGCGCGGCGCCATACATCATCTCCGGCATTGCGGCGATGCCGAGGCCTTGCAAAGCGGCTTCACGGATCGTCGTGAGGTCCGCGGTGATCAGGCGCGGCTCGTGTTCGTGTGCATGGCGCGTGCCGTCGGGTGCGATGAGCTGGAACACGTGGCGTCCATCGCCCGTGGGCGTATCGAGCGTTTCGAAGCGCGAAAGGTCTTCGGGGGTCAGCGGCGGCGCGTTCTGCGATAGCAGGCTCGGCGCGCCCACCAGCATCTGCTCGGTGCGCCACAGCGGCCGCACCACGATATTGGCGTTCTGCGGCGGCTCCGAGCGCACGCGCAGCGCGATATCCACGGAATCCTCGAACAGGTCGATCACGCGGTTCGTCACGCGCAGCACCACCCGTACCTCGGGATAGCGGTGCATGAATTCCGGAATGATCTGCGAAAAGATGGTCTGCGAAAGCGTGACCGGCACGCTGACGCGCACTGTGCCGCGCGGCGACGAGCGCAGCGATTGAACGACGTTCACTGCGGCCTGCGCCTCGGCAAGCATCGCACGGCAATGTTCGTAGAAAAGCTCGCCCGCTTCGGTGAGCGCGAGCTTGCGCGTGGAGCGCTGTAACAGGCGCACGCCGAGCGAGGCCTCGAGTTCGCTCACCCGCCGCGACAGACGGGACTTCGAGATGCCGAGCACGCGTTCGGCAGCGGAAAAGCCGCCGTGCTCGATCACCTGCGAGAAGTACATCAGGTCGTTGAGGTTATGCGAATCGATTTTCATGTCGTCGTTCCAGCGATGGGACAATCCATTGCGATCAGGCCGTAAAACAGGCCGAATTGGCTACCTATAATAGCGGTTTGTTTCGCATATAACGCAATTCCCACAATTCGAGGTGACATCCATGACCACGACCCGCACGATCGAACGCGTTTATCCCGCGGTTCGCACCACCGAGGGTGGCGGATTCATCGTCCATCGGCCGTTCCCGACCCGCCAGCTGATGGACTTCGATCCGTTCCTGCTGCTCGACGAAATGGGCCCGACCGATTACGCCCCCGGCGAGGCCAAGGGCGCGCCCGACCACCCGCACCGCGGGTTCGAAACCGTCACTTATATGGTCGAGGGCCGCTTCGGCCACAAGGACTCGGCGGGCCACTCGGGCACGCTGAGTCCGGGCGACGTGCAATGGATGACGGCCGGCGCAGGCGTGATTCACAGCGAAATGCCCGACCCCGAATTCACGCGCACGGGCGGCCGCATGCATGGCCTGCAGTTGTGGGTGAATCTGCCCGCGCGCGACAAGATGATGGCGCCGCGCTACCAGGAGCTGCCGACGGAGCAGATTCCAGTGGGCCGCTCGAAGGACGGCAAGGTCTCGGTGAAGGTGATTGCAGGCGAGGCGCTGGGCGCGAAGGCCGCGATCGAGACGCGCACGCCGATCCTCTACCAGCACTTCACGCTCGCGCCCGGCGCGCGCGTGGAGCAGCCGGTGCCGAGCGAGTATCGCGTGTTCGCGTACGGGCTCTCGGGCACAGGACTGTACGGTCCCGAGGCGCAAGCCATCGCCGCCCAGCAGATGGTGACCTTCGCGGGCGACGGCGACACCGTCACGCTCGCCGCCCCGGCTGACGCGAGCGCGCCCATCGACGTGCTGCTGATCGGCGGCGTGCCGCTGAACGAACCGGTCGTGCGCTACGGCCCGTTCGTGATGAACACGGAGCAGGAGATCCGCCAGGCCGTGCTCGATTATCAGGCCGGTCGGATGGGCCGCATCGCGCATTGATGTTGAGGCCGCCCGTGGCGCGGGTGCCGATGCATCGCCACAGGCCCGCCCGGTTTCCGTCACAATAAGGTTTCCGGGGCGCGCACCGCAGCTCGCGCGCCCGTTCCTCTTTAACCGTCCCGCCCGCGAGGAGCGCATGGCCGAACCCGCAGTCACCGCACACATTGGCTCGACGAACTATCAGGTCCAGTTCGACGACGGCACACACACCTGGATCGCCGACGAACCCGCCTCGCTCGGCGGCGGCGACCGCGGACCGTCGCCCTTCTCGCTCTTGCTTTCGAGCCTTGGCGCCTGCACCTCCATCACGCTGAAGATGTACGCGCAGCGCAAGGAGTGGCCGCTCGAAGGCGTACGCGTGAAGCTCACGATGGAAACCGGCAGCGAAGGCACGAAGATCGACCGCCAGATCGTGCTCGAAGGCGCGCTCACCGAAGAGCAGCGCGAGCGCCTGCTGCAGATCGCCAACGCCTGCCCGGTCCACAAGGTCCTCACGAACACGATCGCGATCCGCACGGGTCTCGTCGTCGCGTAAGCGGCGGCACAAGGACACAGACACAGGAAGGCGCCGCCTTGAATTTCGAACACCTCATCCAGATCAACGATCCGCTGAACCCGCTCGTCGAGGCCATGACGCGCGAGCAGCTCTGGGAAGGGCTCGTGCTG
Organism: Paraburkholderia flagellata; assembly: GCF_021390645.1. GTDB lineage: Bacteria > Pseudomonadota > Gammaproteobacteria > Burkholderiales > Burkholderiaceae > Paraburkholderia > Paraburkholderia flagellata. Next base: position 2,062,491 of record NZ_JAJEJT010000001.1, read on the forward strand.
CGCGCCGAGCAGCCGCAGCTCTTCGTGATCGGGCTCGACAGCTGCACGATCCTCTCGCGCACCGAAAGCACGATGGAGCGCGAGCTGCATTATGGCCACGCCACGGTGCGCGACCGCGTCACGTTCACGCCCAACGAGAGCGTGCGCTACGACATCATGGCAACGCCCGAGTACGTGGGCGGCTCGCTCACGATGACGATCGAGCAGCCCGATCCGCTGCAGCTCTTTTTGCGCTTCGAGTACCGCACGACCCTGCCGACCGCCGATACCGAAGACGATCGACAGACTTCCGAGATCGTGAAGTCGGCGTATCGCGAGTCGGATATCGACACCGTGCGGCTCATCCGCCAGTTCGTGCAGGGCAACGGCAGCGCGCCTAACGCGCTGCACTGACATCCCTCGGCGTTTGTCGGGCCGCCCTGCGCGGGACGGCAAACGCCGATTCATCACGCAGCATCCGATTCGGCTCAGACTATCGACGCGCTATTTCGATGAATATCTCGTAGTTGAAAATGGGAACGATTATCATTTAGAATCATTCCATCGAATCGAGACAAAGACGTCACGTTCATGACCGAACTGAACCGCACCTCCACGCTAAGCTTGCGCCGCAACGGCAGCTCGGCATTGACCAGCGCGCGGCCGAAACCTGCCGTCGCGCAGCCGGAGCCGCGCCGGAGCGCCGAAACGGCAGTCGCCGCGGCAAGCGACGAGCGGAAACTGGATAGCGCGGCGCTGCTGCAAGGCCGCAGCCATGTGAGCATCATGCACAACGGCGAGACGTATCAGCTGCGGGCCACCCGGCTCGGCAAGCTGATCCTGACGAAATAGGAAACCGCGAGGTTTCAACCGGGTATTGTGGGGACCGCCTCCACCGAGAGGCGTTGGGGCATTAGCCAGCAACGACGGCTTGCACGCGAGATCTAGACCCCTTCGTGCAGACATCCTTCAAGCTTCAAGCCAGCCGTCGAAGCAAGCCACGCCATTTTTTTGTTCTCATACCTGAAACGGGGCGGCGCGCGAAGCGTGAGCCGCCCGAGGCAAGAGCTGCGGCACAGGTCCGCGGCTTTTGCTTTTCTGGCACCGCCACGCGCGACGATGGATACGCTTACTCGACCCCAAGCGCCGCAATGCCCGCACGCGCAATAGCGGCGTCCTGATCGGACTTCACGCCCGAAACCCCTACCGCGCCAACGACATCGCCGTTCACGATTACTGGTACACCGCCTTCCAGCATGCCGGTGAGCGGCGCGCTGAGAAACGCCGTGCGGCCCTGCTTGATGACGTCCTCGTAGACCTTGCTCTCGCGGCGGCCCAGCGATGCGGTGCGGGCCTTGGCCATGGCGATTTCGGCGGTGATGGGCGCGGCGCCGTCGAGCCGGCGCAGATGCAGCAGATGGCCACCATCATCGACGACCGCAATCGTCACGTTCCATTCATTCGCGCGGGCGTGCGCAACGGCTGCGTCGGCTACCCGGATCACGTCTTCATCGGTCAGTACTGCTCGCGTTCGCATGCGTCTCTCCGAAAAGTCAAAAACCGGGTTTGGCGAGATAGCCAACCCGGTTTTTGAGAGTAACACCCAGACTTGCGCCGCGACACGCTGACGCCTCGTATGCCGGCTATATCAGCAGCAGACGAAGAAACACCGACGGATGCTCAGCGCACCCAGCCCCAGAACATGAGCCACCACGCACTGTCCACCACAGCGAGCGCGAGCGCGAAGCCCGCGAGCGCGAGCGCGCGCTGCCAGAACCGCGAGCTGTAGCGGCCCGTCACGCGCCACGCGAGCCAGGCGCTCCAGAGGTTCGTGATGACGAGAATCGCGATGCGCACCTCGGCGGCCCAGTCGAGCGGCACGTGCTCCGCGCGCAAGAGCGAGAGCGTCGTGGCCGAGAGGCCGAGGAACACGCCCGCGCCCGCCAGCGGAATCAGCGACTGCGCGAAATGATGCAGACGCCGCATCTCGAAACGCCCGAGCACGGCCGTCGAGCCCGCGAGAATCGCTAAGAGCGCCGTGCCATAAACGAGCGCCGTCGCCACGATATAGCCGACGATCATCGCGCCGTCGAGCCATGAGAACACGTCGTTCTGCGCCGGGTAATGCGTGAGCAGGAACCACGGCGCGTTGGTGTCGAGCGGCCAGGTGATGTCGCGGTCGATGAGCCAGCCCGCGAGCCACTGCTTGATGCCGATAAACCACGGCGAGCCCGTCCAGTGGAACGCGCCGATCGCCACACCGAGCAGACCGTAGAGAATCAGCGCGGTGTCCCACGGGTTCGCCTGGCTATCGCCAAGCTCGACTACTTCTTCCGCGGGCGAACGCCACGTGAGCGCAATGGCGTCGCGATGGCCGCTGCAGCGTCCGCACATGTGGCACTGCGCGGCGCCCTTCATGTTGCGCAACGGCACGAGCGGTGCGCAGTTCACGGGAATCACGCGATGCCCGCCGTGCTCGCCGTGCGTGTAGGAGTTGCGCCAGGCGTCTTCGTCGACCTTGTAGCGAAACGGCGCGAGACGCGCCAGAAGCGCAAAAACCCCGTTCACGGGGCAGAGATACTTGCACCAGACGCGCTTCTCGCGTCCGTACAGAAAACCGATCACCATCGCGCCGAGCGTCGAGCCGCCCAGCACCAGCAGCACCGCCTTGGGGTACTGGTAGACGCTCACCATTTGACCGTAGATCGTGGTGAGGCCAAAGGCCACGAAAGGCCAGCCGCCCCAACGCATCCAGTGCGGAATCGCGCGGCCGCGCCCGAACTTGCTGGCGAACTCGGTGAGCGCGCCTTCGGGGCAGAGCACGCCGCACCACACGCGGCCGAGCATCACCATCGAAAGCAGCACGAACGGCCACCAGATGCCCCAGAACACGAACTGCGCCGCGAGCGTGAGGTTGTTCCACAGGTGCGAGGTGTCGTCGGGCAGCGGCATGACCGCCGGCACGAGAATCAGGAACGCATAGACGGCAACGACGACCCACTGCACGGCCCGGATCGCCGAGCCGTGACGTTGCATCCACTGGCCCGCCTGGGCGAGCTTGCCAGGGCGCTCTATTGCCTGCGTCGGGCGAGCGGATGCACAACTCATGCTGCCGTCCTCTTCGCAAGTGCACCCGCGCGGCCGGTGGCGCGACGCACGAGGAACCACACCACGAGCCAGTACACGGCATAGGCAATCAGGTTCATGAGCGCCGGATGCGCGCGGTAGCCCGTGAGCGTCGCGACGAGCGAGCCGAAGGTGCTCGAGTCGTCGAGGATCGCCGAGGAGTTCCACATCTGGTCGACGATGGTCGGCAGGATTTCCTTGTCGATCAGCTTGTCCACGCCGGTCTGGAACAGGCCCGCGCCGAGGAACAACAGCATGATCTCGGTGATGCGGAAGAAGTGCCGCCACGAGAAGATCTTGCCGCCCAGCTGAAGCAGATAGAACGTGAGGAACGCCAGCGCGAGGCCGATCAGCACCGCGAAATACTGGCTCGCGTCCACGTGGCCCGACTGACCGAAGCCGAGGCCGTAGAGAAAGATCACCGTCTCGCTGCCTTCACGCGCGATGGCAAGCGCGACGAGAATCGTCACGCCCCACCAGTTCGCGTCGCGCGTGCTCTTTTCCAGCGACTCTTCCATTTCGCGCTTGAGCGTGCGGCCGTGCCGCTTCATCCACAGCACCATCTGCACGATCAGCACGCACGCCACCAGCACCATGCCGGTCTGGAAGTAGTCCTGCGCGTCGCCCGAAAGCACTTCGGTGAAGCCGACCAGCGCCGCGCCGAGGCCGATCGCAGCAAGAATGCCGAACGCCACGCCGCCCCACAGGTACGGCACGCCGCGCCGCGCATCCGCATCGCCGTTTTTCAGCCACGCATAAAGAATCCCGACGACGAGCAGCGCCTCGACGCTCTCCCGCCATACGATGAACATCACCTGACCCATTCAACACCTCCTGCTACCGGCGATACACGCCAGCGGCCTTACTTCGCTACGCTCATTTGGCTACGATCACGCCCTGCGCCTGCTGATGGAAATCGTCGAAGAACTTGTACTCGCCCGGATCGAGCGGCGCGATCACGACGAACGAGTCCGCGCCCGGCGCCAGCACCTTCTCCTTGCGCAACTGAACGCTCTCGAACTCCGCCGCGCCCTTGCCCGTATTGCGCACCTCGATCTTGATGCGCTTGCCCGCCGGCACTTCGATGCGCGCGGGATTCAGCTTGCCGTCGTTCATTTCGAGCTTGAACGTCGGCAGATCTTCGGCATGCGCCATCGTGGCCACGCCCGCCAGCGACACCGCAAAAGACGCGCTGAGCGCGAGCGCCGCAAACTTCCGCTTTCCAGTCATTGGTTTTACCTGCTCCTTGCTGCCATTCATGCGGCGGCGCTGCACGAGATGCGGGCCGCCGCTCAAGCTACCGGGTGACGGCCTGGTGGCGCCTTAGTAACCGCCCTTCTTGCCGATGCCCGCGAACGGGAAATCATATTCCAGCGTGATCGGCTTGAACCACGGGCCCACGCCCGTTTCCTTGTCGACGTGACGGCCGAACGCCATGTGGCCCGTTTGCATCGGCGCTTCGACGATCAGCTTGAGGTGGTACTTGCCGGGACCGGCGAGCTTCACGTTGTCGCCATAGTGCGGGCCGTCGTTCGCGACCATCGGCATCAGGTCACCCTTTTGCACGTAGCTCGAACCCGGCTTCGTGAGTTCGTAGTGAACCTGCAGATACGGCATCCAGTCGCCTTCGGCGAAGCCGGTCGGGTTGTTCTTGACCGCGTGGATGTCCGACTCGAGGTGAATGTCGGAATCCGAGGCCTTGCGCATCATGCCTTCCGGCTCCATCGTGATCGGCTGCAGATAGACCGCGCCGATTTCCATGCCGCCCTGGATTGCCTGCTTGCCGATCGGGTATTCAGCCGCGTTGGCCGCAAATGCCGCCGTGACAGCCGCGATGACGGCAGCGCCGCGCAAGAGAGAGTGAATCCGCATCGAAACTCCTGGTTTTTATATGAGGGTTACATCCGACCAACGTTCGCTGCGCACGTGTAATAACGCTAATGCGAACAATTCTCAATAATCACGGAGTTTAACACCGATGCACATGAGGGACAAATTCGGAGCGCCGGAAAACCCAACCGCGACAGGGTTTTAGCAGCGTTTTGTTAACGCAGGCTTACGGCGGTTAGCGGTCCGGTTTCAGGGCCGGAAATCCGCGAAAGGCATTCGAATGCTACAGATGGGATATAGCGGGTGCGGCGTGAAGCCGCCCCACCCGCCTCGGCTCGGCGCTCAGATCGGATGGTCACCCACATTCGCCCCGAACACGCGCCGGCGCAGCACCGCGAGCTGATCGCGTGCCTGCGCTGCCTTTTCGAATTCGAGGTTCTTCGCGTAGTCCATCATCTGCTTTTCGAGCTTCTTGATTTCCTTGGCGATCTGCTTCTCGGACATATCCTCGAACTTCGCGCGCTCCTGCTCCTCGCGCAGCTCGGCGCGGGCTTCATCGACGTTATAGACGCCGTCGATGATGTCCTTGATGCGCTTGACCACGCCGCGCGGCACGATGCCGTGCTCCTCGTTGAAGGTGATCTGCTTGGCCCGGCGGCGCTCGGTTTCGTCGATGGCCCGGCGCATCGAGTCGGTGATGCGGTCGCCGTAGAGAATCGCCTTGCCGTTCACGTTACGCGCGGCGCGCCCGATCGTCTGGATGAGCGAGCGCTCGGCGCGCAAGAAGCCTTCCTTGTCGGCGTCGAGAATCGCCACGAGCGAGACCTCGGGAATATCCAGGCCCTCACGCAGCAGGTTGATGCCCACGAGCACGTCGAAGGTGCCCAGACGCAAGTCGCGGATGATCTCCACGCGCTCGACCGTGTCGATGTCGCTGTGCAGATAGCGCACCTTCACGCCGTGGTCGGCCAGGAACTCGGTGAGCTGCTCGGCCATGCGCTTGGTGAGCGTGGTGACGAGCACGCGCTCGCCCACGGCCACGCGCTCGTTGATCTCGCCGAGCACGTCGTCGACCTGCGTCGATGCGGGCCGCACCTCGATCGTCGGGTCGACGAGGCCCGTGGGTCGCACGACCTGCTCCGCGATCTGGCCCGTCACCTTCTTTTCATAGTCGGCGGGCGTGGCCGAGACGAACACCACCTGGCGCATCTTGCGCTCGAACTCGTTGAACTTGAGCGGCCGGTTGTCCAGCGCCGAAGGCAGCCGGAAGCCGTAATCGACGAGATTTTCCTTGCGCGCGCGGTCGCCGTTGTACATGCCGTTGAACTGGCCGATCAGCACGTGCGACTCGTCGAGGAACATCATGGCGTCGGTCGGCAGGTAATCGACGAGCGTGGGCGGCGGCTCGCCGGGCAGCGCGCCCGAAAAGTGCCGCGAGTAGTTCTCGATGCCCTTGCAGAAGCCCAGCTCCTGCAGCATTTCCAGATCGAAACGCGTGCGCTGCTCGAGGCGTTGCGCCTCCACGAGCTTGCCTTCCGTATGGAAAAACTCGAGGCGCTCGCGCAATTCGGACTTGATGGTTTCGACGGCGCGCAGCACGGTTTCGCGCGGCGTCACGTAGTGCGACGACGGATAGACCGTAAAACGCGGAATCTTCTGGCGCACGCGGCCCGTGAGCGGATCGAAGAGCTGCAGCGTTTCCACTTCGTCGTCGAACAGTTCCACGCGCACCGCCATTTCGGCGTGTTCGGCCGGGAAGATGTCGATGGTGTCGCCGCGCACGCGGAACGTGCCACGCTGGAAGTCCTGCTCGTTGCGCGTGTATTGCATGGCGATCAGGCGCGCGATGACGTCGCGCTGGCCGAGGCGATCGCCGTGGCGCAGCGTGAGAATCATCTGGTGGTACTCGGACGGATTGCCGATACCGTAGATCGCCGAAACCGTCGCGACGATCACCACGTCGCGCCGCTCCATCAGGCTCTTGGTGGCCGAAAGCCGCATTTGCTCGATGTGCTCGTTGATCGACGAATCCTTCTCGATGAAGAGATCGCGCTGCGGCACATAGGCTTCGGGCTGGTAGTAGTCGTAGTACGAGACGAAGTATTCGACGGCATTGCGCGGAAAGAACTCGCGGAACTCGGCGTAGAGCTGCGCGGCGAGCGTCTTGTTCGGCGCGAACACGATGGCTGGGCGGCCCAGGCGCGCGATGGTGTTCGCCATCGTGTAAGTCTTGCCCGAGCCCGTCACGCCTAGCAGCGTCTGGAACGAGAGGCCGTCTTCCACGCCTTCGACGAGCGTTTCGATGGCCGTCGGCTGGTCGCCGGCCGGCAAGTACGGCTGGTAGAGCTGGAACGGCGAGCCTTCATACTGGACGAATTTCGACTCGTCGAGCGCGGGCGCGTCGGCGACGGTGTGGTCGGGCATGGGGCATCCTGTGCGCGGAGCAAACAACTATTCTAGCGTCTCGCCGGATCTTGCCGATGGGCGAGCCTGGGGCGAGACGAGGTGGGCTCAGGCATACATGGGGCGCAACGGCGGCGCTGCAAGGGCCACGTGTCGCAGCGGCGGCGAACACCCAGGCGAGCGCACGCCGGAAATCGGCCAATCGTGCCGCAAATAGCCCTGAAAGCGGCGCGGAGAATGGCAAATCCGCGGAAATCGGGCTTGAGGATTCGTTACAATAGCGAGTTCCGTGGCCGGTGCAGCATGTGGCCCAACCGATCTTCCTTCACTTTTGCCGAACGATCATGTCCCTCTTTTCCGCTGTCGAACTCGCCCCCCGCGACCCGATCCTGGGTCTGAACGAAGCCTATAACGCCGACGCGCGCGCGACCAAGGTGAACCTCGGCGTGGGCGTGTACACCAACGAAGAAGGCAAGATTCCGCTGCTGCGCGCGGTGCGCGAAGCAGAAAAGGCTCGCGTGGAAGCCGGTCTGCCGCGCGGCTATCTGCCGATCGAAGGTCTCGGCGCGTATGACGCCGCCGTGCAAAAGCTGCTGCTCGGCGACGACTCGCCGCTGATCGCCGCGGGCCGCGTCGTCACGGCGCAGGCGCTGGGCGGCACGGGGGCGCTGAAGATCGGCGCCGACTTCCTCAAGCGCGTGAACCCGAGCGCCAAGGTCGCGATCAGCGACCCGAGCTGGGAAAACCACCGCGCGCTCTTCGAAAGCGCGGGTTTCGAAGTTCTCGCGTATCCGTACTACGACGCGCAGACCAACGGCGTGAACTTCGAAGGCATGCTGAGCGCACTGAACGGCTACGCCGCCGGCACCGTCATCGTGCTGCACGCATGCTGCCACAACCCGACCGGCGTGGATCTCACGATCGACCAGTGGAAGCAGATCATCGAAGTCGTGAAGGCGCGCAACCTCGTGCCGTTCCTCGACATCGCATATCAGGGCTTCGGTGACGGCATCGCGGAAGACGGCGAAGTCGTGCGCCTCTTCGCTGCTTCGGAACTCAACGTGTTCGTTTCGTCGTCGTTCTCGAAGTCGTTCTCGCTGTATGGCGAGCGCGTGGGCGCGCTGTCGATCCTCACGAGCAGCAAGGAAGAATCGTCGCGCGTGCTCTCGCAACTCAAGCGCGTGATCCGCACGAACTACTCGAACCCGCCGACGCACGGCGGCTCGGTGGTCGCAGCCGTGCTCGGCTCAGCCGACCTCCGCGCCATGTGGGAAGCGGAACTCGGCGAAATGCGCAACCGCATCCGCGCGATGCGCACGGGCCTCGTCGAGCGCCTCACGGCTGCCGGCGTCGACCGCGACTTCAACTTCATCAACGTGCAGCGCGGCATGTTCTCGTACTCGGGCCTGACGGCGGTGCAAGTCGACCGCCTGCGCGAAGAGTTCGGCATCTACGCCGTGAGCACGGGCCGCATCTGCGTGGCCGCGCTGAACACGCGCAACCTCGACGCCGTGGCGAGCGCCGTCGCACAAGTGCTGAAGTAAATTCGTTTGCCAGCGCGCCGCTACAACGCGGCGCGCCGACGCGAAAAAAAGGCGTCCGTTCGAAAGAACGGACGCCTTTTTACATGGCAAACGCAGCGGAAGACTCAGGCGCCGTGGCCGCGCATGTCGCGATGGATATCGTGCGTGACGAAACCCGAGTCGTTGTCGGGCTTGTCGAGCCAGCCCGGCTGCGCGAGCGAGGCGCGGATATCCTGCAAACCGCTTGCCCAATGCTCGTGCATCGTCGAGAGGCCGAACTGGTAGTCCTTGAAGTGCCCCTCGTATTCCTTCTGCCGGTAGATGAGGTGGATCACGTTGTACTTCTTCGAACACGAAAGCTCGTCCGCCAGCGCGACCCACGGATCATTGCGATGCTCGGGCGCGACGCGATCGAGCACCTCGCGCAACACATGCCGGTAACGCTGCGAGCGTTGCAGGATATCGGTCACGAGGCGCGTGCGGCTCGAATACTGAATGTCCTTCACGCGGCCCTGCACGTCGATGAGGTTGTCGGGCACCGGCCCGCGCGCGCTCCAGAGATCGACCTGGAACGCGAGCGTGTCGCGCCGCGGCGTGGTCTGAATCACCTCGTAGAGCGGCGTGTTCGACATCAGGCCGCCGTCCCAGTAGTACTCGCCGTCGATCTCCACCGCCGCGAAGCCCGGCGGCAGTGCACCCGAGGCGATGAAATGCTCGGGGCGCAGCTTCGTGGTCTTGTTGTCGAAGTAGACGAAGTTGCCGCTGCCCACGTTGACCGCACCCACTGACACGCGCGTTTCGCCCGAGTTGATGCGCTCGAAGTCGCACAGGCGTTCCAGCGTCGCCTTGAGTGGCTTCGTGTCGTAGTAGCTGGCCGTTTCGGGCGAACCGGATCCATTGGGCAGCGGCGGCGGAAAGCGCGGCACGAAAAATCCCTTCTGCCCTTCCACGATCGCGCCTGCCGCCTGCATGGCCGTGAACGTCTTGCGCAAGGCGGCATTCGAATTGAACAGCGCATGCTCGACGAAGGGCGGCAACGGGAAGCTGAAGGCCGGCTGGCAGATCGTCTGCCAGAACTCGCGCAGACGCGCCACGCGATGTTCAGGCGCATTGCCCGCGATGATGGCGGTATTGAGCGCGCCGATTGAAATACCCGCGATCCAGTTGGGCGCAATGCCGGCCTCGACGAGCCCTTCGTACACGCCCGCCTGATACGCACCGAGGGCGCCGCCGCCCTGCAGCGTGAGCGCGACGGTTTCCCACTCTTTGGCCTGCGGGCCGCACTGCGAAACATGCGGCTGCGGCGCGTGGCCGACTTGCGCGCCGCCATGTGCACCGGTATGTGCGCCGACCTCGTCGTCGACCGCGCTCGACTGGACCTGCCCCTTCTTGCGTTGCGCCATTGCTGCGCCTCCTGCGCTCGATGTCCGCGTTATTGCATGAACCAGCCGTGGCTCACCACAAAAGACTGGCCGGTGAACGCAGCGCTCGGGAACGCCGAGAGGAACAGCACGGTTTGCGCGACGTCCTCGACGGTCGTGAAAATGCCGTCCACCGTGCCGCCGAGCATCACGCGCTTGACCACTTCTTCTTCGGAGATGCCGAGTTCCTTCGCCTGCTCCGGAATCTGCTTTTCCACGAGCGGCGTGCGCACGAAGCCCGGACACACCACGTGCGAGCGCACGTTGTGCTTGCCGCCTTCCTTGGCGAGCACACGCGCGAGACCGAGCAGCGCGTGCTTGGCCGCAACATAGGCCGACTTCAGCGGCGACGCTTCGTGCGAATGCACCGAACCCATGTAGATCACCACGCCGCCGCGGTCGTCCTTGTACATGTGCTTGAGCACCGCCTTGGTCGTGAGGAACGCGCCGTCCACGTGGATGGCCTGCATCTTCTTCCAGTCGGAGAACGCGTAATTCTCGATAGGGTTCACGATCTGGATGCCGGCGTTCGAGATGAGGATGTCCACCGGGCCGAGTTCGGCCGCGACGCGGTCGATGCCCTGATTCACGGCGTCTTCATTGGTGACGTCCATGGCGACGCCGATGGCCTTGCCGCCTGCGCCCTTGATCTCTTCGGCCACGGCGTCCGCGCCGCTCTGGTTCAGGTCGGCGATGGCGACCGCAGCGCCTGCCTGCGCGAGCGTGAGCGCGATCTGCTTGCCAATGCCGCTGGCCGCGCCGGTAACAACTGCGACCTTGCCATCGAGTTTCGTGTTCAGTGAGAGAGACGACATCGGGCACCTCCAGGTGAGTGAACAGGACAGGATGAAACCTCGGAGCGCGCGCCGTCAAACCTGACGAATGGCTTATGCCATCCGGCCGGATGTTGCGTCGCGGCCAACCAGGCTATTGTGCATGAACCCGTCTCGTCGAAGCATCGAGCAAGACAAGCAAAAGAGATTTTCGCCGCAGTGCAAAGCGCAGTGCGGCATGGCAGCCACCGCAAGGCCGTTCAGCAACAATGGCCAAGTCGTGCTAGCTTTATCGGCTCACAAGGAGGCGTTAATGAACTATCGGCGACTGGGCCGCTCAGGCCTGCAGGTAAGCGAACTGTCCATCGGCTCGTGGGTCACCTATGGCAACCAGGTCGACGCAAAGCTCGCGCGCGAATCGCTCGCGGCGGCGCGCGACGCGGGCATCAACTTCTTCGACAACGCCGAGGCCTACGCCGGCGGCAAGTCGGAAGAACTCATGGGCCAGGCGCTCAAGGAACTCGCGTGGCCGCGTGTGAGCTACGTGGTCTCGACCAAGTTCTACTGGGGCTTGACCGAAGCGCCCAACCAGTACCACACGCTCAACCGCAAGTACCTCATGGACGCCATCGACGGCTCGCTCAAGCGACTGCAGCTCGATTACGTCGATCTCGTATTCTGCCACCGCCCCGACCCGAACACGCCGGTCGAGGAAACCGTCTGGGCGATGAGCGACATGATCTCGCGCGGCAAGGCGCTCTACTGGGGCACCTCGGAGTGGAGCGCCGACGAAATCCGCGCCGCGTGGGAAATTGCGGAGCGCCATCACCTGCACAAACCGGTCATGGAGCAGCCGCAATACAACCTGTTCCACCGCACGCGCGTCGAAGACGAATACCGTCGGCTCTACGAGGACATTGGCCTTGGCCTCACCACCTGGAGCCCGCTCGCCTCCGGCCTGCTCACTGGCAAGTACCGCGGCGGCGTGCCGTCGGGCAGCCGTGCGGAACTGCAGGGCTACGACTGGTTGCGCAAGAATGTCACCGATCCTGACAAGAACGAGATCGTCGGCAAGCTCGCCGAATTCGCGAAACAACTCGACTGTTCGGTGGGGCAACTGGCGCTTGCGTGGATCCTGAAGAATCCGCGCGTGAGCACGGTCATCACCGGGGCCTCCCGTATCGAGCAGATCGGCGAAAACATGAAGGCGCGCGACGTGGCGGAGAAGATCACGCCGGACATCAAGGCACAGATCGAGGCGATCGTCGGCGACGCTTACGACTGACGCCTCGCGCATGTCCGGAACGCGCGCCACGCTCGCCACCGTGCGTCGGGCTCGCGCGTGAGCGCATCGCACGGTGGCGTACAATACGCGGCCTCGCTGCGCGCACCGCAACTTCGGTAGCGGCGCGGCGCATGGCGCAGGCGGCGCGGCAATTGCGCCGCCGCCGTCTTCCCCGTTCTCACCGGACCTCGTGTCCCGTCCATCATGCTGAGCTACCGTCACGCCTTCCACGCCGGCAATCATGCCGATGTCCTGAAACACGCCGTCGTCGTGCAACTGCTGCATTACCTCAGCAAGAAGGACAAGGCGTACTGGTACATCGACACCCACGCGGGCGCCGGCGCCTATGCCTTGCGCGAAGGCTACGCCACGAAGAACGCCGAGTTCGACACGGGCATCGGCAAGCTGTGGGGCCGCAACGACCTGCCTGCGGCGCTCTCGGACTACGTGGACGAAGTGGCGGCGCTGAACCCCGACGGCGACTTGCGCTTCTACCCAGGCTCCCCCTATCTCGCGTGGCGTCTCATGCGCGAGCAGGACCGCATGCGGCTCTTTGAATTGCATAGCACGGAAATCGACGTGCTGCGCCACCGCTTCCACGACGCGGGGCGCCGCGTGATGATCTACGCAGGCGACGGCTTCGACGGCATCAAGGCGCTCCTGCCCCCGCCGCCGCGCCGTGCGCTCGTGCTGATCGACCCGTCTTTCGAGGACAAGCGCGACTACGCGCGCACGCTCGCGTGCGTCGAGGAAAGCCTCAAGCGCTTCGCGAATGGCACCTATGCGGTCTGGTATCCGCAGGTCACGCGTCCCGAGTCGCAGCGCTTCCCGGAGCAACTCAAGCGCCTGCAGAACAAGAACTGGCTGCACCTGACGCTTTCGGTGAGCAATCCGCCCGAAGACGGTTTCGGCCTTTACGGCAGCGGCATGTTCATTCTGAACCCGCCCTACACGCTCGAAGCGACAATGAAAGAGGCCCTGCCCTGGCTCGTGAAAACGCTCGGCCAGGATGCCGGCGCACAGTTCAAGATCGAGTCGCGCGGCGACTGAGCCGCGGGCTCACCCTCGCGCGAGCGGAGTCACTGCCCAGACGGCAACGGCTGGGGAAGCGGCGGCGTTGGACGATGAGGGGGGCGTGGCGGACGCGGCGGGGGATTCGGCCGACCGCCGCCCTGCTGCACTTCCACGTACGGCGCGACGACATAGGGCTGCTGCGAATCCGGCGCAAGACCCGCCGGCTGCACCGCCTGAACCATCGGCTCATTCGAGAGCGGCGCGTTTTGTAGAACCACGCCCGGTTGACCGTCGCTAATCCCTCTTTGCGTATCCAGAATCAGTGGCTGCCCTGCATGCGCGCTGCCGCTAGCGCACGTCATGACGACGGCGATCAGGCCCGCACGCGCAACAGAAAGATGCAACGCGCGGCAAGGCGACACAACTGTGCGGTGGGAAATGCGGTCTTGCACCATGAACGGCCCCCGGAGAGAAAGCGACACCATTGCTATGACGGCTTGTCGCAAAAAGACTTTACCTTACCGTGGTGGGAAGGCTCAGACTCTGTTCCATCGGCGGTGCAGAAATGACAAAGCCCCGCCAATGCGGGGCTTGAGACTGTGCTGCTCTCACCGGATCGAAACCCGGTCAGAATATTCGTACAGCGACGGCTTACAGCGAGTTGTAGCCGTTCGACTCGATCGAACGAATGCGCTGTTCGAGCTGCACGATATCGGCCGACGATGCGAGATACGCTTCGCGGCGACGACGTTCAGCAGTTTCAAACCAGTTGCTCAGCTTTTCAAGAACGAATGCAAACATGATGGTGTGCTCCAAGGATTCGGTTCGGCGATCCCCGGTGATTTGCATCAGGGATAACCCTCATTAGGGATAACCCGCATTATAACGGTTGCACCGAACTTTGCTAGTGAATTGCCCGAATACCGTGCATTCCATTCTGGAATGATCGTAAGGTACGAATTGGCAACATCATGTTTTATCGACACATTTTCCAGCGATTTCGCGGGTGCTTGGCGGCAATCACGCAAAAACGCACCGATATGGTGCGCGCAGCCAAGGAGGCTGCGTCAATTTGCCCGCTGCGGTTGCACCTGCGTTCAGTGCGCGTGGCCGGGCTCGTGGCAGTCCATCGTGGCGGTGTCGGCGAGCCGTTCGATGATCGGGCAATCTGGCCGGTCGTTCCCCTGGCAGTGCGACGCCAGATGGGCGAGCGTGTCGCGCATCTGGGACAGTTCGGCGATGCGCTGGTCGAGTTCGGCGACGTGCTCGAGCGCGATCGACTTGACCTCGGCACTCGCGCGCGAGCGGTCGTGCCAGAGCGCCAGCAGGCGCCGGATATCGTCCACCAGAAAGCCGAGCCGGCGCGCCTGACGGATGAAGCGCAGCGAATGCACCTCCTCCTCGCCATAGACCCGGTAGCCGGACTCCGTACGCCCTTTGGGCGCCAGCAGCCCAACACTTTCGTAGTAGCGAATCATTTTTGCCGTGACGCCCGATTCGCGCGCCGCTTCGCCGATGTTCACGCCGTTCTCCCGCTGTTTGGTCAATAGTTCGTCAATCGTTTAATCCTACACCTTCCCATGATGGGAAGGTGTAGCGTGACAACCAGCCTCGGCTGGCATAATCCGCCGACGGCCTCATATCGAGTAGTAACAAGCCTCAATCTCTGAAAAAGGAACACACGATGATCCAGTTCAACGTCGAAGGCATGAGCTGCCAGCACTGCGTCGGCGCCGTCACGCGCGCGATCCATGAACACGATGCGCAGGCCAAGGTCGAGATCGATCTGGTCGCTGGCCGCGTGAAGGTCGAATCGAGCGAGAGCGCCGAAGTCCTGAAGTCGGCGATCGACGAAGCCGGCTACACCGTGGTCGGCACGGCCAGCGTCTGACAGGCCGCGCCATGTTCAAGGTTGCCGTGATCGGCGCGTCCGGCCTGTTAGGTCGCGCCATAGTCCGCGAACTCGCAGCAGTTGCCCCCTGGCAGGTCGTGCCGACCGCGTTCCGCCACAGCAGCCCGCAGCAGACCGTGCTCGACGTGCGCGACACGCAAGCCGTGAACGCATTCGTCGAGCGCGAGGCGCCCGACGCGATCGTGCTAGCCGCCGCCGAGCGCCGCCCCGACGTGTGCGAGCACGATCCGGCGGCGGCGCGCGCGCTCAATGTCGATGCGGTGCGCAGCGTCGTCGCGGCGGCGCGGCAGCGCGGCGCGTGGGTACTCTCGATCTCCACCGATTACGTGTTCGACGGCACGCAGCCGCCCTACCGCATCGACGACATGCCGAATCCGCTCAACGCCTACGGTCACAGCAAGCTCGAAGGCGAACAGGCCCTGCTCGAAACCAGCGACAACGCCCTCGTGCTGCGCCTGCCCTTGCTGTATGGGCCGATCGTCGGCTGGCACGAATCCGCGGTCACGAGCCTCGTGCCGGCCATCCGCGCTTCGGGAGAGCCGGGGGCGCAAGCCGCGCCAATGGACGCGTGGGCTACGCGCTACCCCACTTTCACGCCCGATGTGGCGTTCGTGATCCGCGAACTGCTGCTGCGCTGCACGGACGGCGCGCCCGTGCGCGGCGTCGCGCAATGGTCCGGCGACGAGCCGATGACGAAGTACGACATCGCCCAGCGGATTGCGCAGGCACTTGGCGTAGAGGCGCGTCTGCTCGCACAGCCGACGCCCACCGACGCCACGCCGCGCCCGCGCAACTGCCATCTCGATTCGAGCCGTCTCGAAGCGCTGGGCATCGGCCGCCGCACGCCGTTCGACGCGGCGATTCGCGCCGTGCTCGACGCTTATATGAAAGACGGCGAGCAGCGCTAAGCAGCGCCGCAGCGGCCAGTAACGAGGCCGTTGCGCGCACGGTTTCTACGTAGAAACTCGCCGCGAATATTCAATGAAAATTCCGGCTCTCCGTCGCGAGGCGCCCGAGCAGCCGGCTGTGGTCCTCCAGCCGGTGCGCCACGAGGTGCACCACCTCGCCTTCACGCTGCACCACGCCCGCCACCGCCAGCAGCGAAGACCCTAGCAACTCCTTGCGCTGCGACTCGACGAGCGCCGCGTGCACGATCACGTTGACGCTGCCGGTCTCGTCTTCCAGAGAAACGAAGATCGTGCCGTTCGCCGTGCCCGGCCGCTGCCGCACCGTGACGATTCCGCACACGCGCGCGAGCATGCCGTGCCGGCAATGCGCCAGTTGCTCCGCCGTGCGAAAACGCTGCTTTGTGAGGCCGTGGCGCAGCAGTTCGAGCGGATGACGATTGAGCGTGAGACGCAGGCTCGCGTAATCGGCGACGATTTCCGCGCCCTCGGAAGCATGCGGCAATGCGAGCGGCGTCTCGGCGATGGGCGCATCGCGCAACAGCGCAGGCACCGCGTGCTGCGCCGTCACGGCCCACCACGCCTCGCGCCGGTGGCCCGCAATGCTCGCGAGCGCGTTCGACGCCGCCAGCGCCTCCAGCTCGCGCCGCGTGAGCGCCGCGCGGCGCGCGAGATCATCGACATCGGCGAACGGTGCGCGCTCGCGCGCCTCCATCACACGACGCGCGGCATCTTCGGAAAAGCCCTTGATGAGACTGAAGCCGAGGCGCACGGCCGGGCCGCCATGTCCATAGCGCCGCGGCGCGAGCGCAATGCGTGAGCGCACGACGCACTTCACGCCGTCCATGAACCTGTGCCGCCGGCCGCCGCGCTTGAGCGTGCCGCGGCACAGCAACGCAACCGCGGCCAGCCGCGCGCGATACCGCAGCACCTCCGTATGGCCCACGCGCAGCGCCTCGGCATCGAGCCGTCCGCCGGATGCGCCGCGCCGCTCCAGCACCGACTCCCAGTCGCTCAGCGCGATATCGGGCGCACGCACCTGCACGCCGTGACGCTTCGCATCCTGCACGAGCTGAGAAGGCGAATAGAAACCGAGCGGCTGACTGTTCAGCAGTCCTGCCAGAAATGCCGCGGGCTCGTAACGCTTGAGCCACGAACTCGTGTAGACGAGCAGCGCGAAACTCGCCGCATGGCTTTCCGGAAAACCGTAGTCGCCGAAACCCTCGATCTGCTTGCAGATGCGCTCGGCGAATTCCGGCGAGTAGCCTTTCTTGAGCATGCGCTGCGTGAGATCCGCCTGATACGGACGCAGATCGCCGTCGCGCCGCCATGCGGCCATCGCGCGGCGCAGCTTGTCGGCCTCCTCGCCGGTGTAGTCGGCGGCGACCATCGCGAGATGCATCACCTGCTCCTGGAAGATCGGCACACCTAGCGTGCGTTCGAGCACCGGGCGCAATTCTTCCTTCGCGTACTCCACCGCTTCGTCGCCGTGCCGGCGTTTCAGGTACGGATGCACCATGTCGCCCTGGATCGGGCCCGGCCGCACGATCGCCACCTGAATCACGAGGTCGTAATACGTGCGCGGCCGCAAACGCGGCAACATGCTCTGCTGCGCGCGCGACTCGATCTGGAACACACCGACCGTATCGGCCTTGGCGCACATGCGATACACCGCCGGGTCCTCGACTGGAATGTCCTGCACGCGCATCTGCGGCAGCCCGCGCCTTAGCGCCACGAATTCGAGCGAGCGCCGGATCGCCGAGAGCATGCCGAGCGCGAGCACGTCCACTTTCAGCAGCCGCAGCGCGTCGATATCGTCCTTGTCCCACTCGATCACGTAGCGGTCCTTCATCGCCGCGTTTTCGATCGGCACGAGCCGCGAGAGCTTGTCGCGCGCGATCACGAAACCGCCCACGTGCTGCGAGAGATGGCGCGGAAAGCCGCGCAGCTCGCGCGTGAGACGAATGAGCTGCTGCGTGACGTGCGAGTCCGGCGAAAAGCCCGCCTCCTCCAGATGGCGCGCGATCGAATCGGGGCCGTCCCACCACTGATGCGCGCCCGAGAGCTTTTCGACGAGCGTATTGTCGAGGCCGAGCGCCTTGCCCACGTCGCGCAACGCGCTGCGCGAGCGATAGGTGATGAGCGTCGCGGCCAGCGCGGCGCGGCGCGTGCCGTACTTGCGGTAGATGTACTGAATGACTTCTTCGCGACGCTGATGCTCGAAGTCGACGTCGATGTCGGGCGGCTCGTTGCGCGCGCGAGAGAGAAAGCGCGCCACGAGCATATTCATGCGCACGGGGTCGATCTCCGTGATCTTCAGGCAATAGCAAACCACCGAGTTCGCCGCCGAGCCGCGCCCCTGGCACAGGATCTTCTGATCGCGCGCGAAGCGGACGATGTCGTGCACTGTGAGGAAGTACTTCTCGTACTTCAGCTCATCGATGAGTTCGAGTTCCTGTTCGATCTGATCGCGGCGCTTGTCGTTCAGGCCGTCGGGCCAGCGCTCCAGTGCGCCCTTCATCACGAGCTTGCGCAACCACGTCTGAGGTGTCTCGCCGGGCGGCACCAGCTCCTCGGGATATTCGTAGGCCAGCTCGCCGAGCGAGAACGTGCAGCGGCGCGCGACGTCGAGCGTCGCGTCGAGCGCCTCGCGCGGATAAATCGCGCCAAGCCGCACGCGCGAGCGCAGATGCCGCTCCGCGTTCGCCTCCAGCGCGCGCCCGCACGACGCGAGCGGCTTGCCGATGCGGATCGCGCTCAACGTGTCCTGCAACGGCTTGCGCGAACGAGCGTGCATCAGCACGCCGCCCGCCGCGACGAGCGGCAAGCCGCTCTCCTGCGAGACGTGGCGCAGCACTTCGATCTGCGTGTCGTCGCCGCCGGTTTGCCAGAGTTCGAGCGCGAGCCACGCGCGTTCGGCCGCGAAGCCCGCGAGCCAGTGCGCGGCGCGCAGCGTTTGCGCGAGCGTGGCCGTGCGCTGCGGCACGAGCAGCAGCACGCAGTCGCGCAAGTGCTTCAGATGTTCGAAGCCCGGCTCCGGCCCGGTGAAATCGGCGGGATGCACGCGGTAGCTGCCCTTCGCCGCACGCGAGCGCGCGAGCGTGATCAGCTCGCACAGATTGCCGTAGCCTTCACGATTCGTTGCAAGCGCAACGATCGTGCAGAACGGCGCGCCATGTTCATCGACGAGATTCAGCTCGCTGCCGATCAGCAAATGCAGCGACGGTTCGAACGGGCCCAGGGCCGCGGCGGCTGTGTTGCCGCCGCGTTCGCGTGCCTCGCGCACGGCTTCGTCATGCGCTTTTTTGCGCGCCTCGTCGTATTCGTTGAGCGCGCTGTAGGCGCGCACGACGCCCGCGAACGAGCATTCGTCGGTGATCGCGAGCGCACGGTAGCCGTGGCGGATCGCCTGCTCGACCATCTCACCCGGGCGCGACGCGCCGTGCAGGAAGGTGAAATGGGTGAGGCAGTGCAGTTCCGCGTAGTCAGGTAACTGCGCAGGCAACTGCGCAGGCAACTGTGGAGGCGACGGCGCGCCCGTCCCGCTGGTCGACATGATTGCTGAAACCCGAATGAACGACGCGAATACGCGCTAGCCGAAAAGCCCTTGCAGATACCACTGGCCGCCAATGCGCTCGCGATACAGCCAGAACATGCGGCCCTGGTCGTCGGCGGCGACGTAGTAGTCGCGCCCGACACCCTCGCCGTCCCACCAGCCGGACTCGATGCGCTCGGTGCGCGTGAGCGTCTTCAGCGGCCGTCGATAAACCGGGCGATCGCCGCGCGTCGCGAGCTTGAGCGGCTTTTCGAGCAGCCACGCCGGACGCGGCTGGGTCGGCAGCGGCACCTCGGGCAGGTCGAAGGCGCTTTGCACGGGCGCACTCGCAAGCGCTTCCTGCTGCGGCTTGCCTGCCTTGCGCGGCTTGCGTGCACGCTTCGCGCCGCTCTCGCGGTAAGGCCGCGCCGACATCGCAAGCTCGGGCCGATGATCGTCCTCGACGAAAAGCTGCAGCACGTTCTGCTCGCCAAGCCGCGCGCCGATGCGCTCGAAGAGC
This sequence comes from Paraburkholderia flagellata, assembly GCF_021390645.1. Classification (GTDB taxonomy): domain Bacteria; phylum Pseudomonadota; class Gammaproteobacteria; order Burkholderiales; family Burkholderiaceae; genus Paraburkholderia; species Paraburkholderia flagellata. Next base: position 2,082,717 of record NZ_JAJEJT010000001.1, read on the forward strand.
TGCCCGAGCGACGCCTCGGCGGCCTCGGCCATCGGAAAGAGCGTGTCGGTGGGCGCCGCGTATTCGCTCACCTGCGAAGCGACGAGCGCCAGGCCGATCACGGGCGCGGCAAGCTCGGTCTGATTCAGGCGCTCGCGCAGCAGCCACAGCAGATGCTCGGCGTCGCGCGAGGGCGACGCCCAGGCGAGCGCGAGCGTCGAGGTGCGCGGCGCATGCCGCGAAGCCAGTTCGTGCTCCAGACGCAATTCGAAGCCGCTCAGCGCCGCGTGCTGCGCGGCGAGCCAGCCAGCCAGCTGCATCACGAGCCGGCGCGCGGCAAAGAGCAGCGCCTCGGCGCTCTCCACGCGCGCCTGCAATTCGAGCGCCGCATGAAACGACGGCGGCGCGGCAAACCAGACGCGCGGATCGGGCGCTTCGCCGCGCGCCTGCGCGAGCCAGCCGAGCACGCCGTCGCCGAAACGCCGCACGATGCCCTCGCGCGGCAACCGCCGCAGATCGCCGAGGCTCGCGCAGCCGATCTGCGTGAGCGCGTGGTCGTGCTGCGCGGCGAACGGCGCGAGCGTGACCGGCAGTGAATCGAGCACGCGAGCGAGCGTCGTTTCCTTGAGCACGTGCCAGCGGCGCGACGAACGCGTGACGCGCGCCTGCGCGAGCGTCCAGGCGCCCCACGCCGTGGGCGCGCAAGCGATGCGCGCGGCGTGCCCGCAGCCCGCCACCGTCACCGGGACCTTCCCGAGCAGCGCGCGCACGCCGCCGAAAAGACGCAAGCCCGCGCCGACTTCGAGCAACAGCGTGTGCGACTGCGCGAACGACACCTTGGGCGTATAGGCGAGCAACGCGAGCGCGAGCGCCTCGAACGCGCGGGTCTCGCGCGCCGGATCGGCTTCGAGCAGCACGAGCCCCGGCGCGAGTGCCAGCGCATGCGAGCGCGTGTTGCCGGGCTCGACGCCTAAGCGCAGCGCGTCGAGATCGGCGATCAGGATGCGCGTGTGGTCGGCGAGTGCGTAGCAGCGTGGCGCGCTGGCGGCATCAGTGGCAGCATCGGCGTCGACACTTTCAGGCAGGCGCGGCGTTGACGGCTCCGGCGGCATCAGAGGTCTGACGGCCTCCAGCGGCAACAACGGCAAGGTGACGGCGATCCACAGCATGATTGACCCCGGGCCACGGCATGACGACGGAGGCTGCATCCGGCTGGGGCAGCACCGCGTCCTGCAGCGGCAATGTAATGACGAGTGGTTGGGCGGGCGGCGGCCCGCGGCGCTTGAAGATATCCACGGAAAGCGCGGCGAGCTGCATCCATTGCCGCCGGTTCAGGCTCGCGTCGTCGGGCGGCGGCACCGGCGAGCAGGTCATGCGCAGCGGCGCCGGCGACGACTGGTTGCGCGCGGCGAGCGGCCGCACGAGAAACGCGAGCGCCTGCGAATCCTGAGCGGCGACCTGCAGACGGCGCACGGCGTCGGCGCGCGCCTTCGTCTGCCAGAGCAGCACGGCGCCCATGCCTTCCTGCTTGAGCGCTTGCTCGGCCACCCAGGCGGCCTCGTCTTCGGCCGCGCGCACCCAGATCACACGCTCGAGCGCGAGCCCCCACGTCTTGAGCGCACAGGCGTACGGGCGCCACGGCGGCGCGACGAGCAGCACGTGCCGGCCCGCCTGCGCGGTGAGCGCGCGCAACGCCGGCGCGACGAGCCGCATCTCACCCACGCCGCCCTGCTCGACGAGCAACTCGGTCAGGCTGCCCGCGGGCCAGCCGGCGCCGGGGAGCTGGGCGTCGAGCGTGGCGTGGCCGCTCGGCACCGAGCGCTCGCTGGCGTGCGCGAGCTGATCGCCTTGCCACACGCGGCTTTGCAGCCGGGTGGGCAAATGCGCGGCGAGTTGCGCAGTGATCTGGGCTGCTGCTGCCATGGTTCGTGGCCTGGTTGATAGGAACGCTGCGCCCTGCCCGGCAAGAAATGGGGCATCGGCAGGAAGGAGACTGGTTCGCCTCCACCTGTATATTTATACAGTATTTTATGGGATTGGAGGAAGGCGGAAAATGGGGGAAGGGTCACTTTGCGATCATTTGCAAAATGCGCAAAATGCCGATCCACGCTCTTGTGCAATGGATCGCACGAGTGGCGGCCAGGCTACTCCCGGGCGTCGGGGCTTACGTCCGGGGCAAAAACACCTCAAGGCAGGCGAGTAGCGCGCACGCTGAGGGGCGCACCGAGGGACGCACTGAGGAACGACTGAGAGACGCGCCGACGCATCCCGCCCGTCGTTCCCCGCCGATCAGGACGTGTGCGCCGATGTCAGATCGAGTGCCACGGCTTGCGCCACTTCGATGCCGTCGATGGCCGCCGAGTAGATGCCGCCGGCATACCCGGCGCCTTCGCCGGCCGGATACAGACCCTGGACGTTCACGCTTTGGTAATCGTCCTTGCGACGAATCCGCAGGGGTGACGATGTGCGCGTCTCGACGCCCGTGAGCACCGCGTCGTGCATCGCGAAGCCTGCGATCTTCTTGTCGATCTGGGGAAGGGCTTCACGGATGGCTTCGATCACGTAGTCGGGCAGCGCGGTGCTGAGATCGGTCGGGTGCACACCCGGCTTGTAAGACGGCACCACGGAGCCCAGCGACGTCGACGGCCGGCCCGCGATAAAGTCGCCGACCAGTTGACCCGGCGCCTGGTAATTGCCGCCGCCGAGTTCGAACGCCCGCTCTTCCCACTTGCGCTGGAATGCGATGCCCGCGAGCGGTCCGCCCGGATAGTCCTCCGGCGTGATGCCGACGACGATACCCGCATTCGCGTTGCGCTCGGCCCGCGAATACTGGCTCATGCCGTTGGTGACCACGCGGCCGGGTTCGGAGGTCGCCGCGACCACCGTGCCGCCGGGGCACATGCAAAAGCTGTAGACAGCCCGTCCGTTGTTGGCGTGATGGACCACCTTGTAGTCGGCCGCGCCGAGTTGCTTGTGGCCGGCAAACTTGCCGAAGCGGCTGCGATCGATCAAGCCCTGCGGATGCTCGATGCGAAAACCCAGCGAGAACGGCTTGGCTTCCATGAACACGCCGCGATCGTGCAGCATCTGGAACGTGTCGCGCGCGCTGTGGCCGACGGCCAGCACGACATGGTCGCACGGCAGCGTCTCGCCGTTCGAGAGCTTGAGCGCGCGCACCTTGCCCTGCTCGATGTCGATGTCTTCGACGCGGGTTTCGAAGCGCACTTCGCCGCCCAGTTCGTGGATGGTGGCGCGCATCTTTTCCACCATGCTGACGAGACGGAACGTGCCGATGTGCGGGCGGCTCAGATACAGGATGTCTTCCGGCGCACCCGCCTTGACGAACTCCTCGAGCACCTTGCGGCCGTAGTGGTTCGGATCCTTGATCTGGCTGTACAGCTTGCCGTCGGAAAACGTCCCGGCCCCGCCTTCGCCGAACTGCACGTTCGATTCAGGGTTGAGCACGGACTTGCGCCACAGGCCGAAGGTGTCCTTGGTGCGCTCGCGCACGGCTTTGCCGCGTTCGAGAATGATGGGACGAAAGCCCATCTGCGCGAGGATCAGTCCTGCAAACAGCCCGCACGGCCCCATGCCGATCACCACCGGGCGCGGGCGCGTCGAGTGCTCCGGCGCCTTCGCGACAAAGCGATAGGTCATGTCCGGCGTCACCCCGCAATGCGGCTTGCCGGCGATCCGCTTGAACACCTTCGCTTCGTCCTTGACTTCGATGTCGACGATATAGGTCAGCTTGATATCCGAGCGCTTGCGTGCATCATGCGCACGGCGAAATACGGTGTAGCGGACGAGCTCGTCCGCTACACCGAGTTCCGCGAGGCGTCCCCGAATCGCGGCTTCAAGTTCGCTTTCGGCGTGGTCGAGGGGGAGTTTGACTTCGGATAGACGTAACATGGCTGCCAGGGTGCGATCGCCACGGGAATTGTGGCCGATCCGTATTTTATAAGCTCGGCGGCTTTTCAAATGGAACGCAGCCGTGCGATGAAACGCGAGCGGAATCGGGAGAAAAGAAAAAGGGGCTACAGGCCAATGGCGTGTAACCCCTCGGTATTGCTGGTCGGAGCGATAGGATTCGAACCTACGACCCTCTGATCCCAAATCAGATGCGCTACCAGGCTGCGCTACGCTCCGACGAATCAGAGATTGTATCGGTACTGCCCCTGCGCCGTCAAATCCCCGCAAGCCATAAAGACAAAAAAAGGATACGAAAAGCGATCCGCATCACGCGCTTGCCGCTCACCGGCGGGGCGCGCACCATGAGAGCACACGCCGCACGTGCACCCCAATCCGCCCAAAAAAAGGAGACGCCATGCACCTCATCCTCTGGCGCCACGCCGAAGCCGAAGACATCGCCGCCAGCGACCTCGCCCGCCAGCTCACCACGCGCGGGCGCAAGCAGGCACAGAACGTCGCGCGGTGGCTCCGCGCCCGCCTGCCCGACGACGCCGTGATCCTCGCGAGCCCCGCCGCGCGCACCATCCAGACCGCCGAGGCGCTCACCGATCAATATCGCGTCGTGCGCGAACTCGCGCCCGACGCGAGCGTCGAGGAGGTACTCACCGCCGTGGGCTGGCCCGAGGGCCTCTCGTCCACGGTCGTGGTGGTTGGCCATCAGCCCACGCTCGGCGAGGTCGCGGCGCGGCTGCTCTCGGGCGGCACCGATCCGCGCAGCTGGGCCGTGAAGAAAGCCGGCGTGCTCTGGCTCGCCAGCCGCGAACGAAACGGCGGCGACGAGGCCGTCCTGCACGCGGCCATCACGCCCGATCTCGTCTAGTCCTCCACCCGCCTGCGCCTGCCCCGCTGGGCCGCGTGTACGCGGCCCTGTAGCGGTTCAAACGCGCAGTTCAAACGCGCGGTCCAAACACGCCCGCCGCCCCCGGCCTTTCGGCCAGCTCGTCCGTCTGCCTTACACCACGTCATCGAATCGTCATTGCGTTTTCATGGAAACGTAACCGCGTATTACTAAATTGCCGGGAAAGTTCTCTTACTTCCGACCAGGACGCCCCATGCGAGATCTGCCGACGCCCTCCCTGCCGTTCGCCTCGACTCTGTTCGAGTCGAACCGACGCTTGCCGCGCGCCGAAGAAACGGTCACCGCGCAGCATCGGCTGCAGGTGGCCTGGGCTCGCACCGACGAGGAACTGCGCGAGGCCCAGCGTCTGCGCTACCGCGTGTTCGCCGAAGAGATGGGCGCACGCCTGACCGGCCCCGCCGGTCTCGACGTCGACGCCTTCGACGCCTACTGCGACCACCTGCTCGTGCGCGACCTCGACACACTCAAGGTCGTCGGGACCTACCGCGTGCTGCCGCCGCACCAGGCGGCGCGCATCGGCCGCCTCTATGCCGAAAGCGAATTCGACGTCTCGCGTCTCGCGCATCTGCGCCCGAAAATGGTCGAAGTGGGCCGCTCGTGCGTGCACCCCGACTACCGCAGCGGCTCGGTCATCATGTCGCTGTGGGGCGGACTGGGCGGCTATATGCAGCACAACGGCTACGAGACGATGCTCGGCTGCGCGAGCGTCGCCATGGCCGACGGCGGCCATTACGCGGCGAACCTGTATTGCGCGCTCGGCGCGAACGCGCTGACCGCGCCCGAATATCGCGCGTTCCCGCACACGCCGCTGCCCGTCGAGGAACTACGCACCGGCGCGAGCGCCGTGCCGCCGCCGCTCATCAAAGGCTATCTGCGCCTCGGCGCGAAGATCTGCGGTGCGCCCGCCTGGGACCCCGACTTCAACACCGCCGACTTCCTCACGCTCTTCCGGCTCTCGGAGATCAACGAGCGTTATGCGCGCCACTTCCTCGGCGAAGCCATCACTCGCTAGGTCCTCAGCGGCCCTTCAGTGGGCAAATGCAGCGGGCAAAATCAGCGCACGAAAAAAAGCCCGGCTCAGACATGAGCCGGGCTTTTTCATTCGCGAGGCGCGTAGCGCGCGGCGCTCACTCCTCCGTATAAACCACGCGGTACGGAATGCCGATCTTGCCCCATTCCGCCGCTTCCTGAACGAGGTTGTAGTCGGTGAGCGGATTGTTCTGGACCCACGCATTGGGCAGCAGCACCTCGTAGCCGTTGCCCTCTTCCTCCACCGTGATGTGCGGCAGACCGACGTCGGCGCGGCGGCGCGTCAGCAGTGCGGCGAGACGCAGGCAGAACAGCAGCGGCCACTCCACATCGCGCGTTTGCGAGAGCTTGCCGAGCTTGCCCACGTGGCCGAGCACCAGCGCGGCGAGGCGCGCCTGGTCGGTGCGCGAGAAGCCGGGCATGTCCGCGTTGCTGGCGATGTAGGCCGAATGCTTGTGATACGCGCTGTGCGAGATCGAAAGGCCGATTTCGTGCAGCGACGCGGCCCACGTGAGGAACATGCGGTTCTCTTCGCGGCGCTCCTCGTCGGGCTCCTCGAACTGGTCATAGAACTTCACGGCCAACTCGCCGATGCGCCCCGCCTGCGCGCGATCCACGCCGTAGCGGCGCATGAAGCCCTCCACCGTGACCGTACGCATGTCCTCGTGCTGCGAACGGCCTAGCAGGTCATAGAGGACCCCCAGGCGCAACGCGCCATCCGTGGTATCGACGTAGTCGATGCCGAGCTCCTCGAACACCGCGATCATGATCGAGAGACCGCCCGCGAGCACAGGAATGCGGTCGGGCTTGAGCGCGACGAGCTTGAGCCGGTTCACGTTCTCGGCCTTGATGAGTGCGCGCTTCAGGCGCTCGAGCCCGCCGCGCGAAATGCCGTGCGTGATGCCGGGATCGTTGAAGCCGTTCGCCTCGACGAGTTCCGCGAGCGCGCGCGCCGTACCCGACGAGCCGATCGCCTGGTCCCAGCCGGTCTTGCGGTAGTCCGCGGAAATGATCTGGATTTCGCGCGTGGCCGCCAGCTCGGCCTGGCGCATGGTGTACTCGTCGACGTTGCCCGAGGGGAAGAACTGGCGGCTATGGCTCACGCAGCCGATATAGAGGCTTTCCATGCGGATCGGCGTGTAGTGCGCGCCGATGATGAACTCGGTCGAGCCGCCACCGATGTCCACCACGAAACGCTTGCCCGCGCTCGCCGGCACCGAGTGCGCGGCGCCCGCATAGATGAGGCGCGCTTCTTCGCGGCCCGCGATCACTTCGATCGGGAAGCCGAGCGCGGCTTCCGCCTCGGCGAGGAACTCGCGCGCGTTCTTGGCCACGCGCAGCGTATTGGTCGCCACTGCGCGCACCTGGTCGGGATGAAAGTCGCGCAGCCGCTCGCCGAAGCGCTTGAGCGCGTCCCAGCCACGCACCTGCGAGGCGCGGTCGAGCAGTTTGTCCTTCGACAGGCCGGCCGCGAGCCGCACGGGTTCGCGCAGTGCATCCACCGGGTAGATCTGGCTGCCGGCGTCGGTTTCCTCGACGCGGCCTACGATCAGACGAAAGCTGTTCGAACCGAGATCGACGGCGGCAAGCAGGTGGGGATTGATGACCATCGAGGGGGCAGGCTCCATGCGTGCATACGAAGACGACCGCGCAGCCATGCGGGCTTGCTGCGCCGCCGCCGCGCTGTCCAAATGCGTCATTTTAAGCGTAGCCGACTTCACCATGTCGCTCCTCGCATTCGTCATGACCATGGGTACTTTTACCCAGCGTGCATGTTCGCAACGCGACTTGTCGATTTCGTGAAAATGCGGCGTAAAATTTATGACACACCGAATGTCACAATAAAGTCATATTACTGTGAGAATTTCCGAGCGTCCGTTCGAATCATTCCCTGACATTCCGTTTTCATTGCCGATGTCCATCCGCTATCCACTACTCAATCGCGAACTGGGCATTCTGGGATTCAATGAGCGCGTGCTCGCACAGGCGTCCGATCCCGCTGTTCCTTTGCTGGAGCGCTTGCGCTTCATCTGCATCACCAGCAGCAACCTCGACGAATTCTTCGAAGTCCGCATGGCCGGACTTCAGGAGCAGATGCGCGACAACCCTGGCGCGCTCTCGCCCGACGGCATGTCGCTGCAGCACGTGTACGACCTCGTGGTCGAACGCGCGCAGCGTCTCGTGCATCGCCAGTACCGCATGCTGCACGACACCGTGCTGCCCGCGCTCGAACAGGAAGGCATCTACTTCCACGGCACCGACGCCTGGAACGAAGCGCAAACCGCATGGGCGCGCAAATACTTCTTCGACGAACTGCTGCCCGTTCTCACGCCCATCGGGCTCGACCCCGCGCACCCGTTCCCGCGCGTGCTCAACAAGAGCCTGAACTTCGTGGTCGAACTCGAAGGCAAGGACGCCTTCGGGCGCCAGGCCGTCATGGGCATCGTGCAGGCGCCGCGCGCGCTGCCGCGCCTCGTGCGCATGCCGCAGGAGCTTTCCGGCTTCCAGCACGGCTTCGTGCTGCTCGGCTCGCTGCTGCAGCGCTTCGTGGGCGAACTGTTCCCGAGCCTCGTCGTGCGCAGCTGCAACCAGTTCCGCATCACGCGCAACAGTGAACTCTTCGTCGACGAAGACGAAATCACCAACCTGCGCGTGGCGCTGCAGGGCGAACTGCCCGCGCGGCACCTGGGCAATGCGGTGCGGCTCGAAGTGTCGGCGGAAACGCCCCCGCACCTCGTGAAGCGCCTGCTCGACGAAAGCGGCCTCGACGAAAAAGACTGCTATTTCGTCGATGGCCCCGTGAATCTCGTGCGCCTCATGCAGTTGCCCGAGATGGTCGATCGCCCCGACCTCAAGTTCGTGCCGCATGTGCCCGCCATTCCGCGGCGCATCGCCGCGAACAGCAACATGTTCGATGCGATCGATCAGGGCGACGTGCTCCTGCATCATCCGTACGAGAGCTTCCAGCCCGTGCTGGAACTGCTGCTGCAGGCCGCAAACGATCCGAACGTGCTCGCGATCAAACAGACGATCTACCGCACTGGCACCGACTCGCCGCTCATGGACGCGCTCATGCAGGCCGCGCGCAACGGCAAGGAAGTGACGGTGGTCGTGGAGCTGCTCGCGCGCTTCGACGAAGAGACCAACATCAACTGGGCCGCGCAGCTCGAAGCCGTGGGCGCGCACGTGGTGTACGGCGTCGTGGGCCACAAGTGCCATGCCAAGATGATGCTGATCGTGCGCCGCGTGCCCGTGAACGGCCGCATGGTGCTGCGCCGCTACGTGCACCTGGGTACCGGCAACTACCATCCGCGCACGGCGCGCCTCTACTCCGACTTCGGTCTCATGACCTCGGAGCCGAGGATGTGCGAAGACGTGCACCACGTCTTCCAGCAGCTCACCGGCATCGGCGGCGAGCTGCAACTGCATGATCTGTGGCAGTCACCGTTCACGCTGCATCCGAAGATGATCGAGGCGATCCGCAACGAAGCCGAAGCCGCGCGCGCGGGCAAGAAGGCGCGCATCGTCGCGAAGATGAACGCGCTGCTCGAGCCGACCGTCATCGACGAGTTGTACGAAGCATCGCAGGCCGGCGTGAAGATCGACCTCATCATCCGTGGCGTGTGCTCGTTGCAGCCCGGCGTGCCGGGGCTCTCCGAGAACATCACGGTACGCTCGATAGTCGGGCGTTTCCTCGAGCACCATCGCATTTACTACTTCTATGCGGGCGGCAAGGAAGACGTCTATTTGTCGAGCGCGGACTGGATGGATCGCAACCTGTTCCGCCGCGTCGAAGTGGCGTTCCCGATTCACGACCGCAGGCTCAAGCGCCGCGTGATCGCCGAAGGGCTTTCCACTTTCCTCGGCGACAATCAGGCGGCGTGGCTCATGCAAAGCGACGGCCACTATCGCCGCCGCCGCGCGGGCAAGGCCGTGCGCAATGCGCAGTTGAGCTTGCTGGCGAAGTTCTGTCCGTGATGCGCTGACGCGCCGAAAACGCTGCACGCAAAAAAGCCGCTTCGAATGAAGCGGCTTTTTCAATTGCGGCGGCAGGATCTCACACCGGCGCCGGCTGCCTTCTCGTCGTGCGCGCGGTCGGGAAGCGCACCGTGAACGTGCTGCCCCGCCCTTCCTCGCTCTTCACTTCGAGCGCCGCGTCGTGGCGCTGCAGCACGTGCTTGACGATCGCAAGGCCCAGGCCCGTGCCGCCCGTGTCGCGCGAGCGGCTTCGATCCACGCGATAGAAGCGCTCGGTCAGACGCGGAATATCGGCGGCCGGAATGCCAAGGCCGCTGTCGGTGACGGAAAACACCGCGCTGCCGTGTTCCGCGCGCCAGGACAAATGCACCGTTCCGCCGTCCGGCGTGTAGCGCACCGCATTGGTCGCCAGATTGCCGAGTGCGCTCATGATCTCGGTTTCGGAACCGGTGACGCTCAGGCCATCGTCGAAATCGGCCGTGATGCGGTGATGGCCGCCCGACAGGCTTTCGGCGTCCTCGCGCACGTGCCCGAGCACCGCGCGCATATCGACCATATGGTCGCCGGGCTGACGCCCCTCGCCTTCGAGTTTCGCGAGTACGAGCAGGTCGGTGACGATGTGGCGCATGCGCGAGGCCTGTTGCTCCATCAGCTCCAGGTAGCGGTTGCGCTCGGCTTCGCCGAGCGGCAGCTCGCGCATCGTCTCGAGAAAGCCCGAGAGTACCGTGATCGGCGTTTTCAGCTCGTGCGAGACGTTGGCCACGAAGTCGCGCCGCATGGCGTCGGTGCGCTCGAGTTCGGTGATGTCCTGCGAAAGAACGAGCTTGCGGCTCTCGCCGTACGGAAACACCTGCACCGAGATCACGTTCTGACGCTTGGCGCCCATGCCGCGCATGATCAGCATGTCCTTGTAGTCGTGCGAATTGAGGTAGCGCACGAAATCGGGCTGACGCACGAGATGCGTGATGTGCTGGCGCAGGTCGCGCTTGGCGTCGAGGCCGAAGTGAATCTCGGAGATCGCGTTGCACCACTCGATCTGGTCATGATCGTCGAGCATGGCGACGCCGTTGGGCGAGGCCTGGATAGCCTGGATGAAACGCGAGTGCTGCTGCTCCACCTGGCGCACCTGCGCGTGCCAGCGCTTCGCGAGCTTGTGCAGACGGTAGTAGATTTCGCCCCAGATGCCGGGGGCGCTCGGCACTTCGCCGTAGACAGGGGCGTCGAGCAGGCGCCAAAGACGCTGCTTGTGGAACGTGCTGAAGAGCATTTGCGCGAGCAGCGCCAGCACGGCGATGCCCAGCGCGATCTTGACGCCAAAAATCGCGCCAATACCCGCGCAAATGAGCGCGAGCAATACGATCGATACGAGGGAGCGCGCCCAGATGATGTTCATGTTCCTGCGATCGAAGAAAAATACGGTCGGATGCGGGCACGCGACATCTCGTTGCCACCGCGCGAATAACGGCGACAGTCAAACGGTCGCGCCGCCCGGTGACTCACCCTGCGACGCGGCCATGGCTCCTGCTCAGGCGCTCTTGGCGAGACGGTAGCCGCTGCCGCGCACCGTTTCGATCATAGCATCGCACCCTGCCGGCTTGAGGGCGGCACGCAGACGCTTGATGTGCACGTCCACCGTGCGCTCTTCCACGAACACGTGATCGCCCCACACCTGGTCGAGCAGTTGCGTGCGGCTGTGCACGCGCTCGGGATGCGTCATGAAGAAGTGCAGCAGGCGGAACTCGGTCGGGCCGAGATCGAGCTTGATCTCCGAGCCTTCGGCGGCGGCCGCCACGCGGTGCGTGGCCGGATCGAGCTTCAGACCGTTGATCGCCACCACGTCTTCCGTGAGCTGCGGCGCGCGGCGGCGCAAGACCGCCTTGATGCGCGCCATCAGCTCCTTGGGCGAGAACGGCTTCGTCACGTAGTCGTCAGCTCCGATTTCGAGGCCGAGCACCTTGTCCTGCTCGTCGCCACGCGCGGTCAGCATGATGATCGGAATATGCTTCGTGCGCTCGTTGTTGCGCAGATCGCGCGCGAAGTTCACACCCGACTTGCCCGGCAACATCCAGTCGAGCAGGATGAGATCGGGCAGCACGTCGCTGATCAGGTTCTGCGCCTGCTCCGCGTTGTAGGCGCGGATCGGGCAGTGGCCTGCGTGCTGCAGGTTCACCGAGATCAGCTCGGAAATGGCGGGCTCATCTTCGATGACGAGAATGCTGCTAGGCATCGGCACCTCTTGACCTTGTTACCTGTGGAGTGATTAGCTAAGTGCTTCGCGTTCGAGCGCGTCGCGCGACTTGTGCCGCACGTCGGTGCCCTTCACGATGTAAATGATGAATTCCGCGATGTTCTTCGCGTGGTCGCCGATCCGCTCGATCGCCTTGGCGATGAACAGATAGTCGAGGCCAACGGAGATCGTGCGCGGATCTTCCATCATGTAGCTCACGAGCTTGCGCACGAACGCGCGGAATTCCTCGTCGATCGCCTTGTCGTCGCGCACGATCTGCGCGGCGGCCACGGTGTCGAGGCGCGCGAACGCGTCGAGCGCGCGGCGCAGGATCGACACGGCCATCTCGCCCGAGACCTTGATCTCGGCGATGTTGACGGTGCGCGAAGCGCCGTCTTCCATCAGGCGCTTCGTGCGCTTGGCGATCTTCTCGGCTTCGTCGCCGGCGCGCTCGAGGTTCGTGATGGTCTTCGAAATGGCGAGTACGAGGCGCAGGTCACGCGCGGCCGGCTGGCGGCGCGCGATGATGTTGCTGCACTCCTCGTCGATCTCGACTTCCATCGTGTTGAGGCGGTCTTCGGCGGCGATCACGCGCGCGGCAGCTTCGCCGTCGAAATCGTTGAGCGCCTGCATTGCCGTGATGATCTGCGATTCGACGAGGCCGCCCATTTCGAGCACCTTCGACGAAATGAGGTTCAAATCGGCGTCGAACTGGCTGGACAAGTGTTTGTCGGACATGATTTGCTCCCTGCAACGATCAGCCGAAGCGGCCAGTGATGTAGTCTTCCGTTTCCTTGCGGACCGGCTTGATGAAGATCTTTTCGGTGTCGCCGAACTCGATCAGCTCACCCAGGTACATATATGCAGTGTAGTCCGAGCAACGCGCGGCCTGCTGCATGTTATGGGTGACGATCACCACCGTGTAGTCGCTCTTGAGTTCCGCGATCAGCTCTTCGATACGGCCCGTGGAAATCGGATCGAGCGCCGAGCACGGCTCGTCGAGCAATAGCACTTCGGGACGGATCGCAATGCCGCGCGCGATACACAGGCGCTGCTGCTGGCCGCCCGAGAGGCCGTAGCCGCTCTGGCCGAGCTTGTCCTTCACTTCGTTCCACAGCGCGGCCTTGGTGAGCGCCCACTCCACGCGGTCGTCCATTTCCGGGCGCGAGAGCTTCTCGAACATCTTCACGCCGAATGCGATGTTGTCGTAAATCGACATCGGGAACGGGGTCGGCTTCTGGAACACCATGCCGATGCGCGCGCGCAGCAGCGAAATGTCGCGCTTGGTCGCGAGCAGGTTCTCGCCGTCCATCACGATCTCGCCTTCGGCACGCTGCTCCGGATAGAGCGCGAACATCTTGTTGAAGGTGCGCAGGAGCGTGGACTTGCCGCAGCCCGACGGGCCGATGAACGCCGTCACCTTGCCTTCGGGAATCTGCAGGTTGATGTTCTTCAGCGCGTGGTACTTGCCGTAGAAGAAGTTCAGATCCTTCACTTCGATCTTCGGCTTGCCCAGCGCCGCCAGGGGTGCGTTCTGGGCGGGATCCGCAGGTTCAAACCCAGCGGAGGGCGCATTGCCGTGCGCAGCGGTGTTGAGGTGACTCTCAGCCATGTTCATCGGGAACTCCGCCCTTACTTTTTCGAAAAGATCGTGCGCGCGAGGATATTCAGACCCAGCACGCCCAGCGTGATCAGGAAGACGCCGGCCCACGCAAGCGACTGCCACTGCGCAAACGGGCTCATCGCAAACTTGAAGATCGTGACCGGCAGGTTCGCGATCGGTTGATTCATGTCGGCGCTGAAGAACTGGTTCGACAGCGCGGTGAAGAGCAGCGGCGCGGTTTCGCCAGCGATACGGGCGATTGCGAGCAGCACCCCCGTCACGATGCCCGCAATCGACGCCTTGAGCGTGATGGAGAGCACCATCTTCCACTTCGGCGTGCCGAGTGCGAAAGCCGCTTCGCGCAGCGCGTTCGGCACGAGCTTGAGCATGTTCTCGGTCGTGCGGATCACGATCGGGATCTGCAGCAACGCGAGCGCAATCGCCCCGGCCCAGCCGCTGAAGTGCCCCATCTTCGCGACCACGAGCGCGTAGACGAACAAGCCGACGACAATCGAAGGCGCCGACAGCAGAATGTCGTTGATGAAGCGCGTGACGCTCGCAAGCCAGCCCTTCTGGCCGTATTCCGCGAGATAGATGCCCGCAAGAATGCCGATCGGCGTACCGACGAACGTTGCGATCACAACGAGCAGCAGGCTGCCGACGATGGCGTTGAGCAGACCGCCGCCATCGGTGTTCGGCGGCGGCGTGGACTGCGTGAACAGTTCGACCGAAAGGCCGCCGATGCCGAGCGAAATCGTCGTGTACAGAATCCACACGAGCCAGAGAAGGCCGAACGCCATCGCGGCGAGGGAAAGCGAGAGCGCGATCGCGTTGGTCACGCGGCGGCGGCGCTGCAGCTTGTCGCGCATGCGATCCAGTTCGGGACCGTAAATCGCACCCGGAATTTTCATCATCGGTTCGCTCATCGCGCACCCTCCGATTTTTCAAGGCGCAGCAACATGAGCTTCGAGATCGAAAGCACGATGAACGTAATCACGAAGAGGATCAGGCCGAGTTCCATCAGCGCGGCCGTGTGCAGGCCCGGGCTCGCTTCCGCGAACTCGTTGGCGAGCGCCGAGGTGATACTGTTGCCCGGCGAAAAGAGTGACACGTTGTCGAGCAGATTCGTATTGCCGATCACGAACGTGACGGCCATCGTCTCGCCAAGCGCGCGGCCAAGGCCGAGCATCACGCCGCCGATCACGCCGGTCTTGGTGAACGGCAGCACGATCTTCCACATCACTTCCCATGTCGTGCAGCCGATGCCGTAGGCCGACTCCTTGAGCAGCACGGGCGTGACTTCGAACACGTCGCGCATGACCGAGGCGATGTACGGAATGATCATGATCGCGAGAATCACGCCGGCGCACAGAATGCCGATGCCGATGGGCGCGCCCTGAAACAGCGCGCCGACGATCGGCATGCCGCCCAGCAGCGAGCCGAGCGGCTTTTCGAACCACTGCGCGAAGATCGGCGCGAATACGAGCAGACCCCACATACCGTAGACGATCGAGGGGATCGCGGCGAGTAGTTCGATGGCGATGCCGAGCGGCCGGCGCAGCCACGCGGGCGAAAGCTCGGTGAGAAAGAGTGCGATGCCGAAGCTCACAGGCACGGCGATGATGAGCGCGATGAGCGAGGTGGCGATCGTGCCGTAGATGGGCACGAGCGCGCCGAACTGCTCACTGGGTGGATCCCAGTCGGCAGTCCAGAGGAATGCGAAACCGAACTTCTGCATCGTCGGCAGCGAAGCGACGAGCAGCGACACGATGATGCCGCCGAGCAGCAACAGCGTGACGATGGCAGCGAGGCGCGCGAGGCCGCCAAAAATGATGTCCCCTGCCGGGCTGGGCGCTTTTTGCTGCGCGGCGTTGCCGGGCGGGTTCGACACGAGCGGGACGTCGGACATGGTGACCAGGGTTCCAGTTGCCGCGAGCGCGGGGCTCACGACGTTGATGCAGCCGTCGGACTGCAGATCGCCCGACCTCCGACCGTTATTACTGACGACTCAGCCGGAAGGCGGGCGGCACATCATGGACAGCGCGGAATCAGGCAAGCCACAAGCGAACAGGCCGCGCGCGTCACGCGGCGGCCTTTTTTACGCTTGCCTGACGCTTTGCTTATTCAGCGACCGGCTTGCCGCTCGCGTCCTTGACCTTCTCCTTCCACTGCGACTTGATTTCGCTCACGACCGACGGCGGCAGCGAGATGTAGTCGAGGCTGTCAGCAGCCGGCGTGCCGTTCTTGAAAGCCCAGTCGAAGAACTTGAGCGTTTCCTTGCCTTGGTCCGGCTTGTCCTGCGCGGTGTGCAGCAGCACGAAGGTCGCGCCGACGACCGGCCATGCGTCCTTGCCCGGCTCGTTCGTCAGGATCTGGTAGAACGACTTCTTCCAGTCCGCGCCAGCGGCGGCTGCCTTGAACGTTTCGGTATCCGGCTGAACAACAGCACCCGACTCGTTCTTCATGGCAGTGTAGACCATGTGATTTTGCTTGGCGTACGCCCACTCGACGTAGCCGATCGCGCCCGGCAGACGCTGCACGAAGGCTGCGACGCCGTCGTTGCCCTTGCCGCCCGTACCCGTCGGCCAGTTCACGGTCGTGCCTTCGCCGACCTTGCTCTTCCACTCGGGGTTGACCTTCGAGAGGTAGTTCGTCCAGATGAAGCTGGTACCCGACCCGTCGGCGCGGCGCACCACGGCGATATCGAGGTCAGGCAGCTTGACCTTCGGGTTCAGCGCGACGATGGCCGGATCGTTCCACTTCTTGATCTTGCCGAGGTAGATGTCGCCGAGCACCGGGCCCGACAGCGTGATTTCGCCGGCCTTGACGCCCGGCACGTTGATCGCCGGCACGACGCCGCCGACCACCGTCGGGAACTGGAACAGGCCTTCCTTGGCCAGATCCTCGTCCTTCAGCGGAGCGTCCGAGCCCGCGAAGTCAACGGTCTTGGCCTGAATCTGCTTGATGCCACCCGACGAGCCAATGCCTTGGTAATTCACCTTGCCGCCGCCCGACTTCTGATAGGCATCCGCCCATTTCGTATAGATCGGTGCTGCGAAGGTGCTACCCGCGCCGGTGATGTCAGCAGCCTGCGCTGCGATCGCGAAGAGCGCGCCAGCAACGCCAGCGAGCGCGGTTTGCATCAATTTCATGAGACCTCCAGTGTGTGAGCGGATGAACGACACCGCGAAGCTTAGGGGGTCTCTGTGACAGTACTGTGACGATTCATGAAGCGAACGTGACAATACGATTACTGGCTGAAAGGCGCGTGGATATGCGTATTGGCCGATTTGCGAAGCGCGGTTGCAGCGTGGCCAGCAAGGGTGGCGGAGGCTGGAAAGCCCGCCAGACGGACGCTCGAACGACGTCCCGGGGTCCGATGAAATAATTCGAGGAATCCCTCGAAAGTGGTTTGCAAACCGTTATACGAATGTTTTAACCGTTTGCCTGATTCCGTTTTGACGCCGAAAAATTTGCAAAAATAGATGCGCATAAAACGATGAGCACGACGGCGGGTTGCACCGGCGTGCTCATCGGTTTGACGCTAGCGTGATTCAGTAACAGCCGCCGATCACGCGATCGAACGTTTGACCACGCTGGCGATCGCCTCGGCGTAATGCAGCGTGTCGCGCTCCTCGCGGGCTTCGACCATGACGCGCAGCACCGGTTCTGTGCCAGAAGCGCGGATCAGCACACGCCCTTTGCCCTTCAATTCCGCCTCGGCGGATGCGATCGACTGCTGGACCTCCACGTTGCCTTTCCAGTCGGCGCCTTGCGCGATGCGCACGTTGATGAGCTTCTGCGGAAACAGCTTCACGCCGTCGAGCAGCTGCGCGAGCGTCTTACCGCTGCGCTTCATCGCCGCGAGCACGAGCAGCGCCGAGACGATGCCGTCACCGGTCGTGTGACGGTCGAGCGAAAGAATGTGACCCGAGCCTTCGGCGCCGAGTTGCCAGCCGCGCTCGCGCAGTTGCTCCAGCACGTAGCGGTCACCCACGTTCGCGCGCACAAGTTGCACGCCAAGGCCGTCGAGCGCCTGCTCGATCGCGAGATTGGTCATGAGCGTACCCACCGCGCCTTCCACCTTGCCATCTGTCGCGATGCGGTCCTTCACGAGCACGTAGAGCAGCTCGTCGCCGTTGTAGAGGCGCCCTTGTGCGTCCACCACCTGGAGACGGTCGGCGTCGCCGTCCAGCGCGATGCCGAGGTCCGCGTGATTCGCGCGCACGGCGCGCACGAGTGCGTCGGGCGCTGTCGCGCCCACACCGTCGTTGATGTTGAAGCCGTTCGGTGATACGCCGATCGGAATCACGTCCGCGCCCAGTTCGTGGAACACGTGCGGCGCGATGTCATAACCCGCACCGTTGGCGCAATCGATCACGAGCTTCAGGCCGCGCAGGTTGAACGCCTGCGGAAACGTGCTCTTGCAGAACTCGATGTAGCGCCCGCCCGCATCGTGCAGGCGGCGCGCGCGGCCGAGCTGCTCGGACGGCGCGCAGGCGAGCGGTTGCTCGAGCTGTTGCTCGATTTGCGTCTCCACCTCGTCGGGGAGCTTGTTGCCATCGGCGGAGAAGAACTTGATGCCGTTGTCGT
Source organism: Paraburkholderia flagellata (assembly GCF_021390645.1). Lineage (GTDB taxonomy): Bacteria > Pseudomonadota > Gammaproteobacteria > Burkholderiales > Burkholderiaceae > Paraburkholderia > Paraburkholderia flagellata. The sequence goes on from NZ_JAJEJT010000001.1 coordinate 2,100,954, forward strand.
AGTAGGGATTGTGCGACGCGCTGATCACGACGCCCGCGGCGAGCCGTAGCGCACGCGTGAGGTAGGCGATGCCAGGCGTTGTCATCGGGCCAGCCAGCATCACGTCGATCCCGGCAGCCGAAAGCCCCGCTTCCAGGGAAGCTTCGAGCATATAGCCCGAGATACGCGTGTCCTTGCCGATCAGCACGGACGGGCGCGGCCCGCCGGATCCCGCCGCCGAGCCCGCGAGCACCTTGCCTGCCGCGTAGCCTAGCCGAAGCACGAAATCGGGCGTGATCGGCGCCTCGCCGACCTTGCCACGCACCCCATCAGTTCCGAAATAACGACGTCCCATCTTTCTATCCCTCGGTTTGGTGCTGCTTTATCCTGTATTTTCGCCAGCCGGATGCGTCTGCGCATCTCGCGCTGGAACGCGCTCGCCAGGCGCGCTCGCTTAGCCTCGAGCGGACTGTACGCCGCGCGCCATCGCGTCGCGCATCGCCGCCCAGACCTTGAGTGCGTCCACGGTGGGCGCGACGTCATGCACGCGAATGATCGCCGCGCCGCGTTCAGCCGCGCACACGGCCGCCGCAACGCTCGCCGCAACGCGTTCGGGCGCGGGCCGGTTCACGAGCGCGCCGAGCATCGACTTGCGCGACATGCCGGCGAGGATCGGATACGGCGCGACGCCTGCCGCAACTTCGGGCGCCGTCTCAGGCAGGTGCGCGAGCAGCGCGTAATTGTGCTCCACCACCGTCTTGCCGAAGCCGAAGCCCGGATCCACACTGATGCGCGCCTTCGCCACGCCCGCCGCTTCGAGTTCGGCGCAACGCTGTGCGAGAAACTCGCGCACCTCGCGCACGACGTCCACGTAGTCGGGCTCGCCCACCTGCATGGTCTGCGGCTCGCCGAGCATGTGCATCACACACAGCCCGCAGTCGCTGCCGCGCACGGCGTCGATCGCGCCGGGCATCCGGAAACCCCAGATGTCGTTGATCAGATCGGCGCCTGCCGCGAGCGCAGCGCGCATGACTTCGGGCTTGTACGTGTCGATCGAGAGCGGCACGTTCGCGCCCTTGAGCTTTTCCACAAGTGGAATCACGCGCTCGAGTTCCTCGCCAAGCGGCACGGGCGGCGCACCAGGCCGTGTCGATTCACCGCCAATGTCGATGATATCGACGCCGTCGAGCATCATCTGCTCCGCGCGGCGCAAGGCGTCGCCAAACGCGATATAGCGGCCGCCGTCGGAAAACGAGTCGGGCGTGGCGTTGAGGATGCCCATGACGAGCGGACGCTCGAAAGTCAGCGTGAAGCGGCCGCACGCGAGCGGCTCAGGTGGGAGACTACCTTGCGAGGAGATGTTGGGCACGTCAAGAAACGTCAGATGTGTAACGAGATGCGGCGGCACGCAGGCGCGCCAGAAATGCAAAACGGGCCGATGTGAACATCACACCGGCCCGCAACTTTACTCGATAAGGATCACGCCGGTGCAGTGGCGCTACCGGGTTTGACCTCGGTGCCCGTGCTGCCACCCGAGGACGCGTCGCCCGGCGACGGCGAGCTTTTCGGCGAACGCGGCGGACGGCCGGCCATGATGTCGTTGATCTGATCGGCGTCGATCGTTTCCCATTCCATGAGTGCCGCGGTCATGGCTTCGACCTTGTCGCGGTTCTCGTCGAGCAAGCGCTTCGCGAGGTTGTACTGCTCGTCGAGCACGCGGCGGATTTCCGCGTCGACCTTTTGCTGCGTCGCTTCCGAGATCGCGCGCGTGAAGCCCTTGCCGAACGGGCTGCCGTCGTTCTCATCGTCGGCGTAGACCATTGGTCCGAGCGCGTCGGTCATGCCGAAGCGCGTGACCATGGCGCGGGCCGTTTGCGTCGCCTTGTTGAAGTCGTCCGAGGCGCCCGTGCTGATCAGGTTCATGAACAGCTCTTCCGCCACGCGGCCGCCGAACAGGATGGCCAAACGATCCAGCAGATAGTCCTTCGAATACGTTTCGTTGTCGTGCTCGGGCAACTGCCACGTCACGCCCAGCGCACGGCCACGGGGAATGATCGTGACTTTGTGCACCGGGTCCGCCTTCGGCAGCAGCTTCGCGACGACCGCGTGACCCGACTCGTGGTACGCCGTGGCGCGCTTCGCTTCTTCGCGGATCACGGCCGACTTGCGCTCCGGACCCATGAAGATCTTGTCCTTCGCGTCTTCGAAGTCCTGCATTTCAACGATGCGCTTGCCGCGGCGCGCCGCGAAGAGCGCTGCTTCATTCACGAGGTTCGCGAGGTCAGCACCCGAAAAGCCCGGCGTGCCACGCGCGATAACCGCTGCATCCACGTCGTTGGCGATCGGCACCTTGCGCAGGTGCACCTTCATGATCTGTTCGCGGCCACGAATGTCCGGCAGACCCACATACACCTGGCGGTCGAAACGGCCCGGACGCAGCAGCGCCTTGTCGAGCACATCAGAACGGTTGGTTGCCGCGATCACGATGACGCCCGAGTTTGCCTCGAAGCCGTCCATCTCGACCAGCATCTGGTTCAGCGTCTGCTCGCGTTCGTCGTTGCCACCGCCCATGCCGGCGCCACGATGGCGGCCGACCGCGTCGATTTCGTCGATGAACACGATACAGGGCGCGTGCTTCTTGGCCTGCTCGAACATGTCGCGCACACGGGCCGCGCCCACGCCAACGAACATTTCCACGAAGTCCGAACCCGAGATGCTGAAGAACGGCACCTTCGCTTCGCCGGCAATGGCGCGCGCAAGCAGTGTCTTACCCGTACCCGGAGGGCCAACGAGCAGCACGCCACGTGGAATGCGTCCACCCAGCTTCTGGAATTTTTGCGGATCGCGCAGGAAGTCGACGAGTTCCGACACTTCTTCCTTGGCTTCGTCGCAACCCGCAACGTCGGAGAAGTTGACCGCGTTGTTGTTCTCGTCGATCAGGCGGGCGCGCGATTTACCAAAGGAGAACGCCCCGCCTTTGCCGCCCCCCTGCATCTGCCTCATCATGTAGAACCAGAACACGATGATCAGTATCGTCGGTCCAAGGTAATACAACGCCGAAACGAGCGCATTCGGCTCTTCGTCGGCCTTGCCGCTCACCTGCACGCCGTATTTCATCAGGTCGCCGACCATCCAGATGTCGCCCGGAGAGACGATCTGGTATTTCTGGCCGTCCGCCGGAGTGACCGTGAGGTTCCGCCCCTGCACCACGACGCTCTTGACCTTGCCGGACTTCGCGTCGTCCATGAACTGCGAGTACGAGACGCCTTCCTGGACACGGGGCTTGTCGAACTGCTTGAACACCGTAAACAGCACCAGTGCTATCACCAGCCACACTGCTGCCTTCGAAAACATGTTGTTGTTCAAAGCACCACTCCTTCACTCATAGATGGGCGCCTACATTTGCCTTGCGACACCACCAAAGCATTCTAATCCAGTACACCGACCCCTGCCATAACGTTTCGCTACCGCAGGAATAGCCCGAGCGCCTTGTCCTGTCCGCCTCTTGCACCCATTTTGCGGTCAGTTCGCGCCATTTGCACGGCAATCGTGCCCCGTTTAACCGGGACGCTTCAGATGTTTACCCAATATAAACGTTTCGGACGATTTATCGCGCGAAGCCTTCGGTTTGCGCGCCGCCACGACCTTGAACTGCTGCTTGAACTTCTCGACGATCTGGCTGTAACCGCTGCCGTGGAAACATTTGACTAAAAGGGCACCATCGGGTTTCAGATGATTCTGCGAAAACTCGAGTGCGAGATCGCACACGTGTTCGATACGCGCCGCGTCAGCCGACGCGACCCCTGAGAGATTGGGCGCCATGTCCGAAATTACAAGATCGACTGGGCGCCCACTCACCAATTCTTCCAGTTGTGCGAGCACGTCGTCCTCGCGGAAGTCACCCTGCAGGAACTGCACGTCGGAGATGGGCTCCATGGGCAGGAGGTCGAGCGCGATGATCGTGCCGTCGATACCACCCTGCCGCTGGTCGTCGCGTTTCGTGCCTTGCGCAAGCTTGTTGCGCGCGTACTGGCTCCAGCTGCCAGGCGCGGCGCCCAGGTCCACGATCACCATGCCTGGGCGGATCAGCTTGTCCTGCTCGTCGATTTCCTTGAGCTTGTAAGCGGCGCGAGCGCGATAGCCCTCCCGCTGCGCCATTTTCACGTACGGGTCGTTGATATGGTCGTGCAGCCACGACTGGTTGAAGCGATTTTTTGCCATTAATGATGAACTCTTGCTGCGTGATTCCGCGCTTTTAGCGGATAATACGCGTTTTATTCGTGCGGCCGTCGCGGCCCGCCTGGCCGGATGTTCTTTTCTCCGCCGGCGTTTTTGGCCCGCGCCCTGCCGTTCCCCACGGTTTTCCGTTGTTCCGACGCGCTTTGCCCGCTGGTGGCCCGCTCCTCGCGGACCGCATTCACGTCTGCCCAGGTTGTCAATTCATGCCTGTCGACCCGCGCGGCGCCGTCATTTTAGTCGAGTCTGCCACATCCCATGCCCGCCCTCACTCTTTCCGCCGAACAGCGCTCCGAACTGCGCTCCCAGGCTCACGCGCTCAAACCGGTCGTACTCATCGGCGCCGAGGGACTGACCGACGCCGTGGTCAAGGAAATCAAGGTTCACCTTGCCGCGCACCAACTCATCAAGGTGCGCGTGTTCGGTGACGAGCGCGAAGAGCGCCTTGCGATCTACGAAGAGATCTGCGACCGCCTGAGCGCCGCCCCGATCCAGCACATCGGCAAGCTGCTCGTCATCTACAAGCCCGAGGAAGCCAAGGCGAAGGCCACGACCGCGCGCGCCGGCGCCCGCGGCACCGTGTCGCGCCCGTCAGCCGACGTACCGAGCGCCCGGGAAGCGGGCAAGCGTGGCGCCGCTCCGCGCACCGTCAAGGTCGTCAAGGCCAGCGACAACCCCATGCGCAAGCCGAAGTCGCAAAAAGTGACGGTCAAGGGTAACGAGCGCGTCACGCAAGGCGGCAACATCAAGCGCGCCAAGAAGCGCCAAACCAGCTCCAAACGGGCCCACCAGGGTTCGAAGTAAAAAGCGCGGCCTTCGAGCCGCGCTTTTTTTGTCTGCGCCAGCGGCGGGGCATTCGTTTACTGCGAGCTGGCTCCAAGATGCCGCGGCAGCGTGCCGTGCGCAGAAGGCAGCAGCCAGACGAGCCACGCACCCAGCAGGCTCTGCACGAGATAGAACAGACTCGACACGCCGTGCAGCAAGCCGAAGCGGCTCGCATACGGCGAGCTGGCCACATCCATGCCCGCGCTCATGGCCTGAACGCGCAACGCGTTCATGAATGGCTGCAGCGCGAAATAGCCGATCAGCACGCACAGCAGCATGGCAGCCAGAATCCAGCGCAACCGGCGATAGCCCAGCGCGCCGCGGCGCGCGAGCACGTTCGACAGCCCGAGCAACAGTACGCCGCACACCACGCCGATCATGCCTTCAAGACGAAAGAGCTGAGCGGCAAGCCCGCCGGCCACCACCCTTTCGAGCGACGCGAACAAAACGGGCGCAACCGCATAGCCGATGGTCAGCTGGCTACCGACCCACAACATGGCCAACAGCCCGAAGATCCGGTGCGGAACGAGCGAAACGGGAGCGGCGTAACCCGCCTGACTTGCGGTACTCACGTCGATGTGCCCTCAGACGTAGCGAACCTCGATGACCTCGTACTCGCGCACGCCGCTCGGAGCTTGCACTTCGGCGACATCGCCTTCGGACTTGCCGATCAGCGCGCGCGCGATGGGCGAGCTGACCGAGATCAGGCCGTGCTCGAGGTCGGCTTCGTCGTCACCGACGATCTGGTAGGTCACCGTCTTGCCCGAATCGAGGTCTTCGAGATCCACTGTCGAGCCGAACACCACGCGGCCGTCCGCTTCGAGCGTGGCCGGGTCGATGATCTGCGCAGCAGCCAGCTTCGACTCGATCTCGGCGATACGGCCTTCGATGAAGCCCTGCTTTTCCTTCGCGGCGTCGTATTCCGCGTTTTCCGACAGATCGCCTTGCGCGCGCGCTTCCGCGATCGAATTGATGACCGCCGGACGCTCGACGGATTTCAGGCGCTGCAGCTCTCCGCGAAGTTGGTCTGCGCCGCGCTTGGTCAAGGGAATCGTGCTCATAAACAACTCGTACGGCCCACAAGGGCCAAAAGAATGCCGCGCCACGCGCGCCTGTCGCGCGCGTTGCGGCCATAAAAAAATTCCGCGGTTAAGTGCATCCCGCGAGGGCGGCTGCGCGGTCTGGCGCAGCCTGAAAACCCTGTTGGGACGCCGCTTAACCGCGGCACATTCAGCTTTTTTAGCCTGCCTCGTCGAGCGTTAGACAGACAATTGAAGCCTTAGTTTAGGCGAGCATGGAGGCCTTGTAAATCATAGACTTCCAGGTTCTTCAGGTAGCGCAGACCCTCGACGGCCGCGCGTGCGCCCGACATCGTCGTGTAGTAGGTGACCTTGTTGGCCTGCGCGCTCATGCGGATCGAGCGCGAATCGGCGATCGCCGAGCGGGTTTCGTCGACGGTCGTGAAGACGAGCGAAATCTCGCCGTTCTTGATCATGTCGACGATGTGCGGACGGCCGTCCTTCACCTTGTTGACGACCTTCACCGGCACGCCGGCCGCTTCAATCGCGGCAGCGGTGCCGCGCGTGGCGACGATCGGGTAGCCGAGTTCGTGCAACATGCGCGCGACTTCCACGGCCTTCGGCTTGTCAGCGTCCATCACGGTGATGAAGACGGTGCCCGACTCCGGCAGGCGCGAGCCCGCCGCGAGCTGCGACTTGAAGAGCGCTTCGCCGAAAGTCTTGCCCACGCCCATCACTTCGCCCGTGGAACGCATTTCCGGTCCGAGCACCGGATCAACGGCCGGGAACTTGACGAACGGAAACACTGCTTCCTTCACGCTGAAGTACGGCGGCACGACTTCCTTCGTCACGCCCTGCTGCGCCAGCTTCTGGCCGACCATCGCACGCGCCGCAATCTTCGCGAGCGGCAGGCTGGTCGCCTTCGAGACGTACGGCACGGTACGCGACGCACGCGGGTTCACTTCCAGCACGTAGATGATGTCCTTCTTCGAACCGTCATCCTGCGGCACTTGCTGAATCGCGAACTGCACGTTCATCAGGCCAACCACGTTCAGCGCCTTCGCCATCGCGGCAGTTTGACGCTTGAGTTCGTCGACCGTTTCCTTCGACAGCGAGTACGGCGGCAGCGAGCAAGCTGAGTCACCCGAGTGCACGCCAGCCTGTTCGATGTGCTCCATCACGCCGCCGATGAACACGTCGGTGCCATCGGAGATGCAGTCCACGTCGCATTCGATCGCGTCATTCAGGAAGCGGTCGAGCAGCACCGGCGAATCGTTCGAGACCTTCACGGCCTCGCGCATGTAGCGTTCGAGGTCGCGCGGCTCGTGGACGATTTCCATGGCACGGCCGCCCAGCACGTACGACGGACGCACGACGAGCGGGTAGCCGATTTCGTCGGCGAGCTTGAGCGCTTCGTCTTCGGCGCGCGCGGTGCGGTTCGGCGGCTGGCGCAGGTTCAGGTCCTGCAGCAGCTTCTGGAAGCGCTCGCGGTCTTCGGCCGCGTCGATCATGTCAGGCGAGGTGCCGACGATGGGCACGCCGTTCGCTTCGAGGTCGAGCGCGAGCTTCAGCGGCGTCTGGCCGCCGTACTGCACGATCACGCCAACCGGCTTTTCCAGGTCGACGATTTCGAGCACGTCTTCGAGCGTGAGCGACTCGAAGTACAGGCGGTCGGACGTGTCATAGTCGGTCGAAACCGTTTCCGGGTTGCAGTTGACCATGATGGTTTCGTAGCCGTCTTCGCGCATGGCGAGCGCGGCGTGAACGCAGCAGTAGTCGAACTCGATACCCTGGCCGATCCGGTTCGGGCCGCCGCCCAGCACCATGATCTTCTTGTTGTTGGTCGGGTTGGCCTCGCACTCGTCCTCATAGGTCGAGTACATGTAGGCGGTCTTGGTCGCGAACTCGGCAGCGCACGTGTCCACGCGCTTGTAGACCGGGCGCACGTTCAGCTCGATACGGCGCTTGCGCACGTCCGCAGCATTCGCGCCGAGCAGCTTCGCCAGACGGCGATCCGAGAAACCGCTCTGCTTGAGGTAACGCAGTTCGTCCTTCGTGAGACTTTCGAGCGTGCGACCCTTGACGGCCTCTTCCTTCTGGATGATCTGCTCGATCTGCGCGAGAAACCACGGATCGATCGCGGTTTCTTCGAAGATCTCTTCGCGCGTCATGCCCACGCGAAACGCGTCGCCCACGAACCAGATGCGGTCCGGACCGGCTTCGCCGATCTCGCGGATGATCTCGTCGCGGCTCGTGGTCTTTTCGTCCAGACCGTCGACGCCGACTTCGAGACCGCGCAACGCCTTCTGGAACGATTCCTGGAAGGTACGGCCAATCGCCATCACTTCGCCCACCGACTTCATCTGGGTGGTGAGGCGCGGATCGGCTTCGCGGAACTTCTCGAACGCGAAACGCGGAATCTTCGTGACGACGTAGTCGATCGTCGGCTCAAACGACGCCGGCGTCTGACCACCCGTGATTTCGTTCTTCAGCTCGTCGAGCGTGTAGCCCACGGCCAGCTTCGCCGCGACCTTGGCGATCGGGAAGCCCGTGGCCTTCGACGCCAGAGCGGATGAGCGCGAAACACGCGGGTTCATTTCGATCACGATCATGCGGCCCGTTTTCGGGTCGATCGAGAACTGGACGTTCGAGCCGCCCGTATCCACGCCGATCTCGCGCAGCACAGCGAGCGAGGCGTCGCGCAGGATCTGGTATTCCTTGTCGGTGAGCGTCTGCGCCGGCGCGACGGTGATCGAGTCGCCGGTGTGGATGCCCATCGGGTCGAGGTTTTCGATCGAGCAGACGATGATGCAGTTATCCGCCTTGTCGCGGACCACTTCCATCTCGTATTCCTTCCAGCCGAGCAGCGATTCTTCGATCAGCAGTTCGCGCGTAGGCGACAGATCGAGACCGCGCTTGCAGATCTCTTCGAATTCTTCGCGGTTGTACGCGATGCCGCCGCCCGAGCCGCCGAGCGTGAACGACGGACGGATCACGACCGGATAGCCGCCCGAGCCAGTGGCTTCGGCGATTTCGGCTTGCACCTTGAGCGCCTCTTCCATCGAGTGCGCAACGCCCGACTTTGCCGAACCGAGACCGATCTTGGTCATCGCGTCCTTGAATTTCTGGCGGTCTTCGGCCTTGTCGATGGCTTCCGGCGACGCGCCGATCAGCTCGACGTTGTACTTCGCCAGCACGCCGTGGTGGTGCAGGTCGAGCGCGCAGTTCAGCGCGGTCTGGCCGCCCATCGTCGGCAGGATCGCGTCGGGGCGCTCCTTCTCGATGATGCGCTCCACCACTTCCCAGGTGATCGGCTCGATGTAGGTGACGTCGGCCGTGTTCGGGTCGGTCATGATCGTCGCCGGATTGCTGTTGACGAGGATGACCTTGTAGCCTTCTTCACGCAGCGCCTTGCATGCCTGCGCGCCCGAATAGTCGAACTCGCACGCCTGGCCGATGATGATCGGACCCGCGCCGATGATGAGAATGCTCTTGATGTCTGTCCGCTTGGGCATAACGCTCTCGCTAAATATTCCTGTGTCTTTTACGTCAGGCGGCTTGACTTCTGCCGCCCGGGTGCGCGCGTGGGCCGTGTTTGCAACCTGCTTCAAACCAGCTCGCTGCGCACCCTGCTCTGCTCTTTCGCTTCGGCTCTGCGCGGCGCTTACGCCTTCGCCTTGTCCATCAGCGCCGTGAAGCGATCGAACAGATAGCCGATGTCCTGCGGGCCCGGCGATGCTTCCGGGTGACCCTGGAAGCAGAACGCGGGCTTGTCGGTCAGCTCGAAACCTTGCAGCGTGCCGTCGAACAGCGACACGTGCGTGACGCGAGCGTTCGCGGGCAGCGTGGCGGCGTCCACCGCGAAGCCGTGGTTCTGCGACGTGATGACCACGCGGCCGTCGGCCAGATCCTTGACCGGATGGTTCGCGCCGTGGTGGCCCGTCTTCATCTTCAGGGTCTTCGCGCCGACAGCGAGGCCCATGATCTGATGACCGAGGCAGATGCCGAACGTCGGGATGCCGCGCTCGATGAAGGCTTGCGTCGCCTTGATCGCGTAGTCGCACGGTTCCGGGTCGCCGGGGCCGTTCGAGAGGAACACGCCGTCCGGGTTCAGTGCGAGCGCGTCTTCAGCCGTCGATTGCGCCGGCAGCACCGTGACGTCGCAGCCGCGTTCGGCCAGCATGCGCAGGATGTTCTGCTTCACGCCGTAGTCGAACGCGACGACCTTGTACTTAGGCGCCGACTGCGTGCGATAGCCTTCACCGAGACGCCATTCGGTGGTGTTCCACGTGTACGACTTGTCGGTCGAGACGACCTTGGCGAGGTCCATTCCCGCGAGGCCCGGGAACGAGCGCGCGAGTTCGATGGCCTTCGCTTCGTCGTCGGAACCCGCGAGGATCGCGCCGTTCTGCGCGCCCTTGTCGCGCAGGATACGCGTGAGCTTGCGCGTATCGATGCCGGCGATGGCAACGACGCCTTCGTCCTTCAGATACTGGCCGAGCGTGCGCTCCATGCGGAAGTTCGAGGCGAGCACGGGCAGGTCGCGGATGATCAGACCGGCGGCATGGACTTTCGTGGCTTCGACGTCTTCGGCATTGACGCCGACGTTGCCGATATGCGGATACGTGAGGGTAACGATCTGGCGAGCGTAGCTCGGGTCGGTCAGGATTTCCTGATAACCGGTGATGGCCGTGTTGAACACGACTTCACCGATCGTATGACCCGGCGCGCCGATCGAATAACCACGAAAGACCGTGCCGTCGGCGAGCGCGAGCAGAGCGGGAGAAAATGACGGCAACACGGGAGACTCCTTGGGGGAGCACCCTGTGCCGACCTGTTATCCGACGTTGCGATCTTGCGACCTGAGAGCGGCTGCGGCGTCGGCACCCTTTTCCGTGAGGATCAGGATGCGCGCGCGGCTCGCTCGCTACGCGGCCTCATCAGCGGTTGACCGTTGTGGCGCCGGGCCACGAGCGCGCGTTTGTGACGCAGGATCGGGCGGCAGCCGGCCAGTTGACGATGAAGCGCGGGCGGCGGATGAACGGATGGGAAGAGGTAGGCGCTAGGGTGCGGGTTGATAAGCTCAAACCTTGAAATTATAGCGCGAAAGTCACCTTTCCTTCAAATTCCAGGATGGCGCTGGCGACGGGGAGCGTGCTCGCAGCCCGGTGCGCGGCCCTTTCCACTATAGCGGGCGGGGCCGCGGCGGCAAGCGCCGCTCGAGATCGCGCCTTCGGTTTTTGGCAACTACCAACGAAAACGCCGCCACCTGGCGGGGTGACGGCGTCAAACACAACAAAAACGGAAAAGTGATCGGAGCGAAATACCATGCGCTGCCCCCGCAACGCATGTTTGAGCACCCTTCGCCAGCCGCTATTTTGTCTGATGCTTCTGCGCGTGGGTTTCGGCCTTCGGGCGGCTTGCCGCACCCTTCGACGCCTTGCTGGGCGCAGCGCTGATCGTTTTGGCCTTGACCGGTTCGGAAACCTTCACGACCTCGGTGCGCGCGCGACCGTGCTTCTTATCGTATCGCGACTTCGACCCGGTGTCTGTAACGCGGGTGCCAATTCGCTGCACGCCACCGCCAGAAACGTTCGTTGCCAGACGTTCCGGCCCCGGTTCGCTCGGCATCGCCTTGTTGACCGGCACGTGCAACACCAGCACCTGGCCCGGCGCGACGTAGTCGCGGTGGGTCTTGTTCCACGCTTTCAATTGACCGAGCGAGACGCCGTAACGGCTCGCCACCGCTTCCATCGACTGCTTGCGGCGCACACGGATCAGCATCTTGCGCGTGTCGGGCACATCCGGCTCCATGGCCAGCACGGCGCTTTCCGCCACGTCGGCGCTGATGTCCTCGTCGTCGCCGTCGTCGGTGCGCGGCACCACTAGCGTCGAACCCGCCTTCAGGCGCATGCCCGCCGGAATCTTGTTCACCGACATCAGCGTGTCGGCGTCCACGCCGATCTTCTGCGCGATCGCAGCCGGCGTGGTGCGCGAGTCGGTCGTGTAGACGGTCCAGGAGGAAAGCTGGCCGGAATAGGCCTTCAGGTTGCGCTCGAACGCGCTCGCGTTGTCGAACGGCAGCAGGATCTGCGGGTCGGTTGCGCCGAGAATCACAGGCTTCTTGAACGACGGGTTGAGCGAGCGGAACTCGTCGGTCGTCATGTTCGCGAGCTTGGCGGCGACGTCCACGTCGATGTCGTGAGAGGTCGTGACCGTGACGAAATACGGGTGGTTCGGAATGGACGGCAGCGTGAGCCCGTACTGCTGCGGGTTCATCACGATGTTCTTGACCGCCTGCAGCTTCGGCACGTAGTTACGCGTTTCGTTGGGCATGCGCAGACTTTGGTAGTCCGTGGGCAAACCCGCCGCCTCGTTGCGCGCGATGGCGCGCTGCACGTTCCCCTCGCCCCAGTTATAAGCGGCGAGCGCGAGATACCAGTCGCCGAACATGTCGTGCAGGCGCGAGAGGTAGTCGAGCGCGGCGCTGGTCGAGGCCAGCACGTCGCGGCGCTCGTCCTGCCACATGTTCTGCTTGAGGTTATAGGTGCGGCCCGTGCCCGGCACGAATTGCCACATGCCGGCGGCCTTCGCGACAGACAGCGCCTGTGGGTTGTACGCGGATTCGATGAACGGCAGCAGCGCGAGCTCGGTGGGCATGTGGCGCGCCTCGAGCTCTTCGACGATGTGATAGAGGTACTTCTGCGAACGCTCGGTCATGCGCGCGACGTAGTCGGGCCGCTGGGCGTACCAGTTGGCGTTCATGTCGACGAGGTCGCTCTGCAGGTCGGGCATCTGGAAGCCGCGGCGAATGCGCCCCCAGAGGTCGGCGTCGGGGCTTGTGAGCTGATCGACGGAACCTTGATCGACGTTAATGGTTTCCTTCGCAGCGGAGGTCTTACGAATAAGGTCGGCGTTGGCCTGGGCGTTGGCTGGTGCTAGAGAACTCGCAGACGGTCCCCCGCTCGCACAGGCGGCGAGCATGAGGACCAGCAGCGCACTGATTATGAATCGCATGAAAATCTACATCCGCATGGCTGGAATTTGCAGCCGATAGTACGGAACGTGTCGATTTCCGTCAATCGGAATTATTGGAAAAAAATCCATGAAATCCGCAGCTTGGGCGTGATTCCATACGATTGGGTTGAGCATGCCCCCTAACCCTGGTGGGTCAGCGGAACCGATTCTTCCATTCACGCATCATGGCGAAAGCAGCCAGCCGGTTCGGCACCGATTCGTGCAGCGCCTCGGTGAGCGCGGCTTGCACCGCCGCGTCGCTCGCGCGCAGGAACGGATTGACGGCGCGCTCGTGCGCGATCGTCGTAGGCAGCGTCGGCACGCCGCGCTCGCGCAGCGCCGCCGCCTCGCGGCTCCATTCACGCAGATCGGCGTTTTCGGGATCGCAGGCGAGCGCGAAGCGAATGTTCGACAACGTGTATTCGTGTGCGCAGTGCACGTGAGTATTGCCGGGAAGCGCCGCGAGCGCGTCGAGTGAGTCGAGCATCTGCGCGGGCGTACCCTCGAACAGGCGGCCGCAGCCACAGGCAAAGAGCGTGTCGCCGCAGAACACGTGCGGCGTGCCGTCGGTATCGGCTGACTGGAAATAGGCGATGTGGCCACGCGTGTGGCCCGGCACGTCGATTACCGTAAAGTCGAGCGCCGGTGCGTCCAGATGGACGGCGTCGCCACCCTTCACGCGCGTGACGAGCGGATCGAGCGGGCCGAGCGCCTCGCCGGCCGGGCCATATACGGGCAAATGCGCGGGCAAATGACCAGGCATGCGGGCGTCGGCGAGCAGGTCCGCCACACCGCCGACGTGGTCGTTGTGGTGATGGGTGAGTAAAATAGCGACGAGCCGCCAGCCGCGTTTCGCGAGGTACGCGCGAACGGGAGCGGCGTCGCCCGGATCGACGACAACGGCATTCTGGCCGTCCGAAACGACCCAGATGTAATTGTCTTCAAAGGCGGGAACCGGTACGTACTCGTAGGCGCACGCATCGCTCGAACGCGCGTACTCTAGCGGACTCTTCATGGGGCGACGTATTCTTCGACATGTCTGACCGATTGATTATAGACTGGCCCGCCTGGACCGCCTCGCCCGCTGGCAGGTATGTGCTCGACTGGGAGCAGGAGCAGCTCGACCGCGTGGTATCGAACGTATTCGGCTACCATGCGCTGCAGCTCGGCCTGCCGCAACTCGACGCCCTGCGCGAGAACCGCATGTCGTGCCGCGGCCTCGTGCTCGACGCCGCCAGCGCCGCGAGCGCCCCCTACTCCGTACCCGGCACATCGGCACAGCCGCACCCGAACGGGGGGCAACCGATGCCTGGCGCGGGCGGCGCAACGCAAGACCACAGCCCGGCTGCGAGCGGCAGTTCGTTGCTTCACGCGCCCGCGGGCCGGAGCACCGTATGGTGCGACTATCTCGATCTGCCGTTCGAGGCGCAGAGCGTCGACCTCATCGTGATGCCGCACACGCTCGAGTTCACGAGCGACCCGCACCGCCTGCTGCGCGAAGCCGAGCGCGTGCTGATGCCCGAAGGGCAATTGCTGATCGTCGGTTTCAACTCGCTTTCGCTGTGGGGCGCGCGCCAGTCGGTCGGCAAGCTGACCGGCCATCCGTTCCTGCCGGCGCGCCAGGACCTGATCGCCTTCACACGCCTGAAAGACTGGATCAAGCTGCTTGGCTTCGAGCTTGAACGCGGGCGCTTCGGCTGCTATCGTCCGCCGCTTGCGACGGATCAGTGGCTCGGCCGCTACGGCTTCATGGAAGCCGCGGGCGATCGCTGGTGGCCGATTTTCGGCGCTATCTATATGGTGACGGCGATCAAGCGCGTGCGCGGCATGCGCCTCGTCGGGCCGTTGAAGGTCAAGAAGCCGGTACTGGCCGCGAGCTTGACGCCTGCGGCCACCACCCCTTCCCCAACACGCAACAAGGACACATGAGCACACCCGACTTCGTCGAAATCTTCACGGACGGCGCCTGCAAGGGCAACCCGGGCCCCGGCGGCTGGGGCGCACTGCTGCGCTTCGGCGCGCAGGAAAAGGAACTGTTCGGCGGCGAGGCCGGCACGACCAACAACCGCATGGAGCTGATGGGCGTGATCGCCGCGCTCGAAGCGCTCAAGCGTCCGTGCAAGGTGATCGTGCACACCGACTCGCAGTATGTGCAAAAAGGCATCAGCGAGTGGATTCACGGCTGGAAGAAGAAGAACTGGATGACGGCCGCCAAAACGCCGGTCAAGAACGACGACCTCTGGAAACGCCTCGACTCGCTCGTCGGCCAGCACGAGATCGAGTGGCGCTGGGTGAAGGGTCACGCCGGCCACCCGGAGAACGAGCGCGCCGACGCGCTCGCGAACCGCGGCGTCGCCACGCTCGCCGAACTCTGATACAGCTCTCTGAGACCGCCTCGCGCGGCTGCCCCACGCTTTCACGCTTTACAAGACATGCGCCAGATCATTCTCGATACCGAAACCACCGGCCTGAACGCCCGCACGGGCGACCGCATCATCGAAATCGGCTGCGTCGAGCTGGTGAACCGCCGGCTCACCGGCAACAACCTGCACTTCTACGTGAACCCGGAGCGTGACAGCGACCCGGGCGCACTCGCCGTACACGGCCTCACGACCGAGTTCCTCTCCGACAAGCCGAAGTTCGCCGAAGTCGCGGACGAAATCCTCGACTTCATTCGCGACGCGGACATCATCATCCACAACGCGCCGTTCGACATCGGCTTTCTCGACGCCGAGCTCGCGCTGCTCGGCAAGCCCGGGTTCAAGGAGCATTGCGGCGAGGTGATCGACACGCTCGTGCAGGCCAAGCAGATCTTCCCCGGCAAGCGCAACTCGCTCGACGCCCTGTGCGATCGCTTCGGCATCAGCAACGCGCACCGCACGCTGCACGGCGCGCTGCTCGACTCGGAACTGCTCGCCGAGGTCTATCTCGCGATGACGCGCGGCCAGGAAAGCCTCGTCATCGACATGCTGGGCGAGCATGCCGCGCCCGGTGCGGCCGCCGCGCCGCGCGTGCAGTTCGAGTCGATCGACCTGCACGTGATCATGGCGAGCGACGAAGAAATGGCCGAACACAACGCCGTGCTCGATGGTCTCGACAAGGCGATCAAAGGCACGTCGGTTTGGCGTATCGAACCCGCCCCCGCCGAAGCAAATTCGGCCGATGCGCAGAATGCTTAAAAAAGGGCTTTACAAGATCGGAAATGCCCTGCATAATCTCAATCTCTTCGGGTGGTTAGCTCAGCGGTAGAGCACTGCCTTCACACGGCAGGGGTCACTGGTTCGATCCCAGTACTACCCACCAGAATTCCTGGTGTTGGTAACGACAAACACCGAAGAATAAAAGGCCTCGTTGCGAAAGCAACGAGGCCTTTTGCTTTGGGCGTCCATTTTGCACGAGACAAAACAATATTGAGCACTCCACTCGCGCATGCGCACTGAGGCATTCCCTACCCTACCCGGTTGGGGGGGTCACCCCGGGTGGCCTGACTCCTAAGGTAACGCCAGACACAGGCAATGCCGAAGCGCGAACCAGATTCAGCAAGCGCGCGGACAAGGAGACATCATGAAAGTAATGGGCGTCGCTGCTCCCCCCTCGCATCTCGACTTCGCGGTATCCCCGTACTGAACCAACCCACAGCACCGGCCGCTGCGCGCAGAAGCCTGCGCCAGTCCGGTCGCGTCCTGGCGTTGCACCATCAGCCGGCGCCAGCCGATACAACGAGATCGCCCATGCTCAACTCAACTTCCTGGCAGCCAAAGTCCGCCTGGACCAACACGGCCCTCCTCACCGGACTCTCCACGATCAATTTTCTCGACAAGATCGTCCTCGGCATGGTCGCCGTGCCGCTCATGGCCGAGATGCATCTCTCGCCGGCGCAATTCGGCTTCGTCGCCGGCAGCTTCTTCTGGCTCTTCTCGATTTCGACCGTGCTCGTCGGTTTCCTCTCGAATCGGCTACCGACGCGCTGGATCCTGCTCGCCATGGGCGCGAGCTGGGCACTGTTGCAGATACCCCAGGCGTTCGCCACGAGCGCGTTCGCGCTGCTGCTCTGTCGCGTGATTCTCGGTGCGGCGGAGGGCCCCTCGTTTCCGGTCTCCGTCCACTCGCTCTTCAAGTGGTTCCCGGACCACAAACGCAGTCTCCCCGTGGCCGTCATCAACCAGGGCGCAGTCGGCGGCATGGTGCTCGCCGGGCTCGTGATTCCCGCGATCACGCAGCGATGGGGCTGGCGCACGAACTTCTTCGTGCTCGCCGTGGTGGGCGCGCTTTGGTGCGCGTTGTGGCTGGCCTTTGGCCGCGAAGGCACGCTCGACGTCGTCCGCCGCACGCCGCGCGAACCGGCCGCAGCCAGCAGCGCGGCCGCGCCCTTGCCGTATCGCAGGATCCTGACGGACGCGTCCGTTCTCTCTGTATTCCTGCTCGGCTTCGTCGCCTACTGGCTGCTTGGCCAGACCATCACATGGTTGCCCACCTACCTCGAAAAGGGTCTCGGTTTCGGCAGCATCGCGTCGGGACGCCTCTTCGCACTTGTCATCGCATTCGCGGCGCCGGTCAATATCGGCCTGAGCGCGCTTTCGCAGCGCATGCTCCGGCAGGGCGCGACCTCGCGCGAAGCCCGCGTACGGCTCATGTGCGCCGTCATGATCGCAGGCGCACTCATCTTCTTCGCTCTGGTGGCGATCGACCTGACGCCCACGCAAAAGGTGCTCTGTTACGCCGTTGCCGGCGCGCTGTCCACTTTCTGCCTGACACTCGCCCCCGCCATGCTCGCCGAAATGGTGCCGCTCGCCCAGCGCGGCTCGGTCATCGCGATCAATACCGCGGTGGCGAGCCTCGGCGCCGCGATCGGGCCGGCTCTCGTCGGCCGGCTCGTCCAGTCCTATGCCGCAACCGGCGCGCACGCCTATGAAGTCGCCATCGCGGTGACGGCGACGCTGCTGGTCGTCGCGGCGCTCGTGGCGCTGCGCTGGCTGCACCCCGAACGCTCGCTGCGCACCGCTGGCGAGGACGCAGCGCCACTCACTGCCTGAATGAATACGCCACGCGTGACGCTCAAAACGTAATGCGTGAGACGCTAAAGTCGGCGCACGACGGCCGCGAATACCTATCGTCAATGGAGAATCACATGCAAGCAACCGTTAGCGTACCTAACGAGTTTCAGGCCAGCGCAGTCGACGCCGAAAGCTGGCCGTTCACGCTCACACGGCACACACCGACCATCGGCGCCGAGATAGGTGACATTGACCTGCGCGAGCCGCTCGACGACGTCACCTGCCGGGCCCTGCGCCGCGCGCTGCTCAAGTACAAGGTGCTGTTCTTCCGCGATCAGGACATCACGCCCGCGCAGCACGTGGCCATCGCGCGCCGTTTTGGCGAACTGGAAGTCCACCCCACGTTTCCGCATCACCCGGATCACCCGGAACTCGTCATTCTCGGGCGCAACGATTCGAAGCGCGGGCGCGAGAATCTCTATCACTCCGACGTGTCATGGCGCGAAATTCCTTCGATGGGCTCGATGCTACGCTGTGTGGCGTGCCCCGAGGTGGGCGGCGACACCATGTGGATCAACATGGTCGCAGCCTACGAAGGCCTGCCCGAAGACGTCAAGACACGCATTGCGAATCTCACGGCCGTCCACGATTTCCTGCCGCTGTTCGGGATTGTCGTTCCAGAAGATCAGCATGCCGAAATGAGAAAGCGCTTTCCGCCTGCTACGCATCCTGTGGTGCGCACGCACCCGGAAACGGGCGAAAAGATCCTCTATGTCAACGAGGCCTTCACCACACATATCGCGAACTATGGCCAAAAGACCGTGGACCAGTATCGCGTGGGCTTCGACTTCAAGCTCGCCGAAATGGAATTGCTGCAGTTGCTGTTCCGTCAGGCCCAGGTGCCCGAGTATCAGGTGCGGCTCAAGTGGCGCCCGAACACGATCGCCCTCTGGGACAACCGGTCGTGCCAGCACTACGCCATTCAGGACTACTACCCCGCCGTTCGGCACATGATGCGCGCGACCATCATCGGCGATCGGCCGGTTTGAGCGCGTACGCACGCGACCTGGGAATTCCATCATGAAGACATTGAATCGCTTCTATATCGACGGACAGTGGGTCGAGCCCGCACAGCACGGCGCGCGGGCTCCCTCATTCGATATCGTCGATCCCGCCACCGAAGAACGCATCGGCACGCTAGCCATGGGCAATGAGGAGGACGCCGATCGCGCGATCGCCGCGGCGCGCGCCGCCTTTCCCGCGTGGTCAGAGACGAGCCGCGAAACGCGTATCGCCCTTCTCGAGCGCATCGCCGTCATCTATCAGCGCCGCCTGCCCGAGCTCGCCGAAGCCGTGCGCCAGGAAATCGGCGCACCGGTCTCGCTGTGCAATGCGTTGCAGGCGCCGATCGGCCTCGCCCACTTGCGCGCAACCATCGATGTCCTGCGCGACTTCGCGTTTGAAACGACGCAAGGCAAGAGCTATGTGCGGCGCGAGGCGATCGGCGTCGCCGCGCTCATCACGCCATGGAACTGGCCGCTGAACCAGATCGTGGCCAAGGTCGCCCCCGCGCTCGCTGCGGGCTGCACGGTCGTGCTCAAGCCTTCGGAAATCGCGCCGCTCGACGCGATGATCTTCGCCGAGATTCTCCACGAGGCCGGCACGCCCGCGGGCGTTTTCAACATGGTGTTCGGCGAGGGTCGCACCGTGGGCGCGCGGCTCGCCTCGCATCCTCAGGTGGACATGGTTTCCATCACCGGTTCGACGCGCGCGGGCGTGGAAGTGGCGATCGGCGCCGCGCCCACGGTCAAGCGCGTCACGCAGGAACTAGGCGGCAAGTCCGCCCTGCTCGTCCTCGACGACGCCGAACTGGCGTCCGCCGTGACGAGCGGCGTCGCGCAGTGCATGGCGAATTCCGGTCAGACCTGCATCGCGCCCACCCGCATGCTGGTGCCACGCGCACGCTACGACGAAGCGGTCACGATCGCAGCAGCGGCCGCGAATACGTTGACGGTCGGCGATCCGGCCGACCCGGCCACGCGCATGGGCCCCATCTCGAACCGCGCCCAGTACGACAAAGTGCAACGCATGATCGAGACGGGAATCGTGGAAGGCGCGCAGGTGGCGGCGGGCGGCCCGGGTCGCCCGTCCGGGCTCTCGCGCGGCTTCTACGCGCGGCCAACGATCTTCGCCGGCGTGCACAACGACATGGCGATCGCGCGTGAGGAAATCTTCGGCCCTGTGCTAGCGATGATTCCCTACGACGATGAAGAAGATGCCATCCGGATCGCGAACGACAGCCCCTACGGGCTTGCGGGCTATATCGCGACGAGCGATGTGCAGCGTGCACGCAAGGTGGCGGCGCGACTGCGCGTAGGCTCGGTGCGCATCAACGGCGCGATGCTCGACGTGAGCGTGCCGTTCGGCGGCTACAAGACGTCCGGCAATGGCCGCGAATACGGCGCCGAAGGGCTGGCCGAGTTCCTCGAGTGCAAGTCGGTGACGATCTAAGCCCCAAAGAGAAACGGGACCGTTCACGGTCCCGTTCTTTCCGCACATGCTGGATCGACGGCTTAGAACGTCGAAAGCGTCAACGTGTTTTCCACCGAGGTCACGCCGGCCACGCCTTGGGCGATCCGCGTCGCCTGATCGATCTGCGCCTGCTCCGGCACCCATCCCTCCAGCTTCACTGTGCCACTGCTCGCGCGCACGGTAATGCCGCTCGCGCGCAGTCCTTTCGCCTTCGCGAGCGCGTTCAGCACGCGCCGGCGCAGCGCGCGATCGGCTGCCTTCTGCGAAGCCGGTGTGGCGCTCGCGCCTGAAGAAGCTGCCGCCGCAGCGGGAGCAGCGGGCGCGGAGGAAACCGCCCCGCTGTCCTGCGCATGAGCCTGCAAAGAGGCAGCAAATAGAGCGGCAAAAAACGTGGCCGCGGCTAACGTGCGGCCGTTGCGAATGACATCCATTCTGGTCCCTCCTCGTCGATGATGATTTGTGGCCGCGCCGAAGCGCGGCCTTGCCTTGTCAGAAGCGCCGTCAGAAGCGATGCGTCATGCCAAGCACCGCGAGCACCTGCTTCGTGTCCGTGCTCGTGACCGAAACGCCTGGCCAGCTCATCGTCGCGCTGCCGTTGTTCTTCAGGTAGCCCGCGCGCATATAGAGCGACGTGCGCTTGGAAAGGCTATGGTCGTAGCCGATCTGCACACCCGGCGTGTTGTCGTGCGCGCCACGCACGTTGCGCTCGATCCCGGCGATCTCGACCGTGTCGGCCGGCGTGGCCTGAATCGTCGCGCCGAACTCCATGATGCTCGACGACTTGCCCGCGCCGAGCAAGGCCGCGAGCGAGTGCGCCGGCGCGTCGTGCGGCTTGTTGTACGCATAGTTGAACTGCAGGTTGACGATGCCGATGCGGTAGCCGAGCGCGCCCGTGAAGTGCTCGGTGCCAAGCAGGTTGAGCGGGCCGGGCAACCCCGTGATCGTCGCCGTGCCGGGATGCTGATACTGGTAGGCGATGCCCGCGTAGAGCCCATAGGCCGAATACGAGAGGCCAAGGTCGAGGAAGTTGCCTGAAGTCTGCGGCACCGGCTGGGTGACGGTGGCCGAGAAGGCGTACATCGCGTACAGTTGCAGGCCCGCGAGATTCGGCGATTTGTAGAGGACCGAATTGCTCGTGCGGCCCGTGGCGGACTGGCTGGCGAGCGTATTGCGATCGACCGCGAGCACGGCGGCGGAAAGCGGCGAAAGCACTTCGTTGCCGCGAAACGGATCGGTCGGATAGACGACCCAGAAGGTCGGCTGATACTGACGCCCGAACGTGAGCGAGCCGTATTTGTCGTGCGTGAGTCCCACCCACGCCTGGCGGTAAAAGAGCGTGGTGGTATCCGCGAACAGACCGCCGTTATTGATGTTGTATCCGGTCTCGACGTCGAACGCGGCCTTCAGCCCGCTGCCGAGATCCTCGTTACCCTTCAGGCCAAACATCGACCCGGTGTTCCCGCCGCTTCGCAGCGAATACGAATGCTTGCCGCCGTTGTCCAGATATTGCACGAACGTATCGGCCACGCCGTACAACGTCACGCTCGACTGCGCCGCGGCGCTGCCCGCCACCACCGCCAGCGTTGCACCGCAAATTCCCTTGCTGATAAAACGCATGCACGTCTCCTCATTATGATTGCCGCATGCAACCGGCGCGGCGAATGTGTAACCCGTTCGGCACCGCGAGCCACATGCGGCGCAGTTTTGCAGGGACATTCAGGGGGGCAACTACCCAAACGGAGTGGGGACGGGAATACCCCGAGCGGCATGCGCTTCGCGGTTCATGCCGCGTGACAGTTGCAAACTGGCCACCCGCGCGGGGTGGGGACACTGCGCCGGGCGCCACGCATCATCGCGATATCGCGCCTGTCGTTGCTCTGGCGCATTCAGGAGCGCAATCAAATGTCTCAAAATGCCACTGCAAGTGCGCCGCGCAAGGTGGCGCATGTGCGCCAGATCGTCTGCACCGGGTACGCGCGTGACGACGGCCTCTACGACATCGAAGCCCGCATGACGGACACGAAGGGCCACGACTCGGCTCTCCTGTTCAAGGACGTGCCAACTGGCGGCGCGATTCACGACATGTGGCTCACGATCACGATCGACGCGAACCTCGTGATCCGCGCAGCGCACGCGCGCACCGACACCGCGCCCACGCCCTGGTGCGCGCAGATCAACGAGGCCTATGCGAAGCTCGCGGGTGTCGCAATCGGCAATGGCTTCATGAAGGAAGTGAAGGCGAGACTTGGCGGCACGCGGGGCTGCACGCACCTCACCGAGCTGCTCGGCCCGATGGCCACCACCGCATTCCAGACTCTCATGGGGCTGCGGCAAGACGCACACGAGCGCCTCGCCGATGCCGCACGCGGCGAGCGAGCACCGCTGCTGCCCATGCTGGACACGTGCCACGCCTGGCGCGCAGACGGCGAAGTGGTGCAGGTACTGCGCGAGCGCGGCGCCAGCTCCGTTGCCCATGCGCAAGCCTGCGCCGATGCCTAGCCGCCCTCGCCCGCACGTAACGCACCCCGTAGCGCTGCGACAAAACAGCATGGTTCGCCGGGCGCGCTCGCCCGCGTGGACGCGCAAGCGCGCGCGCTACAATAGCCCGATCCTCGTTTCGTCATCGGGCGTGCGCATTGATCGCGGCGCCAGGACTCCAAGGCGCACGCGAATATGCCGCAACGCTGGCCCGAATCCCCCTCCGTCGCTGACGGCGCAGCGTCCCGCGTGATGGCGCCGCGCAGCAAGACACGCGTCGTCGCACGCGAGCGCGTTGTCGGCCAATTGATCGAGGCACGGCGCAAGCGCTGCATCGTGCTCCAGGGCCCTGCCGGCTGCGGCAAGACCACCACGCTCCTTGCCTGGCGCGAGGCGCTCCTGCCGCTCGGCTTCGACCTCGCCTGGCTCACCCTTGCGCCGGAAGACGACGACCTGGCAAGCTTCGTCGACGGTCTCGTGGCGAGCCTCGCCCAGGTCGATCCGGCCATCTGCCGCGAAGCCGAGATCCTCGGCGGGCGCGGCGCGGACGACGAAGCCGTCGAGCGCACCGTGATCACGCTCGTGCGCGCCATCGCCTCCCGCTCCTGCGACCTCGCCCTCGTCATCGACGACCTCGATCACATCACCAACGCGCGCAGCCATCGCGCGCTGCAGTGGCTCATCGACTACGCGCCGCGAAACCTGCACCTCGTGCTGGTGTCACGCGGCAACGTTCCCGTGTCGCTCGGCCGCCTGCGCGACCAGGATCTGGTGCTCGAACTCAACATGCGCGACCTGCGCTTCACCTTTGCCGAATCCGCGCAATATCTGCGCGCGCAACTCGGCGAGGTGAGCGAGCGCGATGCGCGCGAAATGCACGAGCTGACCGATGGCTGGGTGGCGGGTCTACAGCTCTTCGCCATCCACCTCAAGCGCCGCCGCACGACGGCCGGGGCGGCGGACGTCACGGCCTCGCTTGCGAGCGCGCATCTGCACGACGCACGTGGGTTCGGCGAGTACTTCGAAGGCGCGGTGCTGTCGCGTCTTTCGGCCAACGAAGTCGAACTGCTCGTGCGCACATCGGTTTGCGCGCGGCTGTGCTCCTCGTTGTGCGTCGCGCTCGTAGGCGACGAGCAGCCTTCGAACGAAGTCCTCGCGCTGCTCGCGCGCCTCGAGACCGACAACCTCTTCATCGCGCAGATCGAACGCGTGGGCAACGAGACCTGGTACCGGCTCAACCCGCTCTTTCGCGAAACCTTGCTAGAGCGCCTGCGCACGCGCAGCGAAGCCCTGAAGCGCGCGGTGCATCACGCCGCCTGGTGCTGGTTCCGCGATCACGGCCTGCCCGAAGAAGCGGTGCGCCACGCGCTGCACGCCGGCGAATCGGCGGCGGCCGCCGACCTCGTGCTTGCCGTGGCGCGCGACCTGCAGATTTCCGGCGATCTGCGCAAGCTCGTCTCGCTCATGCATTTGCTGCCGCACGCCGAGATCGAGACGCGTGTGGAGTTGCGCCTGTGGCGCCTGCAGCTCGAACTGTATGCGCGCGACTTCGAAGCCTGCGCCACGGCCATCGCGCGCCTCGAAGCCGATATCCCCGAAGAGAACGTGAATGCGCGCTACCGGCTCACGCTGCTGCGCGCCGCCGTCGACGTGCAGCGCGACGACGCCGACAGCGCGGCGGCGCATCTGCCGCAGCTCCTCGCCGCGCCCGCGGACGCCCCCAGCATGTCGATCGGCGCGCGCAACAACCTGCTCTCCTGGCTCTACATGCGCCTCGGCGAATACGACGAAGCGCGCGCGTTCCAGAACGAGGCGACGCGCCCGCTGCTCGCCGGTTCGCCGTTGATGGGCACCTCGGCGGGCGTGCTCAACGGCCGCTGCATGGCTGGCTTCAGCCATGCGCTCGAGGGCCAGTTCCGGCAGGTCGAGCGCATCTGCCGTGACGTCCTTGCCGAGGCGGACGAGCGAGGCAGCAGCGCGGCGGAGCCCGCGTGTCTCGCGGCCGCGCTACTCGGCGAGGCGCTCTACGAATTCAACGACATCGCCGGCGCAAGACGCCTGCTCGAAGACCGCGTCGATGTGCTCGAGCGGGTGTCCATACCGGACTCCGTCGTGCGCGTGTTCACGGTGCTTGCGGCCGCGCATTGGACCGAGGGTCATCGGCTCGACGCGTTCGCGTATCTCGAGCGGCTCGAGGAGTACGCGAGCCGGCACGGCCTGCCGCGCCTGCTTGCGCATAGCCTCGCCGCACAGGTCCTTCAACATCTGCAATGCGCCCAGTTCGACGACGCACAGGACCGGCTCGCGCGTCTCGACACGATCGCGGCTCGCCTGCGTCCCACGCGGCCGCATGCGTGGTACGACGTTCACGCGCTCGCGCAGCGCTCCCATGTGAACTGGTGCATCGCGCACGAAGACTTCGAGGGCGCGGCCCTGCATTTGCCGCCGCTCATCGCGCTTTGCGGCGAAAGGGGCTGGCAGCATCGCGTCGTCCAGCTGCGCATGCAGGCCGCGCTCGTGGACCAGCGGCGCGGGCGCGCAGACGCGGCCCGCGAGAGCGCGCTCACGGGCCTGCGGCTTGGCCACCGGCTCGGCCTCGTGCGCAGCGTGCTCGACGCGGGCCCGGACATCGTAACGTTCGCCGAACAGGTCGTGCGCGGGATGCCGGGAGTGTCCGCCGATCAGAGCCCGCAGGAAAACGGCGGCGACCCGGTGCTGGCGTTTTACGTCGACCGGCTGCGCGCGGCGCAGGAATCGGCCGCTGCGCTCGCAAGCACGACGAACGAAACGGCGCTTGCGCGCGGCGCGGCGCCGAACGTCGCCGAAACCCTCAGCGAGCGCGAAGCGAAGGTCGTGAGCCTGCTGGCCCAGGCGCTACCCAACAAGAAGATCGCCCGCACGCTCGGCATCTCGCCCGAAACGGTCAAGTGGCACCTCAAGAACATCTACGGCAAGCTCGGCGTGTCGAGCCGCGATGAGGCCGTCGCGCGCGTGCGCGACCTCGGCATCGACACCTGAACGGCTTCGCGCGGGCTCGCGGCGAGGCGCTACCCGGTTCGGGTGGTACGACCCACCGCCCCACCCGCTATGCTTGTTTTAAGGGGTGCCGCCCAGCGGTACCCCTTCCGACAAAATCAACGTGGTGCGCCCGCCAGGTCGCACGCAAACGTTCAGGAGACACGGCTCAATGAGTACGCTCACGGCCAGTAATTCGCCGGCGGTTGCCGTCCGGCCGGTCCGCATGCCTCACCGCCCGACGCTCGTCGAGCACCGCAGTGACGGTAGCCTGATCCTGCGCTCATCCAACCCGCCCCCCGCCATCGCGCAAACGAGCTTCGCGGATTTCATCGAAGCCTGGGCAAAGACGCGTGGCGAGACAGCCGCCTTCTGCGAGCGCGGAAGCGACGGCGCCTGGCGGCGCGTGAGCTGGCGCGAGCTGTGGCAACAGGTGCAGTGCGTGGGCGCGGCGCTGCTCGAGATGGGCCTCGATCAGGCGCATCCGCTCATGCTGCTCTCGGGCAACTCGATCGAACAAGCCATCGTGCTGCTCGCCGCCGAATACGTGGGCATTCCCGTCGCGCCGGTGTCTCCCGCTTACTCGATGCTCAGCCAGGACTTCGCGCGCCTGAAGGCCGTGGTCGAACTGGTGCCGCCTGCGGCGCTGTTCGTGCAGGACGCCGCGGCCTTCGAGCGAGCGCTTGCCGGGCTCGCTCATCTGGGCGCACCGGTCATCGCTGTGCGCGGCTCCCGTCCAGGTCAGATCGACTGGGCGACGCTCGCGCAGACTGAGCTGACCGAGCCGCGCCGCGCGGCCGTTGCCGCCGCTCATGCGGCAATCGCACCCGACGCCACGGCGCGTGTACTCTTCACGTCGGGCTCGACCGGCACGCCCAAGGGCGTCAACCTCACGTACCGCAATTTCAAGGCGGTCGCTTCCTACTTCTCGGACAACCTCGCTTTCTTGCGCGACACCGAGCCTGTGTTCCTCGACTGGCTGCCCTGGCACCATGGTCTGGGTGGCGTGCTCAACCTCGGCCGCTCGATCCAGTTCGGCGCGACCCACTACATCGACGACGGCCGCCCCGTGCCCGGCATGATCGAGCGCACTGTGCGCAATCTGCGCGAGGTCGCGCCCACGATCTTCACGAGCGTGCCCTCGGCCTGGGCCGTGCTCGCGAACGAGATCGAGCACGACGCCGAACTCGCGGCGAACCTGTTCTCGAAGGTTCACTTCTTCGGCTACGGCGGCGCGAGCCTGCCCACCGAGGTCTGGGAGCGCATCCAGCGTGTCGCGGTGAAGACCATCGGTCAGCGCATTGCCTTCGTGAGCGGCCTTGCCTGCACGGAAACGGCTGGCATGGGCACCTTCTGCGGCTGGCCCACGGATATCGTCGGCAACATCGGCACGCCGGTGCCGGGATCGGAGGTGAAGCTCGTGCCGCTCGAAGGCGCGGACGCACGCTACGAGATCCGCATGCGCGGCGCGAACGTGTTCGGCGGCTACATCAAGCATCCCGAACTGAGCGCAGCGGCGTTCGACGAAGAAGGCTTCTTCCGGCTCGGCGACGCCGTGCGCTTCGCCAATCCGGATAATCCGTCCGAAGGCCTGCTGTTCGCGGGGCGCGTGGTCGAAGACTTCAAGCTCGCCAACGGCACGTGGGTGCGCACGGGCGCCATGCGGCTCGGCCTGCTCGATCACTGCGCCCCGCTCCTGAGCGACGCCGTGATCTGCGGACACGACCACGACTACGTCGCCGCCCTCGCCTGGCCGAACGTGGCCGCGTGCCAACGTTTCGCGCCGGAGCTCGCCGGGCTCGACGCCGCCGCGCTCGTGCAGCACCCCGTTCTCATCGCCGCGCTGAGCGAGCGCCTGCACGGACAGCGCGGCCAGGGCGCGAGCGTTCACGTCGAGCGCCTCATGCTGATGGCCGAGCCGCCTTCCATGGACGCCAACGAAATCGCCGACAAGGGCTACGTCAATCAGGCCGTCACGCGTGCGCGCCGGGCCCACCTCGTCGAAGCGCTCTTTCACTCCGAACCCGCCGCGCATGTAGCACGCGCACGGTAATCCACCCTCGACCCATACCGCTTACGTTCACCGAAGCTCCATTAACGCTAAGGACTCCGATATGCATATCAACCGTAACGTCTTCCGCGACGATCACGAAATGCTGCGCACCACCGTGCGCCGCTTCCTGGAAAAGGAATGCGTGCCGAAGCAGGCCGAATGGGACAAGGCCGGCAAGGTCGATCGCGAGACCTGGCTCAAGGCCGGCCGCGAAGGCCTGCTGTGTGTCACGCTGCCCACCGAATACGGCGGCGGCGGCGGCGATTTCGGTCACGCGGCCGTGCTCAACGAGGAGATCAACCGGGCCGGCGTCAGCGGTCTTGGCTTCGCCGTTCACTCCGACATCATTGCCCCGTATATCGCGCGGCTTGGCAACGAGGAACAAAAGCAGCGCTGGCTGCCGAAGGTCTGCTCCGGCGAATATATCCTCGCCATCGGCATGACCGAGCCGGGCACGGGCAGCGACCTGAAGGCCGTGCGCACGACCGCCATTCGCGACGGTGACGATTATGTGATCAACGGCAGCAAGACCTTCATCAGCAACGGCCTGAATGCGGACCTCATCGTCATGGTCTGCAAGACCGATCCGGCCGCGGGCTCCAAGGGTGTGAGCCTGATCGTGGTCGAAGCGGACCGCGAAGGCTTTCGGCGCGGCCGCAAGCTCGATAAGGTGGGCCAGCACGCGCAGGACACCGCCGAGCTTTTCTTCGACAACGTGCGCGTACCCGTTTCGAACCGCCTCGGTGAAGAAGGCAAGGGCTTCGCCTACCTGATGGCCGAACTGCCGCAGGAACGGCTCTCGATCGCCATCGGCGCCGCCGCGAAAATGGAAGCCTGCCTCGAGCACACGTTGAACTATGTGAAGGACCGCCGCGCGTTCAATCAGACGGTGTGGGACTTCCAGAACACCAAATTCAAGCTCGCGGACATCAAGGCCCAGGCCGTTGCAGTACGGCTCATGATCGATCATTACTTGTCCGAACACGTGCGCCGCCGTCTCACACTGGAAGAAGCCGCCGTCGCGAAGCTCTTCGCGACCGAGGCGCTCGGCAAGGCGCTCGACGAGATGGTGCAGTTGCATGGCGGTTACGGTTACATGCTCGAATACCCGGTGGCCCGCGCGTTCGCCGATGCGCGCGTGATGCGCATTTACGGCGGCACGAGCGAAGTGATGCGCGACCTTATCTCGCGCAAGCTTTAAAAAAATCCTCATTCTCTCAGGAGTACTGATATGACTCAAAACGTGTATGTCGCCGGCGTCGGCATGATTCCGTTCAAGAAGCCCGGCACGAGCGAGACCTACGACACGATGGGCGCCACCGCGATCCGCCAGGCGCTCGCCGACGCAGGCCTCGACTACACCGACGTGCAACAGGCCTACGCAGGCTATGTCTATGGCGACTCGACCTGCGGCCAGAAAGCGCTCTACCAGGTCGGCATGACGGGCATACCCGTCATGAACGTGAACAACAACTGCGCGACCGGTTCGACCGCGCTCTTCCTCGCGCGTCAGGCGGTGCAAAGCGGGGCCGTGGACTGCGCGCTCGCCGTCGGCTTCGAGTTCATGGGCCCAGGCGCGCTCAAGTCGGTGTGGGTGGACCGCGCGAGCGCGCTCGAGCGCGCCAACGTTGTCGTCGACGAACTCGTCGGCCGCCAGGAGGGACTCAGCAACGCCATTCGCCAGTTCGCGGGCGCGGGTATGTCGCACATGAAAAAGTACGGCACGAAGCTCGAAACTTTCGCGAAGATCCGCGCGAAGGCGAGCCGCCATGCGGCGCGCAACCCGCTCGCTGTGTTCCGCAACGTCGTCTCGACCGAAGACGTGATGGCCGCGCCCATGCTCTGGGAGGGCGTGCTCACGCGTCTCATGGCCTGCCCGCCGACCTGCGGCGCGGCGGCAGCGCTCGTCGTCTCCGAGGCGTTTGCGAAAAAGCGCGGTCTGCGCACCGATGTGATCATCGCGGGCCAGGCGCTCACCACCGACACGCCGAGCACGTACGACGCGCGCGACATGATCCGCGTGGTGGGCTTCGACATGACGCGCTCGGCGGCGACGCGCGCCTACGAGCAAGCCGGCATCGGTCCGCGCGATATCGACGTGATCGAGCTGCACGACTGCTTCGCACAAAACGAACTGATCACCTACGAAGGGCTTGGCCTGTGCGCGGAAGGCGAAGGCGAGAAACTCGTCAACGACGGCGACAACACCTATGGCGGCGAATGGGTCGTCAATCCTTCGGGCGGCCTGCTCTCGAAGGGCCATCCGCTCGGCGCCACGGGGCTCGCCCAGTGCTACGAACTCACGCATCAGTTGCGCGGAACCGCGAGCGAGCGCCAGGTGGAAGGCGCGAAGGTCGCGCTCGCGCATAACGTGGGTCTGGGCGGCGCGTGCGTCGTCACGGTCTACAAGTCCGCCTGAGCGTAAGCATGGCTATCGATACGGAGCAATCCTCATGATCGACAAGCAACACATCGGCAGGACGCTGCCCGCATTTCGCGTGCTGGCCGAAGCAGGCCGGCTGCGCTTCTTCGCGAAGGCGATCGGCGAAACGAATCCGGTGTACTTCGACGAATCGGCAGCCCGCGACGCAGGCCATCCGGGCCTGCCGCTGCCGCCCACGTTTCTCTTCTCGCTCGAATTCGAGCAGCCCGATTCATCGTGGCGCGATGCGATCGGCATCGAACTGCCGCGCATCCTGCACGGTGAGCAGTCCTTCACGTATCACCGGCTCGCCTACGCCGGCGACGTGCTGCTATTCGAATCTCGCCTTGCCGACATCTACGAGAAAAGGGGTGGCGCGCTGGAGTTCGTCGTGCGCGAGACGCGCGTGACGAACCAGCGCGGCGAGCACGTAGCCGATCTGCGCAGCGTGATCGTGCAACGCAACGGCTGAAGGGAGACCGCGAATGACTTTCCAATACGACACGATTCAGGTGGGCGACACGCTTCCCGCGCTCGAACTGCCGCCGGTCGACCGCAAGATGCTCGCGCTCTTCGCGGGCGCTTCGGGCGACCACAACGCGGTGCATATCGACATCGACTATGCGCGGCGCGCGGGCATGCCCGATGTGTTCGCGCACGGCATGCTCTCGATGGCGTGGCTCGGACGCCTGCTCACCCAATGGGTCGATCAGCGCCAGTTGCACCAGTTCGGCGTGCGCTTCGTGGGCATCACGCATATCGGTCATCGCATCGTCTGCACGGGGCGCGTGGTCGAAAAATTCGAGGCCGATGGCGAGCGCCGCGTGCGGCTCGAAATCCAGACCGCCAACCAGTATGGCGAGCCGCGCGTCGTGGGCGACGCCGTGGTTTCACTGTAAGCAATCCGAATCAAATAATCGAAGGAGAAAGCAGCATGGGTAAGCTCGATGGCAAAGTGGCGCTCGTCACCGGTTCGGGACGCGGCATTGGCCGCGCGATCGTGGAAAAGCTCGCGAGCGAAGGCGCGCGCATCGTCGTGAACGACCTCGACGCCGATCCGGCGCACGAGGCGGTCGAAGCGCTGAAGAAGGCCGGCGCCGAAGCAGTAGCCTGCGTGGGCAACGTCACGGCGCCGGACTTCGCCGAGCGTTTCATCAATACGGCGATGAGCGCGTACAAAGGCATCGACATCATCGTCAACAATGCCGGCTACACGTGGGACGACGTGATCCAGAAGATGACCGACGAGCAGTGGTACGCAATCCTCGACTGCCACATGACCGCGCCGTTCCGCATCCTGCGCGCCGCGTATCCGCACGTGAAGGCGCTGCACGCCGCCGACGTCGCCGAGGGGCGCGAGGTGTATCGCAAGATCGTGAATATCTCGTCGGTGTCGGCGCTCAACGGTAACGCGGGGCAGATGAACTATTCGTCCGCCAAGGCCGGCGTCATCGGCATGACGCGCGCGCTCGCCCGCGAATGGGGGCGCTTCAACGTGAACGTCAACGCCGTGGCGTTCGGCCTGATCCACACGCGCATGACGTCGGCAGATGCCAAGGCCGGCGCGACCGTGAAGATCGATGGCCGCGACATCCGCGTGGGACTGAACCCCGAGATGCTCAAGACTCACGCGCAGCGCAATCCGCTTGGCCGCGGCGGCACGCCAGAGGAGGCAGCAGGCGGCGTTTATCTCTTCTGCACGCCTGAGTCGAACTACATCACCGGACAGACGGTCGCCGTGGCTGGGAATCTTCAGTAAAGCGAAGAAAACAGATGGTCATAGCGGGAAACCCGCCGTTGCGCGGGTTTTCCTTTTTCCGCCTGACATGGGACCTGCGCCCTACTCGGCGCCGGTATCGAGACCGATGCCACGCGCCATGCCCGTCGCCGCAACGACCATCACGACGAGCAGCAGCGTTTGCCATCTGCCGATGCGCGCGTATTTCGGCGCTCCGGTGAGATCCGGCACATCGCCGCGCCGCACGGCGAGGCGCCAGCGCAGCAGCGCCATCAAGGGCCCGATTTCGAGCAGAAGGATCAGCACGAGCGTGCCCATCTTCACGAGAAAGAGCGGTTCGTGGAGGTAGTACGCGGCGCCCTTCTCGAACCCGCCGAACGCACGCATCGCGCCAGTCACGATCAGGACGACCGCCGAGCCGCCCCAGCCGTTATCGGCGCTGAAGATCATCGGCAGGTCTTCGGTGGACGTGCAACGGCGCAACCCGCGCGTGCGCCGCAAGATCGACGCAAGCGCGAAGCCGAAGGCAAGCAGATGAACGGCGGCGAGCAACCAGCGTATGAGCATTGCGACTCCTTCGAGTGGACGACAGGAACGGCAAGCAACGGTAAAGCGGCTCAAAAGCGGACGCGGCGCGTCTGCGAGCGGACGTCAGACCTGCTTCAGCGCGGCATCGAGGGCGCGTGCGGCCGTGCGGTCGCCTTCTGAGGCGAGCCGCGCACGAAACACAGTCTGACGGTTGTGGCCCGCGGCAGCCGGCGAATCCCACAGCAATTCGATCTTCGACCGGCGCGCGGGCTTCTCCCCATGCGCCGCCGCTGATGCCACGGCAGCTCGCCGCGGCGCAGCGGACGCGACCGGCTCAGGCGCGGCCGCAGACTGCGCAGTCCGTTGAGCTGCGGTGGAATTCGCGGGATCCGCGGCAGCAACCGGTTCGACAACGTCAGTAGCGCTCGCAGGAGCGTCGGCCTGCACCGGCGCGGGCAACAGCGCGGGGCCGGACGCAACCGCCCCGCCCTGCGGCGCCCCGGAGAGCCAGCGCACCGACAACTCGCGTGCATCGTACTGCCCGACCTTGCGGCTCTCCTGCCAGACGACCGTCGTGCGCGTGGCCGCATCGATCGACACCGCGAAGCGCCCAATCGCGAAACGCCGCGCCGCAAAGTTGCTGCGCCAAAGCGCGCGCGGCCGGCAGATCCAGACCACGGCAGCATAGAGGGCGGGCGCGGCGACGAGCCAGCCGTTGGTGTCGGCCACGGTGTGGAAGGTGCGCCGCCAGCCGGCGGTCCAGACAAACATGCCAATCGAGCCGAGCGCGAACAAAAAGCCGAGCACGCCGAAAAAGCGCAGCGCCTGGCGCAGCCACTGCGGCAGCGGGTGAAACGGCCGCTCGACGCGCGCCTTGGCGCCCGGCAGCACGATCAGCAGAAACAGGAAGACGAGATTCAGGCTCGCCGCCGGCGACGACGCCATGCCTTCGAGCGCGGCGACGAAATTCATTTGCGCCATGGAGTGCAGCCAGCGCGCCAGGATCACGAGCCCGATCGCGCGCAGCGCGAAAAGCGTCCCGGCACCGGGTACGGTGGCCGTGGGCGTCGGTCGGGTTCTGGCCAAGGGACTACTCCTCATCTCGCTTGCGTGGGCGCCGCGGATTTTACGGCACGGCCATTATAGGGACATTAAGCGTGCGCCTCACTTGCCGCCGCCGTGCATGTGACAACGCCCCGGTGCACGGGGCACCGGGGCGTTGGGGATAAACGGGAAACCCGGGCGCGCCGCAGCGCGTCCGGTTTCAGTGCATACCTTAGCCGGCGTTGACTTCGCGCAGCACGGTGCGATGCTTCTGGCGCAGCAGATCTTCGTACACGGCCACATAGTTGCGCGCCATCACCTTCGACGAGAAGCGCGCTTCGAACGCGGCGCGCACCTTCTCGCGCGACAGCGTCGACAGGCGCTTGACTGCGGCGACTGCGCTGATTTCGTCTTCGACGACAAAGCCCGACACGCCATTCTCGATGACTTCCGGCACCGAGCCGCGCTTGAACGCGATGACCGGCGTACCGCAGGCCATGGCTTCGATCATGACGAGGCCGAAGGGCTCCGGCCAGTCGATCGGGAACACCAGTGCATGCGCATTGCCGAGGAACTCGCGCTTTTCGTGCTCGCCGATTTCGCCGATGTACTCGACGTGCGGCAGCGCCATCAGCGGCTTGATGACTTCTTCGTAGTAGGCGCGGTCGGCCTTGTCGATCTTGGCGGCGACCTTGAGCTTCATGCCCGCCTGCCCGGCGATGCGGATCGCGCGGTCAAGCCCCTTCTCCGGCGAGACGCGGCCGAGGAATGCGAGATAGCCGGGCTCGACGTTCGGAATCGGCTTGAGCACGTCTTCCGGCAGGCCGTGGTAGACGGTCTGCTGCCAGTTGGCTTGCTGCAACGGAATGCGCTGGTTGTCCGAGATCGAAACGACCGGCACGTCGTTGAACGCGTTGAACACCGGTTGCAGTTCCGGCAGATCCAGACGGCCGTGCATGGTCGTGACGAACGGCACCGGCTGACGCTGGAACAGCGAGAACGGGTAGTAATCGATGTGGAAGTGCAGCACGTCGAATTCGTCCGCACGGCGGCGAACTTCTTCGAGCAGCAGCATGTGCGGAGCCATCACGTCGCGGATCGTCGGGTCGAGGCGCAGTGCCTGCGGCCAGAACGCTTCGAGCTTTGCCGAGGTGATCGAATCGCCGCTGGCGAACAGCGTGACATCGTGGCCCTGTTCGACCAGCGCTTCGGTCAGGTAGGAGACCACCCGTTCCGTGCCGCCGTACAGCTTGGGAGGAACCGCCTCGTGCAACGGAGCGATTTGAGCGATTCGCATAGTGGTGAACTCCTTCCTCGTAATAAATCGGGCAATAGACTGCAAATTTGACAATCGACCTATGCAGGCTGCGGCTTCCTTGTCGCCACGCGCCTTACAGGCGTTCCATACCGCTAACCGCGCCGGAAATCCGGACACAGACCCGACGCAGTTGTGAAGCGGCAAGAGAGCGCACACGCGGCGGTTCAGGCGGTAAACGCGCAGGGTTCGCGGCCGTTGACACAGAAGCTGTCAAATTCCCTACGCCGTCCGAGTCGGCATTATCCCGGTCCAGGGTAAATACCGGCTAGATCATTTCAAAGTCTTTACGTTGTTACAAACCGGAAACACTCCGCAACCCATTGTTTTCCAAGACAGTTCTAGATTGAGTGCTGCGCTGCGGAAAACAACTGCGGGCGATTGTCGCGGCACGGTGCGCATCAATCTATCGCGCTCGTGGATCCTGGTTTGCCACCGGCTGACAGCGCGTGGCGAGCATGCACAGCGCTTTTCCGAATGCAATCCATAATTCTATCTCTAAAACACTCATCTCTAAAACGGTCCAGGATTCCTGTTGAACCTCCGCTGCAACAAGGTGTCCCCAATGTGTATCCCGCGCTATCGTGTCGCGATATGATGCGCGTCCGCCGGGCACAGGCGGTGCGCGAGGCGCATGGGGTGTTTACAATGCGGTAAGTCCGCCTTCGTTGCCGCGCGCCCGAAGCCGTTCGTCGTGTTAGCGCGCCAGCTATCTTTCTTTGAACTTGCACGGACGAAGTTCCGTCAGACCGACCACCCGATCAATTGGAACATCTGACCACCGCCCAGCGTAACGCCCACAACGCAAAGCTCGCGAGCTATGCGCGGCGTCCGCTCGCGTTCCTTTTCCGCTACATCAAGCGCCATCCGTTCGCCCACAGCGTCGTGCTCGCCAGCGTGTTCGCGGCCGTGGGCTGCGCGCTTGCGTCGCAGTACGCCATCAAGCATCTGATCGACGTGCTCGGAGCGGGACGCCATCATCCGGGCCCGCTGTGGACCGCATTCGGCATCCTCGTTGGCCTGATCGCCGCCGATAACCTGCTCTGGCGGGTCGGCGGCTGGTTCGCCGCGCACACCTTCGTCACCGTGACGGGCGACCTGCGGCGCGACCTCTTCCAGTACCTGAGCGGCCACTCGCCCACTTACTACGCCGAAAAGCAGCCCGGCACGCTCGCCAGCCGCATCACCGCGACGTCGAACGCCGTCTACACGGCCGAGAACACCACCGCGTGGAACGTGCTGCCGCCCTGTATCGCCGTGGCCGGCGCGATCGTCATGATCATCGCGGTCAACCCGCTCATGGCGGCGGGCCTCCTGCTCTGCTCGGCCATCCTTTCGGTGATCCTCTTCAAGCTGGCCGGGCGCGGCTCGTCGCGCCACCACACCTTCGCCTCGAAAGCGGCCGCGGTGGACGGCGAACTCGTTGACGTGATCGGCAACATGGCCCTCGTGCGTGCCTTCGGCATGACGTTTCGCGAGCAAAAGCGCTTCGGCTCGACCGTCAAGGCCGAACTCGACGCGCGCCGCTCGAGCCTGCTCTACCTAGAAAAGCTGCGTCTGCTGCACGCCGTGATCACGGCCATGCTGTCCGCCGGCCTGCTCGGCTGGGCGCTGTGGCTCTGGGATCAGGGCAAGGCGACCTCAGGCGACATCGTGCTGGTGAGCTCGCTCGGCTTCACGATCCTGCACGGCACGCGCGACCTGGCCGTGGCGCTCGTGGACGTGACCCAACACGTGGCGCGCCTCGCCGAGGCCGTGCAAACGCTGCTGGAGCCGCACGGCATGCCGGACCGCGACGACGCCAAGGAACTCATCGCCCAGGGCGGCCGCGTCGAATTCGAGGGTGTGACCTTCGCGTATCCGCACCGCAAGCCGATCCTCGATCATTTCGATCTGCGCATCGAGGCCGGTCAGCGCGTGGGGCTAATCGGCAAATCGGGCGCCGGCAAGACAACGGTGCTCGCGCTGCTGCAGCACTTCTACGAAACGCAGGGCGGCGCCATCAAGATCGACGGCCAGGACATCGCGCATGTCACTCAGGACAGCCTGCGCCATGCCATCGCGCTCGTGCCGCAGGACATTTCGCTGCTGCACCGCTCAATCTACGAGAACATCGCCTACGGCCGCCCCGAGGCGAGCCGCGAGGAAGTGGTCGCCGCGGCCCGCGAGGCGCGTTGCGCAGAATTCATCGAGGCGATGCCCGAGGGCTACGACACGATCGTGGGCGACCGCGGCGTGAAGCTGTCGGGCGGCCAGCGTCAGCGCATCGCGATCGCGCGCGCCATTCTCAAGAATTCGCCGATCCTGCTGCTCGACGAAGCCACCTCGGCGCTCGACAGCGCGTCCGAAGAGGCCATCCAGCAGGCGCTCGACCGCCTCATGGTGGGCCGCACGGTGGTCGCGATCGCCCACCGCCTCTCCACGCTCAACAACTTCGACCGCATCATCGTGATGAGCGCGGGCAAGGTGATCGACGACGGCACGCCCGAAGAGCTGCGCAACCGTCCGGGCCTCTACCGCGACCTCCTCGCCAAGCAGTACGGCAAGCACTCCACGCTGCATCTGGGCAGCAAGAAGGCCGACGAAAAGCACGTGGCCTGACAGCGCCCGGGCGGGCGCCCCGCCCGCCGCGTTTCGCCGCAGACACCCAGACGCAAAAAAACCGCTTCAGTGCATCGACTGAAGCGGCTTTTTTTCGCCCTCGCCCAGGTGCGCAGGTGCGCGAGGCTTGGGGGCTCAGCCCTGCGCGCGCTCGAGCGGCGGCAGGTTCACCCCTTGCCGCACGCTGACCCGGCCGAGATCGCGCATGAAGCGGTCGCGCCAGACCGAGACATTGTTCTCGCGCAACTGGGCCATCATGTCCTGATAGCGCGCGAGCCTCTCGGCGAGCGGCATGGAGAGCGCGGCATTGAGCGCGTCGGCCATGCCGTCGATATCGAGCGGATTGACGATCAGCGCACCCGAAAGCTCCTGCGCCGCGCCGGCGAAGCGCGAGAGCACGAGCACGCCCGGATCTTCGGGATCCTGCGCCGAGACGTATTCCTTGGCGACGAGATTCATGCCGTCGCGCAGCGGCGTGACGTAGCCGACGTTCGACGCCCGGAACAGCGCGGCCAGCACCGCCCGTTCGTACTGGCGGTGGATGTACCAGATCGGCGTCCAGTCGAGTTCCGCGTAACGGCCGTTGATGCGCCCCGACTCCGCCTCGAGGCGCAGCCGGATGTCCTGATAGGCGTGCAGGTCGGCGCGCGTAGGCGGCGCGATCTGCACGAACGAGACCTTGTTGCGCTGCGCCGGCGCGTGGTCGAGCAGGCGTTCGAAGGCGCGAAAGCGCTCCACGAGCCCCTTCGAGTAGTCGAGCCGGTCCACGCTCATGATGACCTTGCGCCCGTGCAGCGTGGCCTTGAGCGTGCGCACCGGCTTGCCGCGCTCGCCGGCTCGGGCGAGTTCCTCGATCTCATCGGGGTAGACGCCGATCGGGTAATCGCCCGCACAGAGCGTCTGCCCGAACGCCTCGATACGCGTGAGACCGTCCGCCTGCATCGCGGTCGTACCGCCTGCCTCGTTCACGATGTAGTCGCAGAACGCACGCAGATCGGGCTTGGTCTGGAAGCCGAGCAGGTCGAACGCGCATAGCGCCTGAACCAGCTCGCGATGCGGCGGCACCGCCAGCAGCACCTGCGAGGCCGGAAACGGAATGTGCAGGAAGAAGCCGATGCGGTTTTTCACGCCCGCCGCGCGCAGCGCCTGCGCGAACGGAATGAGGTGATAGTCGTGGACCCAGATCACGTCGTCTTCACGCAGAAGCGGCACGAGTTGCTGCGCGAGCCACGCGTTCACGCGGCTATAGCCCTCGTACTCGTGGCGGTCGTACTGGACGAGATCGGCGCGGTAGTGGAACGCGGGCCAGAGCGTCGCGTTCGAGAAACCGCGGTAGTACTGGTCGTAGTCACGCCGCAACAGGCCGATGGTGGCGAAGGTCACGGGTCCGCGCTCTTCGAGTGTGATCTGCGGCTGGCCGGCGGTGAGCACGTCCCCGCTCCAGCCGAACCACATGCCGCCGGTTTCCTTGAGCGCGTCGTACACGCCCACCGCGAGGCCGCCCGCGGCCGGACCGCCTTCGGAAATCGGCGCGACGCGGTTCGACACGATGATCAATCGGCTCATGAGGGGCGGGGTCCGTGCAGGAAATCGGGAAGGCGTGGCGCGCGCGAAACGACGCCTCGCGCGATGCAATCGACGTGGGATGTGAGGCGAGGCATGCGCACGGTCACCGGGCGCCCGGCATCGCCGCGACGAGCGATGCGAGCCAGCCGATCAGCGCATCGACCGAATCGATGCGCGTCAGTGCGATGGTGTCGCCGCCGCCGACCTTGATCGACAGGCCGCCCAGCGCGTTGACGACGGCGAAGCCCTTCTCGTCGGTCAGATCGTCGCCGGCGAAAACCGGGCGGCGGCCCGCGAACGGCGGCTCGTCGAGGAAGGCGCGCAGCGCGCGGCCCTTGTCGACGTCCTTCGGCTTGATTTCGTAGACCATCTTGCCGGGCTGCAGCACGTAGGCGTCAGCGTAATCGGCGGCGAGGCGCTCGGTCGCGGCGCGCGCGGTGCCCTCGTGTTCCGGCGCGTTGCGGTAGTGCAGCGCGAGCGACGCGCCCTTGATCTCGAGCAGCATGCCCGCATGCGTGCGCACCACCTCCGCGAGCACCTGCTCCATATGCAGCAGACGCTGATCGTTGAAGCCGACACGCTGCGTATCGCCGTTGGCGTCGCGCCGCTCGGCGCCGTGCAAGCCCGCCACGGGCAGATCGGGCATGCCGAGGAAACCATCGATGCTCTCGATGCCGCGCCCCGAGACGATCGCCACGGCGCCGTGCGTCAAGCGGCGCAACTCGCGCAGCAGCGCGAGCATGTCGGGACGTACGAGCACGCCGTCGGGCGTGGGCGCGAGATCGACCAGCGTGCCGTCGAAATCGAAGAAAAATGCCGTCTGATCAGGCGGCAGGACTGCCGGAAGTGCTTGCATTGCGTTCTTTTCACCCGTCGGCCTGCTGGCCGGGTATGGCCCCGGGCTGCGCCCAGGGAAAGTGTGCGAATCTTACCGCGCCTTGGATCGATTATCGAGAAAGTAAGGGGCTGACCGGCTGCGCGGGCTTGCCCAGACTCGAGTCGACGTGTCTGCGGTCCGATTTTTCGGAAGTTGGACACCGCCGCCAGGCTGGCCATTCAGCGGATGCGGCATATCGACGCGAGCGATCCGCACGACCGGGGCGCTCGCGACCGAGCGGACCCAATTTTGCTACAGTCGCAGCGGCAAGCCGAGCCCAGTGGTCCGATCGAGCGCGGCCAAAAAATCCACACGAGTCGACGAGATTGCCTTTGTTCCCCACCTTCGAGCCCACGCTGCGCACGTTCCACGCCCGCCTCTGCCGCGGTGCCCGCAGCCTGCGGCACGCGGCGCTCGCGGCGGGTGCCTTGCTGCTCGTGGCATGCTCGCACCCGGGCGAGCCGTGGCAATTGACGAACGTGAGCGGCCACCTGCCCGACCTCGACTTCGCGCTCACGGCCGACAACGGCCAGGCCGTAACGGGCGCGAGTTTTCGCGGACGCACGACACTCGTCTACTTCGGCTATACGCATTGCCCGGACGTCTGCCCGGAGACAATGGCGCGCCTGATGCAGGTTATAGCGAAGCTCGGCCCCGACGCACAGAAAGTGCGGATACTCTTCATCAGCGTCGATCCGGCGCGCGACACGCCGCAGGCCTTGCACGCCTACGTCGGCGCATTCGATGCCCAGCATGCGCGCGGCCTGACCGGCACCGACAGCCAGATCGAGTCGCTCGCACGACGCTACCGTGTGGCCTACCAGATGGAAAAGCGCGACCCCGACGGCAGTTACGAAGTCACACACAGTTCGGCCGTCTATGTGTTCGACGCGCAGGGCCGCCCGCGCCTGCTCGCCACCGACCACGACACACCGGACGCGATCGCGCACGACGTGCGCCGCGTCATCGACGAGACGGCGTGAACGCATGCCGCCTCGCGCGTCCAATCCTCGAGTCTTGACGAAACAGCAATCGCAACAGGAAACCTTATGACGAAGAACCTCAAGTCACTCACCGTCTCGCTCGGCTGCGCGCTGAGCACCTTCGGTGCGCTCGCCGCCTTCGCGCCCGCCGCCAACGCCGCCGGCACGCTGAGCACGCAGGACGCGTGGGTGCGCTGGCTGCCCAACGACCTGCCGGCCGCGGGCTATGTCACGCTCAAGAACGATGGCGACCAGCCGGTCGATCTCGTGGGCGTTTCGAGCGACGCTTACGGCATGGTCATGCTGCATCAGACGGTCTCGAATGGCTCGACGCAAAAGATGGTCATGGTGCACAAGGCGACGGTGCCTGCGCACGGCACGCTTGCGATCGCGCCGGGCGGCTATCACCTGATGCTGGAAAAGGCGAAGCACAAGATCGCGCCAGGCGACACGGTGAACGTGAAGCTGCAGTTCTCGGACGGCGAAACGCTCGACACGCCGTTCGCAGTCAAGTCGCCCTCGGGGCAGTAAAGCCGCAGCAAGACAGACGCGCGCATGCTTTGTGGTTGCGCGCGCAAGCATGTTGAATCCGCGATGAGGCCGCCGCCATGCTCGCGATGACCCTGCTCTATTGGCTCCAACCGTGGGAGCCTTCGCCGACCGTGATGATCTGCACCCTGCTCGCGGCGGTGCTGTTCGTGCGCGGCAAACGGCACGCGCGGGTGTCGCTCGCGCGCCAGATCTCCTTCTGGTTCGGGCTTGGCGCGCTCTACGTCGTGCTGCATACGCGGCTCGACTACTACTTCGAGCACGAGTTCTTCATGCATCGCGCGCAGCATCTCGTGCTGCATCATCTGGGACCATTCTTCATCGCGCTCGCCTACCCGGGCGCGGCGCTGCGCGCGGGCATTCCGTTCAAGTGGCGGCGGCGCTTCGTGCGCCCGGTGCTCGCCGCGAGGCCCGTGCGCGTGGCGCTCGACATCGTCATGCATCCCGTCGTTGCGGTCGGACTCTTCGTCGGGCTCATCTATTTTTGGCTCTTTTCGCCGATCCACTTCATCGCGATGCTCGACTGGCGCCTCTACCGCGTCATGAACTGGAGCATGGTGATCGACGGGCTGCTGTTCTGGTGGCTCGTGCTCGACTCGCGCCCCGCGCCACCCGCGCGCCTCTCGCCGGGCAAGCGCGTGCTCGTCGTGATCGCGGCGATTCCGCCGCAGATCGTGCTCGGCGCGTTCATCTTCTTCACGCCGCGCGAGCTTTATCCGGTCTATTCGATCTGCGGCCGCGCGTTCACCTGGCTTTCGCCCATGCGCGACCAGCAGATCGGCGGCCTGCTGCTGTGGATTCCGGGGTCGATGATGAGCGTGGTTGGTGCGCTGGTCGCGCTGCGCCACTGGATGCGGCTATCCGCACGCGGACGTTTGCAGCAGGACCGGCGCGCCAGTGTGCGCGCTACCGAGAGTGAGAGTGCGCCCCCGACGGAAGAGCGCACGCTGCGCACATGAATTCGGGCGCAGCCTGGCACAAAGATCGAATCAGACCGAGCGCATCCACACGTGAGGAATGCCGTCCTCGTCGTGAATCTCGCCAACGGGCGAAAAGCCGAACGCACCGTAGAACTTCTGCAGATGCGCCTGGGCGTGCAGACGCATCGCGACGTCCGGCCATTGGCGTGCGATCTGCACGATGGCGCGTTCGAGCAGCGCGTTGCCGAGCTTGATGCCGCGATGGTTCTGCGACGTCACCACGCGGCCGATACGCACATCAGCATCCTCTGCGTCGGGCAGCAGCACGCGCAAATAGCCAGCAAGCTCTCGCTCGCCGCCCTGCTCGCTCCATGCGAACAGATGCCACGCGCCGAAGTCGAGACCGTCGATATCGCCATACACGCAGTTTTGCTCGACGACGAACGCGTCGGAGCGCAGTTTGAGCATGGCGTAGACTTCACGCGCGTCGAGCGCATCAAAGGCTTTCCATTGCCAGTCGAATTGGGGCAGCGGCAAGGCGGTGGACTGCACGGTCATGGTCTGTGATTTCCATCAAAACATCGAGAATGACCACGATTATGCCGCGCGCCGCACGCGCCACGAACCCGTCGCTCAGGCAGCGTTCACTTTCGCCGGCGCGGCTGCTCGTATTTGCGCCAGTACTGGAACGGCTCTTCATGCAGATCGATGTCGAGATCGACGATGCGCGCCTGCATGCTCTCCTGCGCGTCGGCGATGGCCTTGTTGTAGACCGCTGGCGCGATCTCTTCGAGAAAGAAACCCAGCAGCGCGCCCGCCGCGACGTTGCCGATCGGCTCTTCCATGTTCGCGTCGAAATAGCGCTGGATGGAGGCGATCGCTTCGCTGCGCGCGTCTTCGGGGAGTTCGATGGACATGTCGGGAAACCGGAGAGGATGGATTCCGGCTATTTTGCGCCACGTGCGTGAGCGCGTAGCGAACACCGCAGCAAACGGGGCGCAAAAAACAAAAGCCACCCGAAGGTGGCTTTTGTTTTGCATCTGGAGGCGCGAGCCGGAGTCGAACCGGCCTACACGGCTTTGCAGGCCGCTGCATAACCGCTTTGCTATCGCGCCAGAAGCGGACTGACCGGAATGAGGCAAACATGAGGCACACTGCGTGCGCCCGCAACGACCGGACAGATTTGTTCTATGGCTTTGAAGTGGCCAAATACGCCGATCAAAGCCCGCCAAACAAAAAGGGAAGCGCTGCTTCCCCTTGGCATTTGGAGCGGGAGACGAGTCTCGAACTCGCGACCTCAACCTTGGCAAGGTTGCGCTCTACCAACTGAGCTACTCCCGCAAATGTCCTGCTTTACTGCGATTTTCCTGCTTCGGCACTTCGTTTTTCTCTACCGCAAAAACGCCGCACCTTCAATTCTGGAGCGGGAGACGAGTCTCGAACTCGCGACCTCAACCTTGGCAAGGTTGCGCTCTACCAACTGAGCTACTCCCGCATATTTGCTTCAGACTTCGCCGATTTTGCGCTTAACCACAGCGTATCTTCTGCTATCTCACCGCATCTGCCTGTTTGCTACTGCGTCGTGCAGCGGAGAAGTGAGATTATGTATAACCCGCAGAAACGTGTCAACCCCTTCGCGTGAACTTTTTGGAAAAAGACGCACGGGGTTCACGACACTCTGCTCACATGCTTCCCCTTTCGCGGATCTGGGGCCATGCGAGCTTCATGTAATAGAGCAT
This sequence comes from Paraburkholderia flagellata, assembly GCF_021390645.1. Lineage (GTDB taxonomy): Bacteria > Pseudomonadota > Gammaproteobacteria > Burkholderiales > Burkholderiaceae > Paraburkholderia > Paraburkholderia flagellata. Next base: position 2,145,384 of record NZ_JAJEJT010000001.1, read on the forward strand.
CGACCAGATCGTGAGGAACGCCGCCACATAGATGAGCCACGCGCCCCACACGCGCGAGTCGAACAGCGTCACGCCGCCGAGCGTAAGCGGCGCGTAGAACAACAGCATGGGAATCGCGACCATCTGGCACGCAGTCTTGAACTTGCCGAGCGAATTCACCGCCACGCTCTTCGACGCGCCAATTTGCGCCATCCATTCGCGCAACGCCGAAATCGCGATTTCGCGTCCGACGATCACGAGCGCAATCACGGCGTCGAGCCGCTGCAGATGTACGAGCACGAGCAGCGCCGCGGTCACCATCAACTTGTCTGCGACGGGATCGAGGAATGCACCGAACGAGGACGTCTGATTCCACTTGCGCGCGAGAAAACCGTCGAACCAGTCGGTGAGCGCCGCGAGCACGAAGAGCAGCATCGCCAACACGTTCTGCTGCATCGGGGAAAGCAACGTCTGCGGCAGATAAAACACGCCGACCACGAGCGGAATCGCCAGGATCCGCAGCCAGGTCAGGAGAATCGGAATATTGAACGGCATCGGCTGGCGCTATCTGTCAGGGGAGATGCAATTATGGGAGATGCAATTGTGCCGCGTCGCCGCACCTGCCACAAGCAACCGTAAGGAATGGCCGGGCCGGACCCGGCCTGCGAGGCCGCCGCATCAGTGAAGCTGCTGGTAGATCTGCTCGGCGAGCGAGCGCGAGATGCCCTCCACGCTCGCCAGATCCTCCACGCTGGCCGCCATCACGCCGCGCAAGCCGCCAAAGCGCGCGAGCAGGCGCTGACGGCGCTTCGCACCCACGCCTTCCAGTTCTTCGAGACGCGAAGTCTGACGCGTTTTGCCGCGCTTCGCGCGCATGCCGGTGATGGCGAAGCGGTGGGCCTCGTCGCGGATCTGCGCGACGAGCATGAGCGCAGCGCTCTCCTTGCCAAGTTCAAGCGGCGCGCGGCCATCGGCGAACACGAGCGTTTCGAGACCGACCTTGCGCCCCTCGCCCTTCGCCACGCCCACCAGCATCGCCGGATCGAGACCCAGTTCGGTGAACACCTGACGCGCGATCTCGACCTGCCCCTTGCCGCCGTCGATCAGCACGATGTTGGGCAGCATGCCGCCGGGCGGCGGCGCTTCGACGGCCTCGCTGGCCTCCACGGCGTCCGAAGCTGCATTCGGGTCGGCGGGATCGGGCGCCGGGACGGGTGGCGACGCCTCGTCGACTTCAGCGCGCGCCGCTTGCGCGACCATCTTCTCGTAGCGGCGCGTGAGCACCTGGCGCATGGCGGCGTAGTCGTCGCCGGGCGTGATGCCGGTGATGTTGTAGCGGCGATATTCGGCCGACTGCATCTTGTGATGGTGATAGACCACGCACGACGCCTGCGTCGCCTCGCCCATCGTGTGGCTGATGTCGAAGCACTCGATGCGCAAATGCGCGAGATCGTCCAGTTCGAGTCCAAGCAATTGCGCGAGCGTGCGCGTGCGAGCCTGCTGCGAACCCTGCTCGGAGAGCAGGCGAGCGAGCGCGAGCCGCGCGTTCTGCTCGGCCATCGCGAGCCATGCGCGCTTCTGACCTTGCGGCTGACGCAGCACCGTGACCTTGTGCCCTGCCTGTTCGCTCAGCACATCGACGAGTTCGCGGTTTGCGGGCGGATGACTCACCACCAGCACGGGCGGCACGCGGTTGCCGAAGTAGTGCTGCGCGATGAAGGCGTCGAGCACTTCGGATTCGATGCCGATCTCGCGCTTCCTGCGCGAATCCGCTTGCGGCTCGAGCGCGGGTGTTTCGGATTCGGCTTCGCTTGCGTTATCTTCATCGTCGAGGTCGGCCGCGATGGCGAGCGGATCCGCTTCGCGCGCCGCATCGTCTCGTGCGTCGGCCTCTTGCGCTTCCTCGACGTAATCCTCCACCGTCTTGCGCGCAAGCGAAGGCAGCGACTTCAGCGCGCTCGCCGCGACCACGGTGTCGCTGTCGATTTCCTCGGCAACGCCGCCCTCTTCGTCGGTGAGCGCACGCTCCACATGCGCCGGGAAATACGCCTTGTCGCCCAGATGCCGGCCGCCGCGCACCATCGCGAGGTTCACGCAGACGCGCCCGCCCAGCGCCACCACGGCAAGAATGTCGACGTCGCTCTCGCTACCCGTTTCGATGGCCTGCTGGTGCAACACGGTCGAAAGCGAACTCATCTGATTGCGCACGGATGCCGCCTGCTCGAACTTAAGCTCCGAGGCGAACGCGTGCATCTTCGTCTCGAGCTCCTTCATCACCTCGTTCTGACGGCCCAGCAAAAAGCGCGATGCGTTGTTCACGTCGCGCGCGTAGTCCTCTTCGCCGATCGCACCAACGCAGGGCGCCGTGCAGCGGCCGATCTGATGCAGGAGGCAAGGCCGCGTGCGGTTGTTGAACACTGAGTCCTCGCAGGTGCGCAACTGGAACACGCGCTGCAGGATCTGGATACTCTCGCGCACGGCCGAGGCGCTCGGAAACGGCCCGAAGTACTGGTTATTGCGATCGACTGCGCCGCGGTAGTACGCCATGCGCGGGAACTTGTGCCCGGTGATCTTGAGAAACGGGTACGACTTGTCGTCGCGAAAGAGGATGTTGTAGCGCGGCGTGAGCGCCTTGATGAGATTGTTTTCGAGCAGCAGCGCCTCGGCCTCGGAACGCGTGACCGTGGTTTCGATGCGCGCAATCCGCGTGACCATCATCGCGATGCGCGGCGAAAGCTGCGTCTTGGTGAAGTAGCTCGACACGCGCTTTTTCAGGTCGCGCGCCTTGCCGACGTAGAGGACCGCGCCTTGCGCGTCGTAGTAGCGATACACGCCCGGCAGATGAGGCAACTGCGCGAGCGCCTTTTTCGGGTCGAAAACGTCGGTGTCGGTCATCCAGTTTCGGGGACGGGAGGTGCGTCGAGATAAGTGAGAGGTTGCAGAGCGCGCCGCCGTCGCGACGCGTTCATGGCTGTGTCCTAGAATCGCAAGTTTAGATCATTCCATGCCGCACGGAACCCGCGCCGAACCTGCCAGCCGGGCGTTCTACGTCCGCTCGAGGCATGGCAGTCATGTTTCTGCCGCCTCTTACGCCACCCCACGCCACCCATGACAGAAGCTCACACTCCCGCCGCCGCTGACCATAGCACCATCGCTTGCGATCTCTTTTGCGCCGTCATCGACAATTTCGGCGACATCGGCGTGTGCTGGCGGCTCGCGCGCCAGCTCGCGCACGAGCACGGCTGGCAGGTGCGCCTGTTCGTCGACGACTTGCACGCGTTCCAAAGGCTCTGCCCCGCGCTCGACGCGAGCCGCGCCACGCAGTCGATCGAGGGCGTGGTCGTCGAGCACTGGCACGAGCCCGGGCATGCGGGCGACACGCTGCAGATCGCCGATGTCGTCATCGAAGCGTTCGCGTGCGAGCTGCCGCCCGTCTACGTGGCGGCGATGGCCGAGCGCGTGCGCAAACCCGTCTGGCTCAACCTCGAATATTTGAGCGCGGAAGACTGGGTGGCCGATTTTCATCTGCGGCCCTCGCCGCACCCGCGCTACGCGCTCGCCAAGCACTTCTTCTTTCCCGGCCTTGGGCCCGGCACCGGGGGCGTGCTCAAGGAGGGCACGCTCGACGCCGCGCGTGAGGACTTCGAGCGCTCGCAAGACTCCCGTGCCGCATGGTGGCAGCGCGCGACGGGCGGGCCGCCACCCGGGCCGGAAGCTACCGTGATCTCGCTTTTCGCCTACGAGAACCCAGCCGTCGATCACTTGCTGGAGCAATGGCGCGACGGTCCGAAGCCGGTGGTTCTGCTCGTGCCGGAGGGGCGGATCTCCGGCGCGCTTGCGCGCTTTTTCGGGGAGTCGGCGTTCGGCGCTGGCGCTCAGGCCACGCGCGGCGCGCTGCGCGCGCACGCGCTTGCGTTCACCGACCAGCGCGGATACGACCCTCTGCTCTGGGCGAGCGATCTGAACTTCGTGCGCGGCGAGGACTCATTCGTGCGCGCGCAGTGGGCCGCGCGACCGTTTGTCTGGCACATCTACCCGCAAGCCGACGACGCGCATCTGCCAAAACTCGACGCTGCGCTCGCGCACTACGGCCGCACGTTGCCAGAGGCGCCGCGCACCGCGCTCGAACGCTTCTGGCATGCGTGGAATGGCCGCGGCACGCCGGACTGGGCCGAGTTCGCGCAACATCTGCCCGCCTACGCGTCACGTGCGAACGCCTGGGCCGCCGAGCTTGGGCAGGTTGGCGATCTCGCCGGAAATCTCGCCGTATTCGCAAAAAGTCAGTTAAAATAAGCGGTTATCCGACGGCAGCCGTCTCAAGCGCTTCGAGTTTCGCGCCCCTCGGCGTTCATACGCGAATGAGGGTCGCAGCAGCTGCAACCGCAGCACCAGCAGCACCAACCGAATCCGCTTGCGACGTTTGCCGTCGAGCACACTCGAAGCTACTTAAATCTGGACAGGACAGTTTTTTACTATGAAGACCGCACAGGAACTCCGCGTCGGCAACGTCGTGATGATCGGCAGCGACGCCATGGTCGTGCAAAAGGCCGAGTACAACAAGTCGGGCCGTAACGCCGCCGTCGTGAAGATGAAGTTCAAGAATCTGCTGACCGGCGCGGGCATGGAAACCGTGTACAAGGCCGACGACAAGTTCGAAGTCGTGATGCTGGATCGCAAGGAAGTGACGTACTCGTACTTCGCCGACCCAATGTACGTGTTCATGGACGCCGACTACAACCAGTTCGAAGTCGAAGGCGAGATGATGGGCGACGCCCTGAACTACCTCGAAGACGGCATGGGATGCGAAGTCGTGTTCTACAACGAGAAGGCCATCTCGGTCGAACTGCCGACCGTGCTCGTGCGCGAGATCATCTACACGGAACCGGCCGTCAAGGGCGACACGTCGTCGGGCAAGGTCCTGAAGACCGCCAAGCTGAACACCGGGTTCGAGCTGCAAGTGCCGCTCTTCTGCAACATCGGCGACAAGATCGAAATCGACACGCGTACGAACGAGTACCGCAGCCGCGCCTAAGCCAGCAGCGCAAGGACGCCCGCGCCGTTGCTCTCGCGGCAAAGGCGGCAAGCGTCGTGAAAGCGCCCCTCGGGGCGCTTTTTCTTTTTTTGCTGAACGTGTATGTTTGAGAGTGCTACGGAAAACCTTACCGGTTATGCGTAACGAATTACCTACTTGCCGTCTTCAGCACGCATGCGGCGAGCAGGCGCGCCGCGCACCGGTCAGAATGATTCCCGCGGCACGGTTTCTGCTGGGAGGTGAGAGAGAGCATACGTTCCACACTCTTTCCCCTTCTTATCAGGAGAAACACAATGAACAACGACATTGCCGAAGGCAAGTGGAAGCAGTTGATCGGCAAGGCCAAGGCGGCGTGGGGCGAGTTGACGGACGACGAACTCGCAAAAGCCGAAGGCCATGCGGATCGGCTCGCCGGACTAATCCAGGAACGTTACGGCAAGACGCGTGACGAGGCAGAACTGGAAGTGCGCCGCTGGTTCGACGCACACCGGCCGCGCGACTAACGTACCGTCCACGGCATGGCCGGTACGGTCGACGCCCGCTTGCAGGCAAACAGGGGGTCGCACGCACGCCAAAGCGCCAGGCGCTTCGGGCTTGCGCTGCTGCCCGGCCGCCACGCTGCCGGGCAACGCCGTCGCGCCCCCGCTCTGGCGCAGCACAACTGGGAGGACCGGATCTGAACACCCTGCTACGAGACATCTCTGTGATCTCGGTGAAATCTTTCGCATCGTGCCGCGCTCCCGCGCGCTGCCCGGCTGTCCGCCGGGACGCGTGCGTTACCCCGCGCGCGCCGCGCCGGCGCGATTGCGCTCATCCGTAAGCCGCTACCGCCATGCCACATGCCCTGATTGTCGAAGACGATCCCAATAGCCTGTCAGGTCTCTCAGCGATCCTGTCGGCCGACGGGTTCTCCGTCGACACTGCCGCCTCGCTCGCGCAAGCGCGCGCCGCACTTGCGCGCTTCATTCCTGATGTCGTACTCGTCGACCTGAATCTGCCCGACGGCGGCGGTCTCGAACTGCTGCCGCACTTGCCCGCGCAGCCGCCTGGCGGCGCGCTGCCCGTGATCGTGATGACCGGCAACGCCACGGTCGAGAGCGCAATCGAAGGCCTGCGCCACGGCATCTGGGACTATCTGCTCAAGCCGGTCAACATTCCGCGCCTGCGCAGCCTGCTCGCACGCATTCCGCGTCCCTATGAGCTGACTGAGGAAGTGCGCGCGCTGCGCGCCACGCTACGTCAGATGGGCCACTTCGGGCCCATGCTCGGACGCAGCAGCGCAATCCAGCATGTCTACGACACGCTCGAACAGCTCGCGCCCACCGAAGCGGCGCTGCTCGTGCACGGCGAAGCCGGCACGGGCAAGGAAGTCGCCGCGCGCACGCTGCATCAGCTGAGCCGCCGCCGCAAGGGACCGTTCGTCGTGTGCGACGCGCGCTCGCTGGTGGCAGAGGCGGCCGCCGGCCGCCCGCTAGCGAGCGTGCTCTTCGGCCATGAGCGCGGCGCGTTCACGGGCGCGGAACAGCGCGAGCCGGGCCTCGTCGATCAGGCGAGCGGCGGCACGCTCTTTATCGACGAGCTGACCGACCTGACGCGCGAGCAGCAGGCAACGCTGCTGCGCGCGCTCGATTCGCAGACCTTCATGCGCGTGGGCGGCAGCAGCGAGGTGGGCACCGATTTCCGCCTGATTGCCGCCACCCGTGCAATACCACGCGAAGCCGTCCAGCAGGGCGCGCTGCACGACGATCTATGGCTGCGCCTCGATGCCGCGGCGATCCCGCTGCCGCCACTGCGTGAGCGCGACGACGATGCCGCCCTGCTCGCACTCGCGTGCGTCGACGAACTCAATCAGGAAGCCCAGACGCACGGTCTGGCCGGCGCGACGCGGCTCGTCGCGCCGTCGTTCATCCGCGAGTGCCTGGCCCATGACTGGCCCGGAAACGTGCGCGAGTTGCACGAACGCGTGAGGCGCGCGTGGCACGCCTCGGGCGAGGTGCTGGAAACCTTGCAGGCCGAGGAAAGCAGCGGCGCGGGGCCGCGCGACATGAACGGCGGCCGCGTGCAGGTGACCGTGGGCACGCCGCTCGCCGATGTGGAAGAGATGCTGATCCGCGCGACGCTCGACGCCGTAGGCGGCACGCGGCACCGCGCCGCGTCGTTGCTCGGCATCAGCCCCAAGACGCTCTACAACAAGCTGCAGCGCATGCGGCTGAACTGAGTCCACGCGAGTCCACGAAACACGCCCGGCATGTAGAAAGGCGGCCCTTCGTTTCCGAAGGACCGCCTTTTTCGTATTGCCGGTGCGGCAATCAGGGCATCAAGGCAACACGCTACGCAGCAATGCCTGCGCCTCGATGTACCCCGGATCCGCCACCATCTTGTCCCAGCGCAGCGCCTTGCCGCGCGCGCGCATGCGCCTGATGCGCAAGCCCGAAGCCTTGGCGGCGCGCCGCGGCTCCGTGGTGCGCAACGCGTCGAGCACCTTTTCGGCTTCGTGCGGCTGGTTGCAGATCAGCACCATGTCGCAGCCCGCTTCGAGCGCGGCGCGCGCGCCCTCGGTGAGCGTGCCGCCCTGGCGAGCGGCCTCCATCGAGAGATCGTCGCTGAAGATCGCCCCCGTGAAGCGCAGCCGCTTGCGCAGAATCTCCTCGACCCAGATGCGCGAGAAGCCCGCGGGCTTCGAATCGACCTTCGGATAAATCACGTGCCCCGGCATCACCGCCGTGAGCGAGAGGCCGAGCCAGTCGTAAGGCAGCGCGTCTTCGCCTAGGATCGCCTCGAGCGGACGCTCGTCGACGGGCACCGCAACGTGCGAGTCCGCCGTCGCGAAGCCATGCCCCGGAAAATGCTTGCCGCAATTGGCCATGCCCGCAAGCGACAGCCCGTGATTGAGACTCTTGGCGAGCAGCGTGACGACACGCGGATCGCGATGGAACGCGCGGTCCCCCACGACCTTCGACTGGCCGTAGCCGAGATCGAGCACCGGGGTAAAAGAGAGATCGATTCCGCACGCGCGCAGCTCGCTCGCGAGGATATAGCCCACGGCCGTCGCGAGCTTCGTGGCGAGCAGCACGTCCTTGTCCCACAACGCGCCGAGGCGCCCCATGGCGGGCAGCACCGTGAAACCATCGGTGCGAAAACGCTGCACTCGGCCGCCTTCATGGTCGACGGCGATCAGCAGGTCCTCGCGCACCGCGCGAATGGCGTCGGTCAGCGCGACGAGCTGCGCGCGGTTCTCGTAGTGGCGCGTGAACAGGATCACACCGCCGGTCATCGGATGCGCGAGGCGGCGCACGTCGTCGTCGTTCAGCGTGGTGCCCACCACGTCGAGCATGACTGGCCCGGGATTATTCTTCATCGATGAGTTTTGTGTAGATGCCGCGCAACGCACGGCGATGGATATCAGCCGTCAATTTCCGCGATCACGAACGATACCGCGTAATCGTGCTCGTCGGTGATGCTCACGCGCGCCGTGATGCCGCGTTGGTCGAGCCACTGCGCGAGCTCGCCCGAGGCGACGATCACAGGCCGGCCGCCGGGCTCGTTGAGGGTCTGCATGGCGCGCCAGGTCATCGGCATGCGCATGCCAAGGCCGATCGCTTTCGAAAACGCCTCTTTTGCGGAAAACCGCGTGCACAGGTATGCGAGGCCGCGCACCTCAGAGCGCGCCTTGCGCGCCTCGTAGACGGCGAGTTCGTCCGGGCCGAGTACGCGCGGCGCGAAGCGCCCGTTGGTGCGCTCCATGACTGCCGCCACGCGGCTCACCTGGATGATGTCGGTGCCGATACCGTAGATCCCCATGAGATTCCCGTCGATATGTGTCGATTGCGTGAGCGCGACGCGCGGGGTCGCAACGAGTGCAATCAGCCGCGTGTGCCGAGGCGCGCCGCGACCATGATCGCCTTCATTTCGCGCACCGCGTTCTCCCAACCCGCGAAGATTGCGTGCGCAACGATCGCGTGGCCGATATTCAGCTCGATGATGCCGTCGATGGCTGCGATCTGCTGCACGTTCGTGTAGTGCAGGCCGTGGCCGGCGTTCACCTTCAGTCCGAGGCTGTTGCCGCAGTTCACGCCCGTCACCACGCGCTCGAATTCGCGTTCCTGCTCGCCGGCGTCGTGCGCCTCGGCGTAGCGGCCCGTGTGCAGCTCGATCACGGGCGCGCCCGTTTCGTGCGCCGCGCGGATCTGCGTTTCGTCCGGGTCGATGAAGAGCGAGACGCGGCAGCCCGCATCCGCGAGCTGACGGCAGGCGGCGGCAACGGCGTCGAAGTGGCCCGCAACGTCGAGACCACCTTCGGTCGTCAGTTCCGCGCGCTTTTCGGGCACGAGGCAGACGTCGTGCGGCTTGATCTCGCACGCAATGTCGAGCATCTCGGCCGTCACCGCGCATTCGAGATTCATGCGCGTTTTCAGTTGCGGGCGCAGCGCACGCACGTCGGCGTCGACGATATGGCGGCGGTCCTCGCGCAGATGCAGCGTGATCGCATCGGCGCCCGCCTCTTCGGCAAGAAGCGCCGCGCGGATCGGATCGGGATAAGCGGTGCCGCGCGCGTTGCGCAGCGTGGCGACGTGGTCGATGTTCACGCCGAGGTCGATCATGTTGGGCGAAGTGAGAAAGAAGCTCATAGGTTCTGCAAGTCGATCAGGATCTGGCGCGTCGCGAGCGGCGTGCCGCCAAGGTAAGTGTTCAGCAGGAAGCGCATGAGCGCCTTGCTTTGCGCAACCGTCTGGGGTCGATGGTAATCGTCCTCTTCCATGTCGAGCAACGTCTGGCCCGAAAGCCGGGGCCATTGCGCGGGCCATTCGTCCGATGCTTCGCGCACGCCGCGTTCCGGATCGAACACGTAGCGGCCTTCGGCCGCCACGGCCTTGCGGTTCACCGTGCGGTTGAGCGCGAGCGCGTAGCCTGCCTCGCGCAGCAGCACGCGCTCGAACGAGCGCAGCACCTGCACGGGCGGCTCGTCGTGTGCGAGCCGCGTGAGCGTGACGACATAGTGGCGAAAGAGTTCGGGGTGCGGGTCTTCGCGCGCGATGAACTTCACGAGCAGCTCGTTCACATAGAAGCCGCACAGCAGCGCGTCGCCGGTCAGCGGCAACATGCCGCCGACCCACTCGGCGCCCGTGAGCGTGCGGACCTCGCCCTTGCCGGTCCACGAAAGCGCGAGCGGCTGGAACGTTTGCAGCACGCCGCGTAAAGCCGAGTGCGGACGCTTCGCGCCCTTCGCAACGAGTGCCACGCGGCCGTGATCGCGCGACAGCACGTCGATGATGAGGCTCGTCTCGCGGTACGGATAGCTGTGCAGCACGAAAGCCGGCTGCTCGGCGATGCGGTAATCGGGGGTCGTGCTGCGTGAGGCGCGCGGCGGCTGCGAGCGCGCGGTGGTCTTGCGGGCTGGCCGCGGCTCGGCGCGGCCTTCAAGCGTGGCGTCGGCGCCTTCGGTCATCGCGTGGCGCGCGGCGGCGCCTTTCGGCGCCTTCGTGCTTCGCGTGCTCGTCGTGCTTTTCGTGGGCGAGCGGCGCGTGCCGCGGGAATCGGACGCTTCGCCCGGTGCGAATGCCTCGTCGGCCTGCGCTTCGTCGTGCGCGGGCCAGTCGTCGTGCAGGGTTCCGGCTGCGCCGTCACTCATACGCGGTGCCCGTCGTGCTTACTCGTAACCGTAGGCGCGCAGCCCGGCGTCGTTGTCGGCCCAGCCGCTCTTCACCTTCACGAAGGTCTCGAGATAGACGGGACCGTCGAAGAGCTTCTCCATGTCGAGGCGTGCCTCGGTGCTGATCTGCTTGAGCTTCGCGCCCTTCTGGCCGATCACCATCGCCTTCTGCGTGTCGCGCTCGACGAGAATCGTCGCGAAAACGCGGCGCAGCCGCCCTTCCTGCTCGAACTTGTCGATCAGCACCGTGCTTGTGTACGGCAGTTCATCGCCGGTCCAGCGGAACACTTTCTCGCGCAGGATTTCGGCGGCGAGGAAACGCTCGCTGCGGTCGGTGAGATCGTCTTCGCCATAGATCGGCTCGCCTTCGGGCAGATACGGCTTGAGCGTCGCGAGCAGGCGCTTGATGTCGTCGGGGTTTTGGGCCGAGAGCGGCACGATCTCACGAAACTCGCGCAGACCCTGCACCTGCTGGATGAACGGATAAAGGGTGCCCTTGTCGCTCACGCGGTCGATCTTGTTGGCGATCAGGATCGTGGGCGCATTCGGCGGAATCAGGTCGAGCACCTTCTGATCGTCGGGGCCGAACTTGCCGGCCTCGATCACGAACAGCACGGCATCGACCGAGCTGAGCGTGGAGGTCACCGCGCGGTTGAGCGAGCGGTTGAGCGCCGTGCTGTGGCGCGTCTGGAAGCCGGGTGTATCGACGAAGATGTACTGCGCGTCATCGATCGTGTTGATGCCGGTGATGCGATGGCGCGTCGTCTGCGCCTTGCGCGACGTGATGCTGATCTTCTGGCCGACCAGTGCGTTCATCAGCGTCGATTTGCCAACGTTCGGACGGCCGACGATCGCGACCATGCCGCAACGAAAACCGGCAGGAGTGGAAGTGGGAGCGTTCATGATCGGACCGGAATAGAAAAACGGGAGGCGCGCCCGTGGCGCGCCTCGGTGGAATCAATGCCCGGCATCGGCCGCGCGCACGGGAATGGCCGTACTGGCTTCGGCATGGGTCTCGGCATCGGTGCTGGTGCCGCCGGTAGTCGCGGTGTGCGTCCGATCGACGGTGCGCAGCGCCGAGTCGGCTTTTACGGGGGCCGAACGGTGGGCAATGGAGCCGGCGCTCGGTACGGCATCGAAGCCTGCCGCTTTGTCGGCCGGCTTTTCGCCCGCTTTCTCCGCACCGCGTTCGGCTTTCTCCGCGGGCTTTTCAGCCGGCTTGTCCTTCTCCGCCGGCCGCTCCTGCACGTGCGCGGCGCGGATCACCGCGAGCGGCGCGCCTTCGGCCGCCGCGGTTTGCGCCGGACGCTCGGTACGCGCCGAAATTCGCTCACGGCGCTCCGGCGAGCGCAGATCGAGCGCGCCCTGCACGCCCGTCACGCCCGGGACGACCTCGGGTTCCGGCTTGGGAGCACGCGCGCCCTTCGAGCGGCGCGGCTTCGCAACCAGCGCCGGCGCCGCGGCCATGACCTCGTCGAGCGCCTTCTTCGCCGCGGCCTGCTCCGCCGCGCGACGGCTTGCGCCCGAGCCCGACACCTTCACGTCGAGCTTCGGCACCGTGCATTCGACTTCGAACTGTTGATTGTGCGCCGCACCATGCGTCGCGACGACCGTATAGGTCGGCAGCGCGATCTTGTGGCCTTGCAGGTACTCCTGCAGCAGCGTCTTGGAATCTTTGCCGAGCGTGCGCGGATCGATGTGATCGAGGATCGGCACGTAGAGGCGCTTGATGACCGTCTGGGCGGCGTCGAAGCCACCGTCGAGGAAGATCGCCCCGAAGATCGCCTCCAGCGCGTCCGCGAGGATCGATGGGCGGCGGAAGCCACCGCTGCGCAGCTCGCCTTCGCCGAGACGCAGGCCGTCGGCAATATTGAGGGCCTGAGCGATCTCGTAGAGCGACTGCTGCTTGACCAGATTCGCACGCACGCGCGAGAGGTCGCCTTCGTCCAGCTTGCCAAAACGTTGGAACAATAGGGCAGCCACCGCGCAATTCAGAACCGAATCACCAAGGAATTCAAGGCGTTCGTTATGCGTGGCACTGTGACTGCGGTGGGTTAAAGCCTGGCGCAACAATTCCGCATTGCGAAATTCATAGCGCAAACGGCTTTCCAACGGAGATTGGGGCATGGGGAGAGTATAACGCGCCCGCCGCCCCCGGCGAAAACAGGGGGCGGCGGGCGAAAAACCGTGATGAAGCGACGTTACCGAGGATTCTTCAAGTAGCGCGCGAAGATGCGATGCGAGTTGTGCGAGCAAGACTCGTGTTCGCGCATACGCCTATTGTTGCTGCTTCCCTGGCATCTTCGCGCAGCGTGATCAACGTGCATCGCACGTCGATCGCACACACATTACTCGAACGAACCGATGCGACGCAGGTTGCTGAAGTTCATCCAGATGAAGAACGCGCGGCCCACGATGTTCGCGTCGGGCACGAAGCCCCAGTAGCGGCTGTCCGCGCTGTTATCGCGGTTGTCGCCCATCATGAAGTAGTTGCCCGGCGGCACCTTGCAGATCACGCCGCGTGCGTTGTACTGGCAGTTGTCGCGATACGGATAATCCTCTGCGCCCACGATGAACGGCGGCACCGCGGGGTTGTTGAGGATGTTGTTCTTGCGGCCGTTGCCGAGGTCTTCCGTGAATTGCTTCGCGTAACCAATGCGCTCTTCGTCGAAGAAGTCGCCTTGCGGCACTTCCGGCACCGGCTTGCCGTTGATCGTGAGTTGCTTGTCCTGATAGGACACCACGTCGCCCGGCAGGCCGATCACGCGCTTGATGTAGTCGACCGACTCATCCTTCGGATAGCGGAACACGACCACGTCGCCGCGCTCGAGTGGCCGGCCCTGCGTGACCTTCGTGTTCGTGATCGGCAGGCGGATGCCGTAGTCGAACTTGTTCACGAGGATGAAGTCACCCACTAGCAGCGTGGGCACCATCGAACCCGACGGGATCTTGAACGGCTCCACGACGAACGAGCGTACGAGGAACACGATCAGGATGACGGGAAAGAAGCTCGCCGTGTACTCGAGCCACCACGGCTGGCGCAGCTTTTCGTTGCGCAGGTTCTGACGCGTGGCAGGCGCGTTTTCATCGGCGAAGCGCTCGCCGATACGCTCCTGCTGACGGTCGAACTCCGCGACCGCCGCGTCGGCGGCGAGGCGCCGACGTGGCATGAACACCAGTTTGTCTGCAACCCACGCAACACCCGTCAAGATGACGAGCACAAAAAGTATCAGCGCAAAATTCATGTAGAGATCCGTTGTCCGGCTTATTTGCGTTACTTATTTATCTTCGACACGAAGGATGGCGAGGAATGCCTCTTGCGGAATCTCGACCGAGCCGACCTGCTTCATCCGCTTCTTGCCTTCCTTCTGCTTTTCAAGCAGCTTCTTCTTACGCGTGATGTCGCCGCCGTAGCACTTGGCCAGCACGTTCTTGCGCAGCGCCTTGATGTTCTCACGCGCGATGATGTGCGCGCCGATCGCGGCCTGAATGGCCACGTCGTACATCTGGCGCGGAATGATCTCGCGCATCTTCGCCGCCACTTCGCGGCCGCGATACTGCGACTGCGTGCGGTGGACGATAACGGACAGCGCATCGACCTTGTCGCCGTTGATCAGCATGTCGACCTTCACGACGTCCGAGCTGCGGTATTCCTTGAACTCGTAGTCCATCGAGGCATAGCCACGCGACACCGACTTCAGGCGGTCGAAGAAGTCGAGCACGATTTCCGCCATTGGGATTTCGTAGGTGAGCTGCACCTGGCGGCCGTGGTACTGCATGTTGATCTGGTTGCCGCGCTTCTGCGTACAGAGCGTGATAACCGAACCCACGTAGTCCTGCGGCATGTACAGATTCACCGTGACGATCGGCTCGCGGATTTCGCCGATCTTCGAGGGCTCCGGCATCTTTGCCGGGTTCTCGACCTTGATCAGGGTGCCGTCCGCCTGCACGACTTCGTACACCACGGTCGGCGCCGTGGTGATGAGATCCATGTCGAACTCGCGCTCGAGACGCTCCTGCACGATTTCCATGTGCAGGAGACCCAGGAAGCCGCAGCGGAAACCGAAGCCAAGCGCCTGCGAGACTTCCGGTTCGTATTGCAGCGAAGCGTCGTTGAGCTTCAGCTTTTCGAGCGATTCGCGCAGCGCGTCATACTGGTTCGCCTCGACCGGATAGAGGCCCGCGAACACCTGCGGCTTCACTTCCTTGAAGCCCGGCAGCGGCTCGGGCGCCGGCCGGTTCACGAGCGTGACGGTGTCGCCCACCTTGGTCGCGGCAAGTTCCTTGATGCCGGCGATGATAAAGCCCACCTGCCCCGCCGAGAGCTGCTCGAGGTCGCGCGACTTCGGCGAGAACACGCCGACGTGCTCGACCGGATACTGCGCGCCGGTGGCCATCAGCTTGATCTTGTCCTTCGGACGCAGCGTACCGTTGACGATACGCACGAGCATCACCACACCGACGTAGTTGTCGAACCACGAGTCGATGATGAGCGCCTGCAGCGGCGCTTGCGGATCGCCCTTGGGCGGCGGCACCTTGGCGATGAGCGCTTCGAGCACGTCTTCCACGCCGAGGCCGGTCTTCGCGCTGCAGCGAGTGGCGTCAGTCGCGTCGATGCCGATCACGTCCTCGATCTCTTCGATGGCGTTTTCGGGGTTGGCGGCGGGCAGGTCGATCTTGTTGAGCACCGGCACGACTTCAACGCCGAGTTCGATCGCGGTGTAGCAGTTCGCCACCGTCTGCGCCTCGACGCCCTGGCTCGCGTCCACCACGAGCAGAGCGCCCTCGCATGCCGAGAGCGAACGGCTCACCTCGTACGAGAAGTCGACGTGGCCAGGCGTGTCGATCAGGTTCAGGTTGTAGACCTGGCCGTCACGCGCCTTGTACGAGAGCGCAGCGGTCTGCGCCTTGATCGTGATGCCGCGCTCGCGCTCGAGATCCATCGAGTCGAGCACCTGCGATTCCATCTCACGGTCGGACAGGCCGCCACACAGCTGGATGATGCGATCGGCGAGCGTCGACTTGCCATGGTCGATGTGCGCAATGATCGAGAAGTTACGAATATGATTCATTCAGTGCCGATCAAGCGAAAAAGGCGCGCCCCAACGATAGCTGGACACGCCTCGTAAACAGATGAAAAACCGGACTATTTTAGCCGAAAAGGGGTCCCACAGGCGAACCGTCCGGGACGTAATGGATGTGTCATGGCGCGAGTGCGCGTCGCGCGGCGCATCGCATGCGCGTTTCACGCACCGCCTGGCGCCTGAGGCAGCGCTCTCGGTGCGTCGGCGCCCAGGCCCAGCGTAGCGCGCACGCGCGCCTCGTCGAGATGGTAGTGGCACAGCTCGACGCCGTCACAAAGGAGCACCGGCACGAGTTCGTCGTAGCGCGCCTGGAGTGTGGGGTCGGAATCGACATCGACGACGTCGAGCCGCGCGCCCGCTGCCACGGCGAGCGGCTCGAGCGCCACGCGCATCTCCTCACACAGATGACACCACGCGCGCCCGTACAGCACGAGGCGCGCGCTCACACGTTCGAGCGCACCCGGCGCTGCCGACGAAGACCGCAAAGGCGCGCGCATCGGCGTTATTTCTGCCCCGGCGCGCGTGGACGCAGCGGAACGAACTGCGTGTTGTCGCCGCGCCGCACGAGCACCGCCACCATCTTCTGCGGGTCGAGGTGCGAAGTCACGTCCTGAAACTGCTTCGCGCCCGTGATATCCGTGTCGCCCACGCGCAAGATGATGTCGCCCTTTTGCAGGCCGGCGCGCGCTGCCGGGCCGTCCACCGAATCCACCATCGCACCGCCCTTGATCTTGAGCTGGGCGAGCTGGTCGGCGGGGATATCGACCACTGCGATACCGAGCGCGTTCAACGCGCGCGGCTTGGGATCGGGCGCCTTTTTCTGGTCGGCCTTCGCGCTTTTGTCGGTCTGCATCTCGGCGATCGTGATCGGCAGATCGCGCGTCGCGCCCTTGCGCCAGATCGTGACGGTCGCCTTGGTGCCCGGCTTCGTGTCGCCAACCATGCGCGGCAGGTCGGTCGCGGCGTCGACGCTCGTGCCGTTGAACTTCAGGATGATGTCGCCAGGCTGGATGCCCGCCTTGTCGGCCGGGCCGCCCGGCTCGACGCTGGAGACGAGCGCGCCTTGCGCCTTGGGCAAACCGAGCGAGTCGGCCACGTCCTTCGTCACCTCGCCGATCGCCACGGCAATGCGGCCGCGCGTGACCTTGCCCGTCGACTTGAGCTGATCCGCCACGCGCATCGCCTCGTCGATCGGAATCGCGAACGAAATGCCCATGAAGCCGCCGGTGCGGCTATAGATCTGCGAGTTGATGCCGATCACCTCGCCTTGCATGTTGATGAGCGGCCCGCCCGAGTTGCCGGGGTTCACGGCCACGTCGGTCTGGATGAACGGCAGATAGTCGCCCGTGTCACGCCCCTTCGCGCTCACGATGCCCGCCGTCACGGTGTTCTCGAGGCCGAACGGCGAACCGATCGCCACGACCCACTCGCCCACGCGCACCTTGTTCGAATCGCCCATCGTCACAGCCGGAAGATTCGCGGCCTGGATCTTCACCACGGCAACGTCCGTGCGATCGTCCACGCCGATCAGCTTCGCCTTGAATTCGCGCTTGTCGGTGAGCGTCACGTAGATGCTGTCCGCGTCGTCGATCACGTGCGCGTTGGTCATCACGTAGCCGTCGCTCGACAGGATGAAACCCGAGCCGACGCCGCTGTTCTGTTCGCTGTCGTTGCCACTGTCGGGGCCCGAGTCCGAACCGCCACCGCCGGGGCTTCCGCCTTGACCGCCACCGCCCTGGCCTCCGCCCTGACCGCCGCCTTGCCCACCCTGCGGCCCTTGCGGGAGCGGGATGCCAAAGAAGCGGCGGAAGAATTCTGACATGTCGCCTTGATCCATGCCCGGCGGGAGTCCGCGCTGGGCCGTGGAGACGCGTGTGGTGGTGCGGATATTGACGACCGACGGCCCCACTTTGTCCACGAGGTCGGCGAAGTCGGGCAGGTTGGCGGCCGGCGCCGCCGATGCCACGTGCGGTGCGAACGGCAGGCACGCCGCCACGACCGCGGCCGCGAAGAATTTGCGCAGCGGGAGAATCGTCATATCGAAGTCAGCCGAAGGAAGGATTTACCTGGGAGCCTTGTATTCTATGGCAGACGCGAACTGCTGCAACGTGGTCTGGGGCACTTCGCCAAGCAACGTGATGAAGTAATCGCCGTTGCGCTTCACGAGCACGTGGGTCGCACCACTGCTGCCCGCGCCTTCCTTGCGACTGTTGTTCTTGACCGGTTCGATAAAGACGGACAGCGTGGACAGTCCGTCAGAGAATACCGCCTGATCGACCGCAATAGGCGGATCGCTCGCGTCGCGTGCAGCCATGGGCCGCCGAACTTCGCGAATCTTCTGGAAGCCCGGTGCGGTCTGGCCAAACGACCAGCCCTGCGCTTCTATGTCGACCGGTTGGAGCGGCGGGCGCACCACGTTCCAGCCCTCAATATTGCGCATGCCGTTCACGATAGGCGTCTTGTCGACGGCACCACCGATGCGCACCTGCGTAAACGCGAGTTGCTGGAGCACCTGGCCGTTCGAAGGGTCGAGCATCTGCGAACGCAGCAGCAGACCGGTTTTCGCGTCAGCCCACAGCTTGTAGGCGAAACGGAAATTGTCTTTCGGGTCGAGCTGGATCACCTGGCTGTCGAGGCCAGCCACGCGGTCGTTGCCGAGCATCTTCGGCTCGTAGACGCTGAGCACCTGGTCACCGCTCGTAGAAAGCAGCGCCGGGAAAGCGTCCTTGTTCTGACGCTTTTCGACGACGAGCAGCTTGCGCTCGGGCACGAAGGTATAGAGATCGTCGTTGTGGCGCAGCATCGTGCGCGGCTTGCCGTCGAGGCTTTCGAGCTTCTCGAACTCGCCGTCCTGCTTCGAGGCGTAGTGCGTGATGCGCGAGGACTGCACGAACTCGCCGCGCTGATAGACGAAGGTGCCTTCGTAGCTTTGCTGCTGGGATGCCTGCTGGATGCGGTCGAGCAGCTGTGCCGCGCTCTGGCGCGTGGCGGCGTCGGCCGCGGACGCGCCTTGCGCGTGGGCACGCGGGGCGACAGACAGAGCGGTGAACATCACGGCTGCGCAGCACAGGAATGCCGGCAACCGCCCCCAGATCGTCTTTTTATTCAACCGCAATGTCTGCATCAAACTTATTGGCCTTGCGTGGTGAGAGCGGCTGAGCGGATGTACGGCATCGAATCCGATATGACCGGCTGCTGGGCGAACTGCTGATGCGCCTGGAGATATTCGTCGAGGCGCGCGTCGCGGATGATATTACCGTCCTGAGCGCCCGCAACAGGCGCCGGCACGGTGTTCATCGCCACGCGCTGCACGCCGTCGCCCTGCGACTGAACGGCGGCGATTTGCGGCGCGCCGGCCATGCCCACGCCGCGCATTTGCGGCATGACGATCCACGTGAGCGTGGCAGCCGCGGCAGCCACGGCCAGCGACGGCATCACGCGGCGGCGCAGCGCCAGCATACGGCCCACGCGCTCATTGCGGCCAGCCTGCGCCTGCGGCAGCGCGGCGGGTGCGAGCAGATGCGGCTCCGCTTCGAACCGCGCGGCGAAACCCGTCATGAAAGCGCGGCTCGCCGCCTGACTGAGGGCCAGATCGTCCGAGCGCAGTACGTCGCCGATCAGGTGGTACTCCGACCAGGCTGCGCACCCTTCGCCGTCGAGTTCCAGATAATTTCCGTTCAGATGCTCCTGCGCCGACGCTTCACCGTCGACGAAGGCGGACAGACGCTCGCCGCGCGAGCTTGATACCGATTGCATCGAGACCGAACCCATGATGCTCCCCATTCCCTAACAGACGTCCCTGATGACACCAACTCATTCTGGTGAATCGCGCCGCCGCCCGGGGCGGAGCTGGTTGTTCTTCTTACCAGCGCTTGCCTTCCGGAGTGTCCAGCAGCGGACGCAATTTTGCCGCAATGGCTTCCCGAGCGCGGAAAATTCTCGATCTGACGGTGCCGATCGGGCACCCCATCATTTCGGCGATTTCCTCATAGCTTAGGCCTTCTATTTCCCGAAGCGTAATGGCGGTGCGCAACTCTTCCGGTAAAACCGCCATTGCAGCATTGACCGTCTGGGCGATCTGCTTGCTCATCAACATCGACTCGGGCGTATTGATATCCCTTAGTTGATCGGCGTCCGAGAAAGTTTCAGCTTCTTCAGCATCTGCCTCGGTAGAAGTCGGCGCGCGTCTACCCTGCGTGGCAAGGTAGTTCTTCGCCGTATTGACAGCAATTCGGTACAACCACGTATAGAAAGCCGATTCGCCACGAAACTGCGGAAGTGCGCGGTAAGCCTTGATAAAGGCGTCCTGGGCCACGTCCTCGACCTCGGCGGGGTCCCGTACGAGGCGCGAGATCAGCCGGATGATCTTGCGGTGGTATTTCGAGACCAGGAGCTCAAACGCGGCCTTGTCGCCTTTTTGCACGCGCTCGACCAGAACCTGATCAATTTCTTTTTCGCTCACCTGAAAAATCCGTTAGCACATGTTGGAGACGTGGGGGCACCATTGTAGCGTCCCCGCCACGGTCTCACGTTAAGCGAGTAACAGCGGTTACAAGCTTTACAGCGAAGGGAAGCTCAGCGGCCGGCCGCGCTGCGCGCGCGCACGGCGAAGGTACGGAAGATATCTGCCGGGACGGCGTCGGCGGCGACGAGAATCGTCGCGCGGCGTGCACCCTGCTCCACGACAAGCGCGAGCAGCCATGTGCCCCATTGCGCAGCGCCGGCAAGCCGCCCGGCCGCGAGGCAAGCGCCATCGCGCGAATACGCCGCGAGGAAATCTGACCCGATTTCGATGAACGCTGGCTGCTTGCGACGCCACGCCGCAGCCGCAAGGCCACCGGTCGCGAAGAACGCCAGCGTAACAGGCAAGGCTTGCCAGACGCCGAGCCATGGCGCAAGTGTCGTGTAGACGGCGGCCGTGGCCACGCCCAAGCCCGCCGCAACGAGGAGTTGCAATGCGAGCGACGGACGCAGGGAAAGAAGCGGCGCGCCCGCGCGCCGCGAGGGGAAAGCAGGAACGCGGCCGGCCGAAGGATCCGGCGCGGCCGCTGTCTCGTCGTGCGGAATCAAGCGTGACGCTTGAAGACGAGCGTGCCGTTCGTGCCGCCGAAGCCGAACGAGTTCTTCAGCGCGACGTCGATCTTCATGTCCCGCGCGGTGTTCGCGCAGTAGTCCAGGTCACATGCCGGATCCTGGTTGAAGATATTGATCGTCGGCGGCGAGATCTGGTTGTGCACGGCCAGCACCGTGAACACCGATTCCAGCCCGCCCGCGCCACCCAACAGGTGGCCCGTCATCGACTTGGTCGAGTTCACGACGATGTCCTTCGCATGATCGCCGAAGGCGCGCTTGATCGCCGTGGTTTCCGCGAGGTCGCCCAGCGGCGTTGACGTGCCGTGCGCGCTCAGCCAGTTCACTTCATTGGCGTTGACGCCCGCGTTCTTCATCGCGGCGATCATGCAGCGGCGCGCACCATCGCCGTCTTCCAGCGGAGCGGTCATGTGATACGCGTCGCCGCTCATGCCGTAGCCGCCGATTTCCGCATAGATCTTCGCGCCGCGCGCCTTCGCGTGTTCGTACTCTTCGAGCACCATCACGCCGGCGCCTTCGCCAAGCACAAAGCCGTCACGGTCCTTGTCCCACGGACGGCTCGCCGTCGCCGGATCGTCGTTGCGCTGCGAGAGCGCGCGCGCCGCCGCGAAGCCGCCGATACCGAGCGGCGACACGGTCGATTCCGCGCCACCCGCGATCATCACGTCGCAGTCGCCGTATTCGATCAGACGCGACGCTTCGCCGATGCAGTGCAGACCGGTCGTGCAAGCCGTAACCATCGCCAGATTCGGGCCCTTGAGGCCGTACTTGATCGACAGATGGCCCGAGATCATGTTGATGATCGAGGCCGGCACAAAGAACGGCGAAATGCGGCGCGGACCGCGGTTGAGCAGTTCGGTTTGCGTGACTTCGATCATCGGCAGACCGCCGATGCCCGAGCCAACGTTCACGCCGATCCGTTCCGCGTTCGCTTCGGTGACTTCGAGCCCGCTGTCCTTGATCGCCTGGATGCCCGCAGCAATGCCGTAATGGATGAACGTATCCATATGGCGCGCTTCTTTCGCCGGCATGTAGTCTTCGACGTTGAAGCCCTTCACTTCGCCGGCAAAGCGGGTCGAGAAGTTCGTAGCGTCGAACTTCGTGATGTTGGCGATGCCGGACTTCCCGGCGACCAGATTGGCCCAGCCGTCGGCAACATTATTGCCAACAGGCGAAATCAGCCCCAGGCCTGTAACAACAACTCGACGACGGCTCACGGTAACCCCTTATCCATAGATGACAAAAACAAAAGCCACAGAGGCCACAGGAAATGCTCCTGTGAGCCCTGTGGCTAGTTGACCGGCAGATGCCCCGCAGCGAGTGCGGCAGGCGTATGCGGTTTCACGGGCGAGCGTCCTCGCGGGCCGCTAGCGCGCATGCGTTGCGCGGCCCAGGCGGGAATCGGGCGCTTAGGCCTTGACGTTCGCGCGAGCGTAGTCGATCGCTTGCTGAACCGTCGTGATTTTCTCGGCTTCCTCGTCCGGGATTTCCATGCCGAACTCGTCTTCGAGAGCCATGACCAGTTCGACGGTGTCGAGCGAGTCTGCGCCCAGATCGTTCACGAACGAAGCTTCGTTCTTGATTTCAGCTTCGGCGACGCCCAGTTGCTCGGCGACGATCTTCTTGACGCGCTGTTCGATGTTGTCCATTACCCCTCCAAGGGAAAAAAGTTAGCTCATGAATGCGAGTGCGCGCATTTTATCAGGTTTGACCTGGCTGAAAAGCGGCGCTCAAGGTTCCGGAATGGCTATCCGCGACGGCGCTTGCGCAAGGTTTTTGCATCAAGCGCATCAAGGCGCGGATAGTACCTGAATCCGGTTAAGACATATACATGCCGCCGTTCACGTGCAACGTCGTGCCCGTGATATAGGCCGCCTGCGGCGACGCGAGGAATGCGACCGCGTGCGCGATGTCGTCCGGGCTGCCGAGGCGGCCCAGCGGAATCTGCTGCTTGAGCGCGGCTTGCTGCTCCGCCGGCAGGTCCTTCGTCATGTCGGTGTCGATGAAACCCGGCGCGACGCAGTTCACGGTGATGCCGCGGCTGCCGATCTCGCGTGCGAGTGCGCGTGTCATGCCCGCCACGCCGGCCTTGGCGGCCGCGTAGTTGGCCTGGCCCGGGTTGCCCGACGAGCCCACCACCGACGTGATGTTGATGATGCGGCCGCCCTTGGCCTTCATCATCGGGCGCAGCACGGCGCGCGAGAGGCGGAACACCGACTTCAGGTTGGTGTCGATGACCGAATCCCACTCGTCGTCCTTCATGCGCATCGCCAGGTTGTCCTGCGTGATGCCCGCATTATTGACGAGGATAGCGAGACCGCCGAATTCCTTGACCGTTGCGTCGATGAGCGCTTCTGCCGCAGCGCCGTCGTTCACGTTGAGCACGGCGCCGCGCCCCTTCAGGCCCGCCGCTTCGAAGGCGGCAGAAATTGCCTGCGCGCCGGCTTCGCTCGTTGCCGTACCGATCACCGTCGCGCCCTGGCGCGCCAGTTCCAGCGCGATCGCGCGGCCGATACCACGCGTGGCGCCGGTGACGATTGCGGCTTGATTGTCGAGAGTCTTTTCCATCGTTTGAATCCGTTAGCGGTGGTGACGTAGACGCTTACGCCTTCAGAAGCGCGAGCGCTTCATCGAGCGACTTCGGATCGAGCACCGAGGCGCCGACCAGCTTGCCGTCGATACGCTTGGTGAGGCCCGCAAGCACCTTGCCCGGACCGCATTCGACCACGTGCGTCGCGCCTTGCGCCGCGATGGCCTGCACGCACTCGACCCAGCGCACGGCACCCGCGGCCTGGCGCACGAGCGCGTCGCGGATCTTCGCGGGGTCGGTTTCGAAGGCCACGTCGACGTTGTTCACCACGGGAATTTGCGGCGCATTCAGCGTGACGCTCGCGAGGTAGTCGCGCAACTGGTCCGAGGCGGCCTTGAGCAGTGACGAGTGGAATGGCGCCGAAACCGGCAGCGGCAGCGCGCGCTTGGCGCCCTTCGCCTTGGCGATTTCGCAGGCCTTCTCGACCGCGCCCTTGTGGCCTGCGATCACGACTTGCGCCGGCGCGTTGAAGTTGACGGCTTCGACCACGCCGCCGCTCGCAGCTGCGGCTTCGGCGCAGACTGCGCGCACGGTGTCGTCGTCGAGACCGAGCACGGCGGCCATGCCGCCCTCGCCCACCGGCACCGCGCTTTGCATGGCCTGGGCGCGAAAGCGCACGAGCGGCACGGCGTCGCGGAACGCGAGCACGCCGGCGGCGACGAGCGCCGTGTATTCGCCGAGGCTGTGACCCGCGACGATGGCCGGCGCCGGGCCGCCCGCCTGCTGCCACGCGCGGTAAACGGCGTAGGCGGCGGTGAGCATGACCGGCTGCGTGTTGGTGGTGAGGTTGAGTTCTTCAGCGGGGCCTTCGGCGATCAGCTTGCCGAGGTCCTGGCCGAGCGCGTCGGACGCTTCTTGCAGCGTCTCGCGCACGATAGCGTGATCGGCAAAGGCGTCGAGCATGCCGACGGCCTGCGAGCCTTGCCCAGGAAAAACGAACGCAAATTTCATAACGTCCCCAAATTCGGTCAATACGGGTGGGCAATGCGCTCGGATGAACCGCCGCCGGCGGCGCACAACGTGCATGTCGTGCGTACAGCCCGGCTGCGGGAGCGCGAAAGCCCGCTCAGAATGTTTAGAAGCGGATGACGGAGGCGCCCCAGGTGAAGCCGCCGCCCACGCCTTCGATCAGCACGTTCTGGCCGCGCTTGATGCGGCCGTCGCGCACCGCGACATCAAAGGCGAGCGGAATCGAGGCCGCCGAGGTGTTGCCATGCTCGCCCACCGTCACCACCATGCGCTCGGCGGGCAGGCCGAGCTTGCGGCAGGTGCCCTGCATGATGCGGATGTTGGCCTGGTGCGGAATCAGCCAGTCGACCTGGTCGGCAGTGAGTTGCGCCTTGTCGAGCGCCTCGATCGCGACCTTTTCGAGCACGTTCACGGCGAGCTTGAACACGGCCTGGCCGTCCATGTGCAGGAACGCGTTGCCGGCGATCACGCCGCCATGCACGTTGCCCGGCGTGCACAGGATGTGCGCGTAGCTGCCGTCGGCGTGCAGCGCGCTTGAGAGCACGCCCGGTTCGCTCGAGGCCTGCAGCACGATCGCGCCTGCGCCGTCGCCGAACAGCACGCAGGTGGTGCGGTCGTTGAAGTCGAGAATACGCGAGAAAGTTTCCGCGCCGACCACGAGCGCCGTGCGGTTCTGGCCACTGCGGATGAGGCTGTCAGCCACCGAAACGGCATACGCGAAGCCCGAACACACGGCCTGCACGTCAAACGCCGCACCGTGATTGCGGATGCCGAGCTTGTTCTGCAAGAGGCAGGCCGTGCTCGGAAACACGAAATCGGGCGTGGAAGTGGCGACGATGATGAGGTCGATCGACTGCGGATCGACATCGGCCGCCGCGATCGCGCGCTGCGACGCCGCAAGCGCGAGATCGCTCGTCGTGACGTCCGGTGCGGCGAAGTGGCGCGCGTGAATGCCGGTGCGGGCCACGATCCACTCGTCGCTCGTCTCGACGCCTTTCGCGGCGAGCCGTTCGGCCAGTTCCTGGTTGGTGACGCGATCAGGCGGAAGGTAGCTGCCCGTGCCGATCACGCGGGAATACAGAGTCGATTGAGCCATTATGCCTTCGAGGATGATGCGGCGCCGGGCGGTACCTCGCCCGCTGCCTGGCTGGGCGCGCTGGTAGCCTGCCCCGCCTGAGCGGCTTGCACGTTCTGGGCGCCGCCGGTCTCGTCTGCCGCCCGTTCGAGCGAACCGGCGTTTTCTTCCATGGCGCGCGCAAGGCGCTCAAGCACGCCATTTTTGACGGCATCATACCCGCGATTGATCGCACACTCAAACGCGTAGGCATCGGCCGAGCCGTGGCTCTTGATGACGAGACTTTTCAGGCCGAGCAACGCCGCGCCGTTGTACTGGCGATGGTCCACGCGCTTCTTGAAGCGCATCAGCACGGGCAGTGCGGCAATCGCCATGAGCTTCGTGAGCCACGAGCGGCCGAACTCTTCCTTGATCATGTCGTTGAGCATCTGCGCGAGGCCCTCCGACGTCTTGAGCGCGACATTCCCAACGAAACCGTCACAGACGATGACGTCGACGGTGCCCTTGTAAATGTCGTTGCCTTCGACGTTGCCGCGGAAGTTCAGCGTGCTCGCGCGCAGGAGCTCGCCCGCGCGCTTGATGGTCTCGTTGCCCTTGATGACTTCTTCGCCGATATTCAGGAGCCCGATGGTTGGGCGATCCTTGCCCTCGAGCGCCGCGACGAGCGCATGGCCCATCTCCGCGAACTGCAGCAGATGCTGCGGCTCGCAGTCGACGTTCGCGCCGAGGTCGAGCATCGTCGTGTAACCGCGTGGATTGGGCAATGCAAAGGCGATAGCCGGGCGTTCGATGCCAGGCAACGTCTTGAGCACATAGCGCGAAACGGCCATCAGCGCGCCGGTGTTGCCGGCCGAGATGCAGGCTTGCGCCTCGCCCTCTTTCACGCGATTGAGCGCAACGCGCATCGACGAATCTTTTTTCTTGCGCAGAGCGACTTCAACCGGATCGTCCATTTCGACGACCTCGGTGGCGGGCACGACGGTAAGCGCGGGATGGTCCGACGCCTTCAGCTTTTTCAACTGGGCGCGAACCGCCGACTCGACGCCCACGAGCATGAGATGCGCGTCGGGGTGCGAGCGGACGAAATGGACTGCGGCAGGCACCGTCACGGACGGGCCGTGGTCGCCTCCCATGCAATCTATCGTGAGCGTAACAGTCATGGAATGCGACGGATTTCAGGCATAAAAAAGCGGCAGTTGAATGCCGCCTTTTTGCCGAGCCGAAATATGGTCAAGCGAACAGAATCGTCAGATGCGGCGCCAGGCTGCAAGCCACGCGCCGCACGCTGGAACGATTAGTCGTTCTTGGTCTTGACGACTTTCTTGCCGCGGTAGTAGCCGTTCGGGCTGATGTGGTGACGCAGATGCACTTCACCCGTGCTCGGCTCGACGGCCAGCGGCGCGCCCGTGAGGAAATCGTGCGAGCGGTGCATACCGCGCTTCGACGGCGACTTCTTGTTTTGTTGAACTGCCATGATAACTCCTGAAAATTTTCCGAATTCTAACACAGCCCGATCCGGCCGCCGCCACCCTTGGGTGGCCGGACTCCGGGCTCAGGCCCACGCGTCTGGTACTGCCTGCCCCATGCAACTGCCTAAGGCTTAGCTTAGTGCTTGCTGCCAGGACCGTCCTTCTTGAGCGATTCGAGCGCCGCAAACGGGTTGACGCGCTCTTCCGGCTCGATTTCCTGCTCCGGCACGTCGTCCACGGAATCCACGCCCTCCGCGCCATCGGGACCCGAGGCGAGACTTTCGTGAATTTCCGGACAGACTTCGTGCTTCGGCACCAGCGGCAGCGAGAGCAACAGCTCCTCTTCGATCAAGTCGACGAGATCGAAATGGCGCGAGCCCACGATCACTTCGACTTCATCGTCGTCGAGCGGAAACTCGTCCGCCTCTTCTTCCGTCTGGACGATACGGAAGGTCGCACCCGCATTGAATGCCTGCTCGTACGGAGCGAGGCACCGCTGGCACGTGAGCCACGCGCCACCGTGAACGGCAAGGCGCAGGTATGGCTGCGCCCCTTCGGTGCCGTTGTCCTGCAATTCCTGCTGGATAAAGCCCGCAGCCTGCCAGGTGAACGCGGTATCGCGATCTGGCGCCTCGGCCGGGACTTCGTTTAACATGCGCGGCAGTTGCGAGACGCGCACGACGCCTGCTGCCTCGCGCTCGCTGCGCGCGAATTCGAAGATATCGAAGTCACGCGGGTTCAGTTCAGCGCCAGCAGGCTTACCAGTATGTTCGGTCATGTGCGCTCTCCCGCTTCAAGGCTTGGGCGACCGGCGAGCGATGCGCGAAAGCCAACAGCGGCTCGCAGCAATCCAGCTAGTACCGGCCTGTACTGGCCCACCGGCGCACTACTGTCGGCAAGGTCTCTAACGGCGTGACGCCGGGAAATATTGGCGCCCGCACAAGACGTGCGACGAGAGCATACCGATGAAAAGCCCAAAATCATATCGCCTTTATCTTTGTGAGTCAAACACTTAAGCTCGCGTACGCAAGGGTCTGTGCGAGCGTGGTTTTCGGGCGGCCCCGACGACGTTTTGCGAACGTTTCGCGGGGAATCCGCCCCCGTTTTCGAGACGAAATCAAGCCGAAAACCCGAAACCACAGCCGCACGTTCCAGCCACGCCAGTCACATTCGCAGCCGTTTTCATACTTCGATCGAACATGCAGGATTCTCCCTCGCAGGCCCCGCGCACGGGCCGCCCTATTCTCATCCTCGCCTCCAGCTCGCGCTACCGGCGCGAGTTGCTCGAACGTCTGCGCATTCCTTTCGAGACTGCCGTACCCGCCATCGACGAAACGCCGCACCCCGGCGAAACGCCCGAGGCGACGGCGCTGCGCCTCGCCGCAGCGAAGGCCCGCGCAGTGGCTGCCGCCCTGCCCGCGGGCGCCGCGCGCACGCTCGTGATCGGATCCGACCAGGTCGCCACCTTCGATGGCCGCCAGATCGGCAAGCCCGGCACGCACGAGCGCGCGCTCGAGCAGCTGCAGGCCATGCGCGGGCGCGACGTGTTGTTCCATAGTGCCCTGAGCCTGCTCGACACCGCTACTGGCCAAACGGATACCGTCGATGTCGTCACGAAGGTGCGCTTTCGCGACCTGCCCGATGCGGCGCTCGACGCCTATCTGCGCGCCGAAATGCCTTATGACTGCGCGGGCAGCGCGAAATCGGAAGGGCTCGGCATCGCGTTGCTCGAAGCGATCGAATCGGACGATCCCACCGCCCTGATCGGCCTGCCGCTCATCGCGCTCACGCGCATGCTGCTCGCCGCGGGCTATCCGCTGCTGGAGATGCAAGCATGAGCCTGGGTACCCTCTATTTGATCCCCAACACGCTCGGCGAAGGCGACGATGCCGCGCTGAACGCCGTGCTGCCGATGCCCGTGCGCGAACGCGCGGGCGCGCTCGCAAGCTACATCGGCGAAAACGCGAAGACCACGCGCGCCTTCCTCAAGCGCGTGGGCACGACGCGTCCAATCCAGGAAATCGAAATCCGCGAACTGAACGTCAACACGCCCGCAGGCGAAGTCGAGAAGCTGCTCGCGCCACTTCTCGCGGGCATCGACACGGGGCTCGTTTCCGAGGCGGGCGTGCCCGCAGTCGCCGATCCGGGCGCGCTGCTCGTGCGGCGCGCGCACGAGCGCGGCATCAAGGTCGTGCCGCTCGTGGGCCCGAGTTCGATCCTGCTCGCGTTGATGGCGTCGGGCCTGAACGGCCAGAGCTTCGCGTTTCACGGCTACCTGCCCGTCGACGCGAACGAGCGCGTGAAAAAGCTGCGCGAACTGGAGCAGATCTCGCGCAAGGGCAAGCAGACGCAGATCTTTATCGAGACGCCCTATCGCAACCGCACGCTGCTCGACGCCCTGCTCGCGACCTGCGCGCCCTCCACGCTCGTGTGCGTCGCCGCCGATCTCACGCTGCCCACCGAGACGATCGTGAGCCGCGCCGTGTCCGACTGGAAGAAGAAGCCCGCGCCCGACTTGCACAAGCGGCCGGCGATTTTCCTGATGCTCGCGAACTGAACCCGCTTCGGTGCACAAAAACGAATCGGCCGCTGCGCACCATTGCGCAGCGGCCGATTTTTATTGAGGACGAGCGAAAGCTGAAGTGCCGCCAGCGCTCAGTGCACCGACAGCTTGCCACCCATCAGCAGCGAATGCATTGCCGCCGAGCCGATGTTCGCGCCCACGCGCTTCGCCACGCGATCGGTGAGGCTCTGCTTGACCGTGTAATCGACGACATCCGGCGCCTTGATGACTTCGCGCGCCACGTAGTCGGTGTCGCCGTAGCCATCGGCAAGACCGAGTTCCACACTCTTCTGCCCGGTCCAGAACAGCCCCGTGAAAATATCCGCCGAGTCCTTCAGGCGCTTGCCGCGGCCCGCCTTCACGGCGTCGATGAACTGCTGGTGGATCTGGTCGAGCATCTCCTGGGCATGCGCGTCCATTTTCGGCGTGTCGGGGGAGAAGGGATCGAAGAAGCCCTTGTTTTCGCCGGAGGTGCGCAGGCGCCGCTGAATACCGAGCTTGTCCATGAGTCCGGTAAAGCCGAAACCGTCCATCAGCACGCCGATCGAGCCCACGATGCTCGCCTTGTTGACGTAGATCTTGTCGGCAGCGGCCGCGACGTAGTAGCCCCCCGACGCGCACATATCGCCCACCACCACATACAGCGGGATGGCCGGGTACTTCGTGCGCAGACGGTGAATCTCGTCGTTGATGATGCCGGCCTGCACCGGGCTGCCACCGGGGCTGTCGATGTGCAGGATCACGCCCGCGGTGCCGTCGTCGTCGAAGGCACTGTCCAGCGCGCTGATGATGTCCTCGGCATTCGCCGAAGTGTCGGAGCCGATCTCGCCGTCGAGCGAAACGAGCGCCGTATGACGCCCTTCGCTTTCCACGCGCGCGCCTGAAAGATCGAGGATCGCCCACGCGATCACCACGAACACGGCGAGAAACGCGAAGCGAAAGAAGATGCGCCAGCGCCGCGCCGCGCGCTGTTCGGTGATCGCCGCGAGCGCGATGCGTTCGAGCGCCTCGCGCTCCCAGCCAGGCGCGGACGCGCCGCGGTCTGACGAAGGCGCGCGGGGTGCTTCGTTCGAATCAGGGGTCGGATTGTCGGACATGCGAGCGGGTAACGGGTCGAAAGGGGTCGAAGATCACGGGTCAGGTTGGGGTCGGACGCAAAGCGTCGTCCGGCAGCCAGAATACCGCACGGCCCTCTGGCGTGTCGCGTTCCTCGACTTGCACGGGGCGCAAACGGCCGCCGCGGCATGGGCCGCCCACGCACTTGCCCGTGTCGGGCTGGTAGATCGCGCCGTGCGTGGCGCACATCAGATAGAGCCCCGACGATTCGAAGAACTGGCCCTCGACCCAGTCGAGTTCCATCGGGACGTGCGCGCAACGGTTCAGGTAGCCGTACACCTCGCCGCCATAGCGCACGAAGAACACCACGGCGTCGCCGCCCGCGTAGCTCGCGTTCATGCGCCGCCCCTCGCCGCCCTCGGCGAGTTCGTCGGCCGCGCACACGCGCACCGGCTCGGGCGTCGGAGCCTGCGGCGCCGCGCTCATGCGTTCTCCCGCAGCCAGCCCGCCAGCGCGGCCACGTCTTGCGCGACGAAGCGCGGCTCGAGCTTTTCGAGCGCGCCGGGCGCATGCGCGCCATACGCCACGCCAATGGCCGCCGCGCCCGCATTGATCGCCATCTGCAGGTCGTGCGTCGTGTCGCCGACCATCACCGTGCGACCGAGATCCTGCCCCAATTCACGCGTGAGCTCCTGAAGCATGGCTGGATGCGGCTTCGAGAAGGTTTCGTCGGCGCAGCGGGTGCCGTCGAAGAGGCTGGTGAGCCGCGAATCCGCCAGCGCGCGATTCAGCCCCACCCGACTCTTGCCCGTCGCTACGGCGAGCAGGTAGCCGGTGTCGCGCAGTTCCGTGAGCATCTCGCGCACGCCTGCGAACAGTTCGGTCTGCTGGTCCTTCAGCAAATAATGGATGCGGTAACGCTCCACGAGCCGCGGGTAGTCGGCCGGATCGAGCGTGGGCGCGGCAATCTGCAGCGCCTCGCGCAGGCCGAGGCCGATCACATAGCTCGCCGCCTCGTCGCCGGGCACGGGCAGGCCGAGGTCGCGGCACGCCGCCTGGATGCTGCGCGTGATATGGGCGGTTGAGTCCATCAGGGTGCCGTCCCAGTCGAACACAATCAGGTCAAATAATTCTCGAGCCATGCAGGACTTCTCCAAACGCTGTCAGATTCGGTGTCATTCGGGACGGGCCGCGTCAGGTCGCGCCGCGTCAGGCCGGGCGGTGGCGTCTTCGCCAGCGCCGCCCTCGCGCTGCGCGCGCAGCGCGTCGACGAAGCCGCGGCAATCCGACGGCAACGGCGCCTCGAACTGCAACGGGGCGCCCGTAATCGGGTGAACAAGCTTCAACCGGTGCGCATGCAAAAACATGCGCTTGATGCCCGGACGCGCACCCGTGCGCGCGAGTTCCTTGTTGAGCGCGAAGTCGCCGTACTTGGCGTCGCCGACGATCGGCAGCCCGAGGTGAGCGAGGTGCACGCGAATCTGGTGCGTGCGGCCCGTCTTCAACTCAGCTTCCAGCAGCGCGTAACCCGGCCAGCGCTCGACGAGATTGAAGACCGTATGTGAGGGCAAACCGTCCGGTTGCACGCGCACGCGGCGCTCGCCTTCCGGGGTCAGATACTTATGAAGCGGCTCCTTCACGGCGCGCCGGCGGCCCCAGTCGCTCGCCCATTCGCCGTGGACGCAGGCGAAATAGCGCTTGTCGGTCTGGTTGTCGCGCATCTGCGCATGCAGGCCGACGAGCGCGGCGCGCTTCTTCGCAAGCATGAGCACGCCCGAAGTTTCGCGGTCTAGCCGATGGACCAGTTCGAGAAACTTGCCCTGCGGGCGCGCTTCGCGCAACTGCTCGATCACGCCGAACGCCACGCCGCTGCCGCCGTGCACGGCCACGCCGGCGGGCTTGTCGATGACGAGCAGCGCGTCGTCCTCGTAGATGATCGGAAACTGGGCCGCCGGGACAGGCGCGGCACCAGCCGGCGCGCTCGATTGCGATGTGCGGATGGGCGGCACGCGCACGATGTCGCCTTCTGCGAGCCGATATTGCGCGTCGACCCGCCCCTTATTAACGCGCACTTCCCCGCTGCGCAAAATACGATAGATGTGGCTCTTCGGCACGCCTTTGCAGACGCGCAAGAGAAAATTGTCGATGCGCTGACCGGCCGCGCCCTCGTCGATTTCGACGAACGAAACCTGGTCGCTTGCGACCTGATTCTGGGATATTTTGCCTAAGCCTTTCATTCTGAATATAATTTGCCCAGCGCCGACGCAACGGTAGGCCATACGGCCAAATGTCCTGCGAACCCCAAGAGGGTTATCCTGGACTCGGACCACGCGGCGAGCGCAGGCTGCAAGCGATAAACCGTTATTTTACTTGCGCCCGGGGCTGGTTGCTCACCCCGCTTGATGAGAAGCAACGAGTTGCACGCACGGATTACCACTCCGGCAGGGACGGCGCCCACAGGCACGTTCGGTCAGGAGCGGCTCCGACGGTAACGGAACATTGGTATAAAGAATTTATCCGGCGCGTCCCGTCGCGCGGTCGAAGTGACCGCAGAAGGAGGCGCTGGTGGCGAAAATACGGCGAGCGCCCGAAGCGTCCCGGCAATGTGCGGGACACGGCGACGTCAAAAGTGGAGAGACACCCCGAGGGGGAAGGCGGGCGTTCCTGAAAAGCTTCCCGTGCGCGGCCCTGATTGAATCCTGAGGCCGCGAACCTGATCCAGTTGCAAGCGCGCGCGGTTCGCCGCTGCGGCTGGCATCTGTCACGGCCAGTGCGATGGGCAAAACCATCTGCATGATCATGGCCACGGCAGGCAGGTGGATTGGAAGCGCAGAAAAACGTTGCCGTCGCGAACCCGCGGCATGTCTCTTCGCTTCTTGAAGACGTATTTCGCATGTGCCCACGCGGCCCCGTCCACGGCAACTCAACGCCGGACCGGCGCCCAGAAAAGGCAATTCTCCCCGCCATCGTTCCCGCTCCAGCGTGCTTGTGACAACACAATAAGGCGCGGCTCACCGCTGCCCGCACCGTGCTGCCTGGCGTCGCCGCCGCGCACCGTGCGGCTCGCGCGTGAGCGCACTGGAGTCGTTCAATGAAACGAATGCTGTTCAACGCGACACAGCAGGAAGAACTGCGTGTCGCCATCGTCGATGGACAGAAGCTCATCGACATCGACATCGAAACCGCCGGGCGCGAACAGCGCAAAGGCAATATCTACAAGGGGATCGTCACCCGCATCGAGCCTTCGCTCGAAGCGTGCTTCGTCAACTACGGCGAAGACCGCCACGGCTTCCTGCCGTTCAAGGAAGTCGCCCGCCAGTACTTCCGCGAAGGCATCGACATGCGCGGCGCGCGCATCCAGGACGCCCTCAAGGAAGGCCAGGAACTGATCGTCCAGGTCGAGAAGGAAGAACGCGGCAACAAGGGCGCCGCCCTCACCACGTTCATCTCGCTCGCCGGCCGCTACCTCGTCCTCATGCCGAACAACCCGCGCGGCGGCGGCGTGTCGCGCCGCATCGAGGGTGACGACCGTCAGGAACTGCGCGAAACCATGGCGCAGCTGCAACTGCCGGACGGCATGAGCATCATCGCGCGCACGGCCGGCATCGGCCGCTCCGCCGAAGAGCTCCAGTGGGACCTGAACTACCTGCTGCAACTCTGGCGCGCCATCGAAGCCGCGTCGCAGGCCGGCCAGTCCGGTCAGCCCATGCTGATCTACCTGGAATCGAGCCTCGTCATTCGCGCGATCCGCGACTACTTCCAGCCGGACATCGGCGAAATCCTCATCGACACCACTGAAATCCATGACCAGGCACGCGCCTTCATGGATATCGTGATGCCGGACAATGTCAATAAGGTGAAGCGGTATCACGACGACGTGCCGCTTTTCTCGCGTTTTCAGATCGAGCACCAGATCGAGACGGCGTACTCGCGCACGGTGCCGCTGCCCTCGGGCGGCGCGATCGTGATCGACCACACCGAGGCGCTCGTCGCCATCGACGTGAACTCGGCGCGCGCCACCAAGGGCGCCGACATCGAGGAAACCGCCGCACGCACCAACCTGGAAGCCGCCGACGAAGTGGCGCGCCAGTTGCGTCTGCGCGACCTCGGCGGCCTGATCGTGATCGACTTCATCGACATGGAGTCGGCCAAGAGCCAGCGCGAAGTCGAGCAGCGCCTGAAGGACGCGCTGCGCCACGACCGCGCGCGCGTGCAGATGGGCAAGATCTCGCGCTTCGGCCTGATGGAACTGTCGCGCCAGCGCCTGCGCCCCGCCCTCTCGGAAGGCAGCCACGTCACCTGCCCGCGCTGTAACGGCACGGGTCATATCCGCGATACGGAATCGTCGGCGCTCCAGGTCCTGCGCATCATCCAGGAAGAGGCGATGAAGGAAAACACCGCGGCAATTCATTGCCAGGTGCCGGTCGAAGTGACCGCCTTCCTGCTCAACGAGAAGCGCTCGGAAATCAACAAGATCGAGTCGCGCTTCAAGGTTGCGGTCGTTCTGATCCCGAACAAGCACCTCGAAACGCCGCACTACAAGCTCGAACGCCTGCGTCACGACGATGCACGCCTCGACGACCCGCGCGCTTCGTGGAAGATGGCCGAGGAAGCGGCTCGCGAACTCGAGTCGGAAACCGGCTACAGCAAGCGCACCGCAGAAGCCAAGCCGAAGCAGGAAGCCGCGGTGAAGGGCATCACGCCGGAGCGTCCGGCGCCGAGCGCACCGGTCAAGGCCACCGAAGCCGCGCCCGTCGCAGCGCAGGTGGCCGTCACGCCAGCGGGCGGCGGCTTCTTCGGCTGGATCAAGCGCCTCTTCGGCGGCGAACCGGCTGCGACACCGGCACCGGCACCGGCGGCTCAACCCGAAAAAACCGCCCGTCCGACCCGCGAAGCGCGTACCGAGCGCGGTGAGAAGAGCGGCGGCGAGCGCAACCGCAATCGCCGCACCGGCGGCCGCGACGCGGCAGGCCGCGGCGAAGGCGCAGGCGCAGGCGGCGCACGCACCGGTCAGCAGGCTGGACGCCGCGAGGAGCGCGAACCGCGCGAGCAACGCGAACCGCGTGAAGCACGCGAAGGCCGTGGCGCCCGTGAACCACGCGAGCCGCGTGAACAACGAGAGCAACGCGAACCGCGTGAGCAACGTGAACCGCGTGAACCCCGCGAAGCACGTGCCGAACGCGAACAGCGCATCGAGCGCGTCGAGCGCGGCCAGGAACGTAGCGATGTGACGGCGGAAGCCGGCGCCGCACGCGGCGAGCGCCGCGAACGTGGTGAACGCGGCGAGCGCGGCGAGCGCAATGAACAGCGTCGCCGTCAGCAATCCGAGGCCGCGGAAGCCCAGGAAGAGCGTCTTGACGCCGCATCGGCAGGTATCGAAGCGCCGCAGACTGAAGAACTGCCCGATGGTGTGAGCGCGGGTGTCGATGAAGATGGCGCACCGCGTGAAGGCGAAGAACGCCGTCGTCGTCGTCGTGGCCGCCGTGGTGGTCGTCGCGAGCGCGAGACGGATGCAGCAGGCCTCACGACCGGCGCGGAAGCACCGGAAGGCGAAGAGGAAGCCGCACCGGCTCAACCGGCCATCGAGCAGCCTGCCGTTGCCGCGCAAGTGCATGAAGCACCGGCCGTGGAAGCGCGCACTGAGGCTGTCGTTGAGACTGTTGTGACCGCACTGCCGGCCGCAGCCGTCGTCGCCGAAGCCGGGCACGTGCCCGCCGCCGCTGTGACGACTACGCCGGTCGAAACCGTAGCGCCTGCTGCAGAGCAAGCTCCGGCACCCGCCGAAGCCGAACCGATGAGCGTGGAAACCGCGCCCGTGATCGAGCCGAAGGCAGAGGAACCCGCAGCACCGGCAGCACCGGCAGCACCGGCAGCGCCTGCCGCTCCTGTGGCGCCTGCGGCAGCAGACGAGCAGGTCGCGCCGGCAGCCCTGGCCGAGCCGGTCCAGGCCGAAACTGCGCCTGTCGTGCGTGAAGACCGCGTCGAAGCGCCGCAGACCGAAGTGCCGGCGGCAGCGCCCGCCGCACAACCGGAGCCGGCGCAAGAAGCGGTAGCCGCTGCTCCGGCGGTCGTCGCGATCCCCGAGCCGGCCGCACAGCGTCCGGCCCCGGTGGCAGCGCAGGCGCCCTCGTCGGCTCCGGCCGCCGCGGACACGCTGCGCCCGATGCTGGAATCGTCAGGCCTCGTCTGGGTCAATACCGACGCCGACAAGCTGCGTGCCGCCCAGCAAGCCGCCGCGCAACTGGTGAAGCCCGCACGCGCGCCGCGCGAGCGCAAGCCGCTGCCGCCGGTCGACAGCGCGCCGATGCAGCAGGTCGAAACCACGCGCCAGCCGTAAGCACAGCACGCGCAACTGGTCGCGCGCCGGGCCTCGAGTCCGGCGCGCCCCGAAAAGCCCGCCCCTCCCGGCGGGCTTTTTTTTGATATATCAGCGTTCTCCCTCGTCTGTCGGGGCGCGCAGGTTCGGCTAGAATCGAAGCAACGCGAGAACGAAGAGACCATGACACGACGCATCATCCCCGTTGCCGATGTTCGATCGCTGCCGCCGGAGCTGCCCCGGCAAGCCGCGGGGACAGTGCGCGCGCCCTCTGGCGCGGTCTTCGACGCGCTTGCCAGACCCCTGCGCGACCTGCGCATCTCGGTCACGGACCGCTGCAACTTCCGCTGCGTGTACTGCATGCCGCGTGCCGTGTTCGACAAGGACTACCCGTTTTTGCCCCATTCCGCGCTGCTTTCGCTCGAAGAAATCGAGCGGCTCGCGCGGCTTTTCGTCGCTCACGGTGTCACCAAGATCCGCCTCACGGGCGGTGAGCCGCTGCTGCGCAAGAACATCGAATTCCTGATCGAGCGCCTCGCCGCGCTGCGCACGCCCGAAGGCGAGGCGCTCGACATCACGCTCACCACCAACGGCTCTCTGCTTGCCCGCAAGGCGCGCGCGCTGCGCGACGCGGGCCTCACACGCGTGACGGTGAGCCTCGACGCCCTCGACGACGCCCTCTTCCGCCGCATGAACGACGCCGACTTCGCGGTGGCCGACGTGCTCGACGGCATCGCGGCGGCACAAGCCGTGGGCCTCGCGCCGATCAAGGTCAACATGGTCGTCAAGCGCGGCACGAACGACGGCGAGATCGTGCCGCTTGCGCGGCATTTCCGCGGCACGGGCGTGACGCTTCGCTTCATCGAGTACATGGACGTGGGCACCTCGAACGGCTGGAACATGGCCGAAGTGCTGCCATCGGCCGAGGTTGTCGCGCGTATCGCCGAGCACTGGCCGCTCGTGCCGCTCGAGCCTCACAATGCGGCCGAAACGGCGCAACGCTGGGGCTACGCGGACGGCGCGGGCGAAATCGGCGCGATCTCGAGCGTGACTCGCGCATTCTGCGGCGACTGCACCCGCGCGCGCCTTTCGACCGAAGGCAAGCTGTACCTGTGCCTGTTTGCCTCGATGGGCTACGACCTGCGCGCGCTGCTGCGCAACGGCGCCACCGATACGGCGATCTCCGGCGCAATCGCGCAGGTGTGGGAAGGCCGTGCCGACCGCTACTCGCAACTGCGAGGGAGCGCGCAGGCACCGGGTTCCCCCGAAGAACGGCGCATCGAAATGTCCTACATCGGCGGCTGAGAAGCCAATGACGCCGATGAGCGCCAGCGCCATTTCCACCGGATCGATCACAGGCCTCGTACTCGCGGGCGGCCGCGGCCAGCGCATGGGCGGCGCGGACAAAGGTCTGCAGATGCTGCACGGCCAACCCCTCGCGGCCCACGTTCTAGCCCGCCTCGCGCCGCAGGTGGGCGCCCTCGCGATCAGCGCGAACCGCAACGGCGAG
This sequence comes from Paraburkholderia flagellata, assembly GCF_021390645.1. Taxonomy (GTDB): domain Bacteria; phylum Pseudomonadota; class Gammaproteobacteria; order Burkholderiales; family Burkholderiaceae; genus Paraburkholderia; species Paraburkholderia flagellata. Next base: position 2,183,768 of record NZ_JAJEJT010000001.1, read on the forward strand.
GCCTACGCGGCACTCGGCGCGCCATGGCGAGCGAGCGTGCTCGCCGACACGCTGCCCGACTTCCCGGGCCCGCTCGCGGGGCTTCTCGCCGGACTGCGCGCGGCGCAGACCGAGTGGCTCCTCACGGCGCCCTGCGACTCGCCCTGGCTGCCCGCCGATCTCGCCGAGCGCCTGGGCCATGCCGCGCTGGCTCAGCACGCGGACATCGTGACCGCGACCACGACGAATGCCGAAGGCGAGGTCTCGCTGCATCCCGTCTTCGCACTCGTGCGCAGCTCGCTGGCCGACGACCTCTCCGCCTTTCTGGCTGCCGGCGAGCGCAAGGTTCGTGCGTGGTACGCGCGCCACACGACCGCCGAAGTCGCCTTTGCCGATGAACGTGCGTTTTACAATATCAATTCCTTACAGGAACTGGCCGAACTCGAACGCGCCTGAATTGCAATCGGGTGGCGCCCGGCCAGTCGCCGTCCCCGGCACACGGCCGGCACGCCCGCCTGGACGATCTCCGCACAGGCCGTGCGGATGCGACGCTTCCTCACTCGATGACCACGCTTAACCATCCCTCCGGCAACGCCGGGTGCATCAGCCAGTACGATCCGCAAGCTTTGCCCGTCAGCGCCGCACAGGCCATCGTGCTGCAGTGGGTGACGCCGCTCGCGGCGAGCGAACGCGTGCCGCTACGTGAGGCGCTCGCGCGCGTGCTGGCCGAAGACGTGATTTCGCCCATCGACGTCCCCGCGCACGACAACGCCGCGATGGACGGCTATGCGTTCGACGGCGTGGCGCTGGCCAATGCCAGTGACCGTCTCTCGCTCGCCGTGTGCGGCAAGGCCTTCGCCGGTCACGCCTACCCGGGCGAAGTCGGCATGGGTGCGTGCGTACGCATCATGACCGGCGCGCCGATGCCCGCGGGCTGCGACACCGTCGTGCCGCAAGAGCATGTAGCGGCGCACGGCGACAGCATCGCTTTCGAAGCGGACATCGTCAGGCGTGGCGCGAATGCGCGCCGCAAGGGCGAGGATCTCGCGCGTGGCGGCGTCGCGCTCGCCGCGGGCCGCGTGCTGCGCGCTTCCGATATTGGCTTGCTGGCCTCGCTCGGCCTCGTCGAGGCGAACGTGAAGCAACGTCTGCGCGTGGCCTACTTCTCGACCGGCGACGAATTGCGCTCGCCGGGCGAACCGCTCGAGCCAGGCTGCATCTACGACAGCAATCGTTACGCGCTCGGCGCGATGCTCCAGCGCCTGAACGTCGAGGCGATCGACCTGGGCATCGTGCGCGACGATCCCGCGGCGCTGGCCGCCACGCTGAAACTCGCTGCCGAAACCGCCGATGTCGTGCTAACCTCCGGCGGCGTCTCGGTTGGCGAAGCCGATTTCACGCGCACCCAGTTGCAAACGCTCGGCGACGTCTCGTTCTGGGGCCTCGCCATGCGCCCCGGCCGCCCGCTTGCGTTCGGCCGCATCTGGTCGGGCGGACGCCCAGGCGCCGGCCGCGCGGCGCTCCTGTTCGGCCTGCCAGGCAACCCGGTCGCAACGATGGTCTCGTTCTACCAGATCGTGCGCCCCGCGCTCATGGCGATCGCGGGCGCGCAGGCGCAACCCGTACCGCTCGTGCCGGCATTGAGCGATCAGCCGATCAGGAAGCGCCCGGGCCGCACCGAGTTCCAGCGCGGCCTCGCCCGCCGCGACGTCAGCGGCCGGTGGCGCGTCACGCCGACCGGCTCGCAAAGCTCGGGCGCGCTCAGCACGATGAGCGAGGCGAACTGCTTCATCGTGCTCGCCCACGAAGCTGGCGATCTCGATGCCGGCGACGCCGTCGACATCATGCTGTTCGATGGACTCGTCTAGCGCGGCGGCGCCTCAGAGGCCATCAACGTATCCACACGTCCACACCTGCATAACGGACCGACTACTATGAAAAAACAGATCTCGTTTATCGCTGCGGGCCAGACCGCCAAGGCGCTCATCCTCGTGTACCTGACCTTCAGCGTGCCTATCGTGTTGCTCGGCGTGCTCGTGGCGTTCGTGCGCTATGGCTCGGTCGAACTCTCGACCATCTTCAGCGCGCTGCTGCTCAATGCGATCGTCGGCTTCATCCTGCTGTGGATTGCCTGCCACGCGTACAACTGGGTGGCCTCGCGCTTCGGCGGCATCGAGATCCATCTCTCCGACGTGCCCGAGGAAGCGTGATGGCCGCAACGATCCGCGCCGCCACGCCCGCCGACGTCGGCGCCATGCACGCGCTGATGTATGAACTCGCCGAGTTCGAAAAGCTCACGCATCTGTTCACGGGCACAGCCGATGGCCTCGCCGACGCCCTGTTCGGCGCGCGCCCCGCTGCCGAAGCACTGGTGGCCGAAGACGCCGGCCGCATCGTCGGCTACGCGCTCTTCTTCCACAACTACTCGACGTTCCTGAGCCGCCGCGGCCTTTATCTCGAAGACCTCTACGTGCAGCCGTCGCAACGCGGCACCGGCCTCGGCACGGCGATGCTGCGCGCACTCGCGGCGATTGCCGTCGAACGTGGCTGCGCCCGCTTCGAATGGACCGTGCTCGACTGGAACACGCCGGCGATCGGCTTCTATGAAAAGCTCGGCGCCACCGTGCTGCCCGACTGGCGCGTGGTGCGCATGACCGGCGACGCACTCGAAAAGCTCGCAGCGCCTGGCGTCACGGCGCTCGGGTAACCGCAGCGCACGTTCGAATGCAAACGGGCCGCCTGGTTCAGGCGGCCCGTTCTCTTTTGGCGCGGAGGTTGCCCTCACTCGTCGCCAAATCCTCCTTCGGCACCGGCTTCACCATTGCGCAGCGCATCGCCGAGGAGATTCGCGGCGGCCTCGCCCGGCAGCGCCTCGACGTCGCGCAGCTTGCGGTTCATCGCACGCGTGCGCACTTCCGCGGCCTCGATGGAACGCGTGACCGTTTCGAGCTGCGACTTCGTGCGCGCGAGCACGTCGCCGAATTTGCCGAACTCCGTCTTCACCGCGCCGAGTACCTGCCACACCTCGCTCGAACGACGCTCGATCGCGAGCGTGCGGAAACCCATCTGAAGGCTGTTGAGGAGTGCCGTGAGTGTAGTCGGCCCCGCCACGCTCACGCGATAGTCGCGCTGCAACACATCAGTCAAACCAGGGCGGCGCAGGATTTCCGCGTAAAGCCCTTCGGTCGGCAGGAACAGCAACGCGAAATCGGTCGTGTGCGGCGGCGCGACGTACTTCTCGGCGATGGTGCGCGCCTCCGCGCGAATGCGCAGCTCCAGCGCACGGCCCGCCTCCTCGATTGCGGGCACGTCCGCGCGTTCCTGGGCGTCGATGAGACGCTCGTAATCCTCGCGTGGAAATTTCGCGTCGATGGGCAGCCAGACCGGCTCGCCTTGATCTGCCGCGCCAACGCCACGCCCAGGCAGACGAATCGCGAACTCCACGCGCTCACTGCTCTTCGGCACCGTCGCCACGTTCTTCGCGAACTGGTCGGGCGTGAGCATCTGTTCGAGCAACGCTTCGAGCTGCACCTCGCCCCACGTGCCGCGCGTCTTCACGTTGGTGAGCACCTTCTTCAGGTCGCCCACGCCAGCTGCGAGCGTCTGCATCTCGCCAAGCCCGCGATGGACCTGCTCCAGCCGGTCCGATACGAGCTTGAACGATTCGCCCAGACGCTGCTCGAGCGTCGCGTGCAGCTTCTCGTCGACAGTGCGGCGCATTTCCTCGAGCTTCGCCGCGTTGTTCGCTTCGATGTCCTTCAGACGCTGTTCGAGCGTCGCGCGCACTTCGGCAAAGCGCCGGTCGTTGACTTCGGTGAGCTGCCCCAGCTGCTGCGTGAGCAACGCGCCGAAGTGGCGCAGCGCGGCGCCCTGCTCGTCGCGCGCCAACTGGGCTTGCTGATGCAGGCTCTGGCGCACGGCGTCGAGCTGCTGCGTATTTGCCGCAGTGAGTTTGGCGAGCTGCTGGGCGAAGCCGTCGATCTGGCTGTTCTGCACCGTCGCGATGCTGCCGAGCTGCGCCGCTAGCGCCTGCTGCACCTGCGCGAAGCCGCCGCCGAACTCACTGCGCGACGCCTGCGCGGTGCGCGCGATCTCGTTGCGCAACTCGCGCTCGATGCGCTCAGCCGCGCGTGTCTGCGTGTCGGTCGAGGCGGCGAGGCGATCGCTCAGTTGATCGAGCGCGTCGAGCGTGGCTTCGGCATCGCCCTCGCCATGACCGTGACGCGCGCGCAGCAACGCGACGAGCGTCACGACGAACGCGATCGCCAGCGCAACGATCGCCAGCGACATGACTGCGAGCTCACTCATGTACGCGCTTTCCCCAGCACGGCGGGGTTGATCGGGTTAGGCGGCTGCCCTGCGCGCGGACCCTCGCCGAGCGCGGCGATGAGGTTGTCGGCGGCGAGGTTCGCCATGGCGCGGCGCGTGGCTTCGCTCGCGCTCGCAATGTGCGGCGTGAGCACGACGTTCTCCACTTCGAGCAGCGCCGGATGCACGCGCGGCTCGCCCTCGAACACGTCGAGGGCCGCCGACGCGATCTGGCGCGTGCGCAGCGCGTGCGCGAGCGCCGCGTCGTCGACGATGCCGCCGCGCGCGATGTTGGTGAGCGTGGCCGTGGGTTTCATCAGCGCGAGTTCGGTTGCGCCGATCGTGTGATGGTTTTCCGCCGTATAGGGCAGCACGAGCACGACGTGGTCGGCCTGCTTGAGCAGGTGTTCCTTCGACAGATACTCGGCGTTCAGCTCGCGCTCGATCTCCGGCGCGACGCGCGAACGGTTGTGATAGACCACACGCATGTTGAAACCTTGCGCACGGCGCGCGAGCGCCTGACCGATACGGCCCATGCCGATCACGCCGAGCGTGGCGCCATGAATGTCCGAGCCGAGAAACGCGTCGAACGACCACTTGTCCCATTTGCCCGCGCGCAGGAAGTGTTCAGACTCCGTCACGCGGCGCGCGGCCGCCATCATCAGCGCCCAGCCGAAGTCGGCCGTGGTTTCGTTGAGCACGTCGGGCGTGTTGGTGCCAAGCACGTTGAGCGCGTTGAAGGCGGCCATGTCGAAGTTGTTGTAGCCCACGGCCATGTTCGACACCACGCGCAGGCGCGGCGCGGCGGCAAGCGCGGCGGCGCCGATCGGGTCGCCAGCGGTGAGCGCGCCGTCCTTGTCGGCGAGACGCCGATGCAGCGCCTCGGGCGCAAGCGCCTCGCCGTTATTCCAGTCGACGTCGAAATAAAGCTTGAGCCGATCGATCACGTCGGGAAAGATCGGGCGCGCCACGAGAATCTTTTGCATCGTTGCTCTCCACACTTCAGTCGTTGTCCGTCATTGTTGCGCGTGACGGGGCGCTCAGGGAAGTCTCGCGCGCATTGCGCAAACCGGCTCCCGGGCGATTGCGGCTAGACGAAAAAGAGCCAGGTTGCCGCGAGAAAGACCGGCGCGAGCAGCACGGCCGCCCAGCCAAGATAGCCGAAGAAGCCCGGCATGCGCACGCCACGCGACTGCGCGATCGCCTTCACCATGAAGTTCGGCGCGTTGCCGATATAGGTGAGCGCGCCCATCCACACGGCGCCCGCCGAAATCGCGGCGAGCGTTTTCGCGCCGCCGGACATGAGCGCGTTGGCGTCGCCGCCCGCGAGATTGAAGAACACGAGGTACGTGGGCGCGTTGTCGAGAAACGACGAGAGCAGCCCCGTCGCCCAGAAGTACATCGCTTCGTTGGGGCGGCCCGGTGCGTCGTTCACGAAGCGGATCAGCGCGGCAAATGCGCCCGCCTCGCCCGCGCGCAGCATCGCGATGACCGGCGCGATCGTCACGAAAATGCCCGCGAAGAGCTTGGCCACCTCGACGATCGGCGCCCACTCGAAACCATTGTCGGCGCGCGCCGCCTTCGACGTGAACGCGAGCGAAATGAGTGCGAGCGCAACGAGTCCCGCATCGCGCACGAGATTCTGCAACTGCAAATGCGCGCCCGCGACTTCGAAGGCGATACCCGGACGCCATACGCCGCTCATCAGCACGAGCGCGATGAGCAGCGCGAGCAGCACAAAATTCGCCTTGCCGCCGATCGAGAGCGCGTTTGTGTCCGGCGTCGGGTCGAGCGCGGCGGCGCGCACTTCCCCGGCGCGGCTGAAGTACCAGCTATCGAGCGCGTAGAACACCACGAGCAGCACGCCGCAAACGAACAGCATCGGAAGTGCGAGATGCTGCGCAGTCCAGAAGAATCCCACACCGTTCAGGAAGCCGAGGAACAGCGGCGGGTCGCCGAGCGGCGTGAGCAGGCCGCCCGCGTTCGCGACGAGAAAGATGAAAAACACGACCACGTGCACGTTGTGCCGGCGGTTGTCGTTGGCGCGCAGGAGCGGCCGGATCAGCAGCATCGCCGCGCCCGTCGTGCCCATCACGCTCGCGAGCACGGTGCCTAGCGCGAGGATCGACGTATTCATGCGCGAGGACGCACGCAAATTCCCATACACGCAGATCCCGCCTGCAATCGTATAAAGCGCGCCGAGCAGCACGATGAACGGAAGATATTCGTCGACCACGGCGTGCACGAGGAGCGGATACGCCGCGCCAAAACCCTGCGTGGCCGCAAACGGCAGCAGGAAAGCCAGCGCCCAGGCCGCCGAGATCTTGCCGAAGTGGTGATGCCAGAACGTGGCCGCGAGCATGGGGAAGAACGCGATCGACAGGAGCATGCCGGCAAAAGGCAGCGCCCAGGCGACGCTGAGCGATGCGCCGTCGAATGTCGCAGCGCCTGCGTTCGCGCTGAACAGCGTGAGCGCGGCGAAGAGCGCTCCCGCGCAGGCGCTCGCCGCGTTGCGCTTACGCGCCATGCACGACGATCACATGCACACGATAAGGCCCGTGCGCGCCGAGAATGATGGTCTGCTCGATGTCGCCGGTGCGCGAAGGCCCCGAAACGAAATTGACCGCGCGCGGCAGTTCTCCGCGTTCGGCGCGCATGAGCGCGAAGGCGTCCTCGTGGCCCGCGACGATGCGCGAAGCAGGCACGACGGCAATGTGCGTTTCGGGCAGCAGCGCGCCCGAGGCCCAGGTTTGCGGGCTGGAGAGCAGCACCAGCGTGCCGGTTTCGGCCGTGGCGCAAAAGCATCCCGTGAGGCCGACGAGATCGCGGTCTTCGGGCTTGCGGAATTGAACGGCGAGACCCGCGCCGGCCCAGTCGAATGCTTCGAGCGTTTGCCACGCGACGGCCTGCATCGGCAGGCTGCGCTCAGCGAGATAACGTTGCGCGGCGGCAGGCACATCGGCCAGTTGCTGGACTTCGTCGACGGTGCTCGACATCTTGCGTGCCTCGCCAACGAAGCGCGCAACGAGGTCGCCCTCCAGCGGCGGCCGCGGACCCTCGGGATGACGCGCGATGTAGTCGGCCACGGCTTCCCGCTCGTGCGCCGCGGGCGTAGCCTCGCGTCCCTGCGCCGCGCGAATGCGCGCGAGTATGCTGCGGCGGGCGGCCGTCGTGTCCATGAACGTCCTCGTCAGATGTAGAAAAGCGACGCGCCGATTATACCGGGGCGTCGCCTTGCGATTTGCGGGTCTCGTGTGCGCTTATTTGCCCGCGCACTCTTCTTCCACGGGCTGCTCGATGCCGAACACCTGGCGCAGATAGGCGAGATACGCCTTGTCGTCGCACATGTTCTTGCCCGGCGAATCGGAGAGTTTGGCGACGGGCTGACCGTTGCAGCGAACCATCTTGATGACGATCTGCAGCGGCTGATAGCCGAGATCATTGGTGAGGTTCGTGCCCACGCCGAACGCGAGGCGGCAACGCTCGCCGAAACGCTCGTACAGGCGCAGCACCTTGGGAATGTCGAGCGCGTCCGAGAAGATCATCGTCTTCGTGCGCGGGTCGCAACGGTTGTCCTCGTAGTGCTTGAGCAGGCGCTCGCCCCACTCGAACGGATCGCCCGAATCGTGCCGCGCGCCGTCGAAGAGCTTGCAGAAGTACATGTCGAAGTCGCGCAGGAAGGCCCGCATGCCGTAGACATCCGAGAGCGCGATGCCAAGGTCGCCGCGATACTCCTTCGCCCACATCTCGAAGCCGAAGATTTGCGAGTCGCGCAGACGCGGCCCGAGCGCCTGGCACGCCTGCAGGTACTCGTGCGCCATCGTGCCGAGCGGCGTGAGGTTGTGCTTCATCGCGTAGTAGACGTTGCTCGTGCCGGTGAACTGCTCACCGAGATCGTCCTTGAGCGTGAGGATGACTTCCTCGTGCCAGCGCTTCGAGAAGCGGCGGCGCGTGCCGTAGTCGGCGATCTTGCAGTCGGCGAATTCGGGCTTCGCGCCGAGCAGTTCGATCTTGTGGCGCAGGCGCTCGCGCCCCTCCTCGTACTGCGGATGATGCTGCGTATTGCGGAAATACACCTCGTTGACGATGGCGAGCACCGGGATCTCGAAGAGGATCGTGTGCAGCCACGGCCCCTTGATCTCGATGTCGATCTCGCCATTGCCCTTTGGCGACGGCGTGACCGAGATGTACTTTTCGTTGAGGTGAAAGAGCGCGAGAAAGTCGATGAAGTCGCTCTTGATGAAGCGCATCTTGCGCAGATACTCAAGCTCGGTATCGGCGAAGCGCAGCCTGCAGAGCTTCTGGATCTCGCTGCGGATCTCGTCGACGTAGGGCACGAGATCGACGTTCGGCGTGCGGCAGCGGAAGCGGTATTCCACATTGGCCGCGGGGAAATGATGCAGCACCACCTGCATCATCGTGAATTTGTACAGATCGGTATCGAGCAGCGAAGTAATGATCATGATGAGCCAGCCGGACTGCAATCGGATAGCGCCCGCGAAGCGGGAACCGGATTCGCTGCACGGCAGATGCCTCGCAGCGGCTCCGGACGGCGGACGCCAGCGGTGCGCCCATGTTACCCGAATGCCTGCGCGCCCAGCGTGCCCGCCGGCACGCCCCCTTGCACGCAAGGGGTACAACGTTGCGGATCACCCCATCTTATAAACTAATCACAAAACGATATAAGGACGGTTGCGGGCCTGTGGTTGGGGTAATTCCTCATCAGTTACAATAGCGCCTTTGGCGAACCGCCATCCCCCGATACAAAAAGCTTGCAGGAGCTGCCTGAATGACTCACGTTGTGACCGAAAGCTGCATCAAGTGCCGCTATACCGACTGCGTCGATGTGTGCCCGGTGGACTGCTTTCGCGAAGGTCCCAACTTCCTCGCGATCGACCCGGACGAGTGCATCGACTGCGCCGTGTGCGTTGCGGAATGCCCGGTGAACGCTATTTACGCCGAGGAAGACGTGCCCGGCGACCAGCAATCGTTCATCGAGCTGAACGCCGACCTCGCGAAGGGCTGGCCGAGCATCACCAAGACCAAGGCCCCGCTGCCGGAAGCCGACGAATTCAAGGACGTGAAGGACAAGCTCGCGCTGCTCGCACGCTAATCGCGCGCTGACCGCTTGCCGGGGTGTCTCCCTCGCCTCCGTGGACGGCCCCTCGCGCAGCGGGTTGCCCTTAAAGAGATAGCGACAGGGTATTGACAGGCCAAGCCAGACCCCATAGAATCTCTTTCTCTGCTTTTGTTGATCCCCGATAGCTCAGTCGGTAGAGCGCCGGACTGTTAATCCGTAGGTCCCTGGTTCGAGCCCAGGTCGGGGAGCCAAGATTCGCAAAAGCCCGTTAATCAAAACGGGCTTTTTTATGACGTAAAGAGTTGTAGCTGTAACTGCTGTTCCCCGATAGCTCAGTCGGTAGAGCGCCGGACTGTTAATCCGTAGGTCCCTGGTTCGAGCCCAGGTCGGGGAGCCAAGATATCGAGGGGTTGCGTGTTTGCACGCAACCCCTTTTTCTTTTGCTGCGCGTGTTGTGCATGCAGCGAGGTTGCACTGTTAGTGCAGCAGAATGTCTTCCCGGTCTCGCCCTGGCCTCCCCCCTCCCCGATAATGTCGCTACGTCATCTTCGGGAATCCGCATGAAAGCCACCCGCCTTGCCACTTGCCTCACGCGAGCGCTTCTCGCCTGCGCGAGCCTCTTTGCCCTCGCCGCCCACGCCGAGCAGATCGGCAGCGTGAACACCAATTTCCGCGTGACCGGTTCCGACAAAGTTGTCGTCGAGGCCTACGACGATCCGCAGGTGCAAGGCGTCACCTGCTACGTCTCCCGCGCCCGCACGGGCGGCGTGAAGGGCACGCTCGGCATTGCGGAAGATCCGACCGAGGCGTCCATCGCGTGCCGGCAGGTCGGGCCGATCTCGTTCACGGGGCCGCTCAAACAGCAATCCGACGTCTTCAACGAGCGCATGTCGCTCCTTTTCAAGACGCTGCACGTCGTGCGCGTGGTCGACGCGAAGCGCAACGCACTCGTCTATCTGACCTACAGCGACCGGGTGGTGAGCGGCAGCGCCAAGAACAGCGTCACGGCCGTGCCGGTGCCGGCGGGCACGGCGATTCCGCTGCGCTAAACTAGGGATCTGAGCAGGATCCCTCACCATGACCGATTCCCGTTTTCGAGATTCCGCCCGCTACTGGCGCACGCCGCTTCTGCCCGGCGCGGATCTCGTCACGGCCGAATACAACGAACATACGTTCGCGCCCCACTGGCACGAGGCCTACACGATTCCTGTGATCGAAGGCGGCGCCGAATGCTATCGCTATCGCGGCGCGCAGCATGTCGCCGAAACGGGCAGCGTGCCGGTCATCAATCCTGGCGAGTTGCACACGGGCTCGCGCGCGGCCGAGGAAGGCTGGAGCTATCGGGTGATGTACGTCCCGATCGACTTCCTGCACGAACTCGCCGCCGAAATCGCGGGGCGTGCGCAGCCGCTGCCATGGTTCGACACCGAGGTGATCCACGATCTGGATCTCGCGCGTCGGCTCTCTCGCGCGCACCGACTGCTGGAAGCCGACGCCGACGGGCGGCGCGCCGCAGCCGTACCGGAATCCAGCGCAAGCGCCGGTCTGGCTGGCGTGGCGGCGCTTCCCTCGGCTTCCGGTGCGCCGCGTTCAGATCTGCTCGCCGTGGAAGGCGCGCTGCTCGACGCGCTTTCGACGCTGCTCACGCGCTACGGCCGCACGCACGAGGCGGCGCTCAAGCACGGCCCGAACGATCCGCGTGTGGAAACGATGAAGGCGCTCCTCGCCGCCGATCTCGCCATGCCGTTGCGCGTGGCCGATCTTGCCCATTCAGTTGGCCTCTCGCCGTTTCACGCCACGCGGCTCTTCACGCAGGCGACCGGGCTGCCGCCGCACGCCTGGCGCACGCAGTTGCGCCTTCAACGCGCGCTCGGCCCGCTGCGCGACGGCGCCACGGTGGCCGATGTCGCCGCGGCGAGCGGCTTCACCGACCAGAGCCATTTCACGCGGCACTTCCGGCGTATGTTCGGCGTGCCGCCGGGACGCTGGCAGTCGTCCTGAGCGCGTCAGCCCGGCTCGCGCCGCAAGAACGTACAAGCCACCCGCACGGCCGCCCGTTATGCTGTCCCCTTGTATCAGGAGGACAGTTTGACCACGCATCCCAACCGCTTCACCGAATTCATCGCCGGCGCGCGCGACATGATCCCCATGATGATCGGCGCCGCGCCCTTCGGCGTGATATTCGGCACGCTCGTCACCTCGGGCCCGCTTTCGCTCTGGCATGGCCAGTTCATGTCGCTTGCCGTGTTCGCCGGCTCCGCGCAGTTCATCGCGCTCGGGCTGATCGCCTCGCACGCGAGCTTCGCGGTGATTCTTGCCACCACCTTCATCGTGAACCTGCGGCACGTGCTCTACAGCGCGACGCTCGCGCCTTATGTCTCGCACCTGCCGCTGCGCTGGCGCCTCGTGCTGGGCGGCCTGCTCACCGACGAAGTCTTCGCCGTCGCATGGGCGCATTTCCGCCGCCAGCCGCCCGGCGACGACGTCTCGCCATGGCATTTCCTGGGCTCGGGTATCTCGATGTATCTGAACTGGCAACTCTGGACCGCGGCCGGCCTGCTGTTCGGCGCGGCGTTTCCGGGTCTGCAGTCGCTCGGCCTCGACTTCGCGATGGTCGCAACCTTCATCGCCATCGTCGTGCCGCAGTTAGTTGCCGTGCGCTACCTCGCCGCCGCTGCGACCGCGGGCGCGCTCGCCTTTTTCTGGCAGGGCTGGCCGTACAAGCTCGGACTGCTCGGCGCCGTGCTCGCGGGCGTGGTCGTAGGTGTCGTCCTCTCGCGCCCGGGTTCCTCGCGCGGCGCCCGCGCCGGCAGCGAGTCCTCCCGCAAGCCCACCCACGTCCAACGCACCGCAGGAGCCGGGCAATGAACTACGTCGTCCTGATTCTCGGCATGGCCGTCATCACCCTGGTCATTCGCACTGCGGTGTTCGTGCTCGGCGACCGGCTGGTGTTCCCTCCGCTCGTGCGCACCGCGCTCGGCTTCGTGCCCGTCACCGTGCTCACGGCCATCATCGTGCCGATGGCAGTCTCGCCCCACGGCCAGGGCGCCGAGCTGACCTGGCGCAACCCGCAGCTCGTCGGCGCGCTCGCGGCAATCGTCGTCAGCGCGCTCACGAAACGTCCGCTCCTCACCATCGCGGTCGGGCTCGGCGTGTTCTTCCTCTGGCAAGGCGTCGTCCTGCGCTAGATGCACTAGAGCGGCCCCTCGCCCCTTACGCTCAAGTTTCACCCCGGCGCGCCGTTAAACCCGTCAAGGCCTGCTCTGGCAGGCCACTGCTCGAACGGCGAGAGCACGCGAGAAGCGCTAAGAATTACACCGGGGCAATCACAATGGGGCATATCACCCTCAACCTGAAGGACGAAACGCTTGCGTCGCTGCGCAAGGATTTCGACGCGTTCCTGCGCGTCTCGCTCAAACTCGACCCGCAGTTCGCCACGCCGGAATTCGAGGATTACCTGCGCGCGAAGCTGCTCGACAACATGACGCCGCTCACGGAGCACGCCGTCCAGCGGCTCCTGCAAGGCGGCCAGTACGCGTGGGCCAAGCGCACGCTCGACAAGGAGTTCCCCGAGGTCGTCTCGATCCTGATGCGCCAGGCGGGCGAATTCGGTTTCGGCTTCGCGTCGCGGCCCGAATGGACACCGGACGAACTCTCGAAGCAGTGCCGCGACTGGGCGGCGGCCATCGTGAGCGAAGCCCAGGGCGACGACACGCTGGTCGATCCGCTGGCAGCGCAGATCAAGTCGGGCGTGCAGGACATCCAGGCGCTCGAAGAGTCGATGCAGACGCCTGCGTGGCGGCTCACCGAGTCGCTGCGTCAGCGTGTGTACGAAGCGAAGATCGGCTGTGAACAGGCTAGCGGGAGCGCCGCGCGCGAGCGTTTGGGTGAACTGCGCGGGCTGCTGAGACTCGGCGTCACGCATGGCGTGTTCCAGAAGCAGGAAGCGCAACAGATCATGGAATATCTGCGCCTGCTCAAGCCCGAGATTTTCGTCGAGGAGCCCGATGACGTCTTCACGCGCCTGGCCGTGTGGATGCGCAACTTCTTCATGCCGCCGCAGCGCGGCACCGCGCGCGAACAAAGGCGCTGAGCGCGCCTCTTAGTCCCACATCTTCCTGAGCTTCGCGGCGATCTCGACCTTTGCGTGCGCGGCGGCGGCGAGTCCCGCCGCGCTCGGCGCGCTCGCCACGGGCGCGGGCGGCCACGCGCGCGATTCGAATAGCGGCAGCATGGTCGCGGCGATGAAGCGCGTGCGCGAGGCCCACACGTGCCGGTCGCCCGACGCCACCTGGTTGTGCACGTAAAAACGCTGCGGCACGACGATGTGCAGATCCTCTTTTGCGCGCGTCATCGCCACGTAGAGCAGCCGCCGCTCCTCCTCCAGCTCCTCGTCGCTGCCCGCGCCGAGATCGGACGGAATGCAGCCGTCCACGCCATTGAGCACGAACACGTTGCGCCACTCCTGCCCTTTCGCCGAATGGATCGTCGAGAGGATCAGATAGTCCTCGTCGAGCAACGGATCGGCGGATTCGGCGCTCGTGGCGTCGGGCGGATCGAGGGTGAGTTCGGTGAGAAAGCGCTCGCGCGAGGCGTAGGTGCTCGCAATGCTCTCCATTTGCAGCAAGTCGGCGAGGCGCACCTGGGCGTCCTCGTGATTGCGCTCGAGGTGCGGCTCGTACCAGCGCCGCACGCGCTCGAACTCGGCGGGCCACGGCGTCGAGCGCATGGAGAGGCCGTCGATGAGCGACGCGAACGCCGGCCAATCTTCGGCCGCGCGTGGCGGCGGCGCGAAAGCCGCGAGCGCCTCGGCGGCGCGATACGCACCTGTGCACGCGGCCACCTGGTCGAGCAGACGCGCGGCGTTGGCGGGCCCGACGCCTGGCAGCAATTGCGTCACGCGAAACCCCGCCACTCGATCGAGCGGATTCTCGGCCCAGCGCAGCACCGCCAGCACGTCCTTCACGTGCGCGGCGTCCAGGAAACGGAGTCCGCCGAACTTCACGAACGGGATATTGCGCCGTGCCAGTTCGATTTCGAGTGTGGCGCTGTGGTGCGCCGCGCGAAACAGCACGGCCTGCTGCTTGAGCTTCATGCCCGCTTCGCGCGCCTCGAGAATCTGCGCGACGACGTAGCGCGCCTGGGTTGCCTCGTCTGCCACCGTGACGAGGCGCGGGCGCTGCTGCGACGGGCGGTCGGTCCACAGGTTCTTGGTGAAGCGCTCGGCGGCGGCGCCGATCACGGCGTTCGACGCTGCGAGGATCGGCGCAGTCGAACGGTAGTTGCGCTCGAGCGTCACCTGGCGCGCGGGCGGATCGAACTGCGCGGGGAAGTCGAGAATGTTGCGCACCGTCGCGCCGCGAAACGAGTAGATCGCCTGGGCGTCGTCGCCGACCACGGTCAGGCCGCGGCCGTCGGGCTTGAGCGCGAGCAGGATCGACGCCTGCAGGCGGTTGGTGTCCTGATATTCGTCGACGAGGATGTGATCGAAGCGGCCGGTGAGATCGCTGGCGATGGCCGGCTCCGCGGCCATGTGCGCCCAATAAAGCAGCAGGTCGTCATAGTCGAGGACGTTCTGCTTCTGCTTGGCGTCAACATAGGCCGCGAACAACGCGCGCAGTTGCGGCTCCCATTCGAGGCACCACGAGAACGAGCGGTTGAGCACGTTGGCGAGCGAGTCACCCGTGTTGACTGCGCGCGAGTAGATCGCGAGGCAAGTCGATTTCGAGGGGAAGCGCTTTTCCTTCGCCGAGAATCCCAGCTCGTGGCGCACGAGATTCATGAGATCGGCGGAATCTTCGCGGTCGTTGATCGTGAACGCCGGCGAAAGGCCGATGTGATCCGCGTACTCGCGCAACAACCGTGCGCCTACGCCGTGAAAGGTGCCCGCCCAGCTGAGCCCTTGCGCGAGCACCGCGGCCGCGCCTGGTGCGCTCGCGGCGATGCGCGCCACGCGCCTCGTCATTTCCTGCGCGGCGCGCCGCGAGAACGTGAGCAGCAGGATGCGGTGCGGGTCGGCGCCGTTGGCGATCAAATGCGCGACGCGGTGAGCGAGCGTATTGGTCTTGCCCGAGCCGGCGCCCGCGATCACGAGCAGCGGGCCCGGCAGCGCCGAGCCCGGCGCGTAGCCCGCTTCGCCGCCGTGCTCGACGGCCTCGCGCTGCGCGTCGTTGAGTTTCGCGAGCCACGCAGAAACGGCATTGGCCGCATCGGCGCGCGCTGGGCTGCCATCGGAGACGGAGGAATCGGCAACAGAAACAGTGGACACGGCGGGCGCTGGGACGAAGAGCGTAACGAATCGGAAGGAAGCGACGCACACTGTATATCCATACACCCCGCATCCGCAAGCGCCTGATTCCATGGCGATCTGGCGGGATTTAACGACATCGCCGCCACGCGTTTCGTCACGCAATACGCTCCGGCGTCATCAAACGAAGCGGCGGCGTCCGCTGCCGGACGCCGCCGCTCGTAGTCCTGCCAAGGTCAGCGCCCAGGACGCTGGCGCCGCCTGCATCAGCCGCGCGTCATTGCGGTGATTGCGACTGACCGCCCTGCTGCTGGGCCGACATGCCGTTCATCTGATCCTTCATTTCCGAATCGTTGGCCTGACGGTCGGCCTTGTGGTTGATCTTCGCGTCCTTCACCTGCGCCTTGTACTGCGACTTCGCCTGCTTCTTCGCGTCGCCGTACTCGGCGTTTGCCGACTGCTTCGCGCTGCGGTATTCGGCGTTCGCCGCGGCGTTCGCGTTGCGCTTTTGCACCAGCGGATCGGCGGACTGCGGGGCGGTCAGGGCCTGCGGCGCGGGCGCGGGTTGGGCGATCCCGGCGGCCGCCGGTGCCTGGCCCGACGCGTGGCCAGCCATCTGGCCCGGCATTTGACCCGGCGCGGCACCCGGCGCCATGGCCGGCGCGCCGGAAGGCGCCATCGTTGGGGCTTCGCCGGCCTGTGCCGCGCCCTGGGTCGCGCTTTGTGCCGCAGTTTGTGCATACGCACCCTGCGCAAATACGGCGGCAGTGGTCACGGTGGCAAAAGCGGCGGTAGCAGTGAGCAGCTTGCGAATCTGGGTCATGGCGTATCCTCCTTGCAGTGGTTCCGAAGGCGCTTTGGCAGCGGGCAAGCCCGCCGCAGCCGCGCCCCCGCTCGATGGAGCCGCTCCTGGCAATCCTGGGCGGCGCTATCGATCCGGGTGAAACCATTTTGGTATGAAGATCGCCGGGGGGTCCCGCGACGTTACTCAACGTTTCATTTGCTGACGAATTCATAACATCTGGCCCCGAGATGTGACAGATGCTGCGGCAAGGCCGCCATCGCTTATGATGCTCACCCTTCGCGCGCTTGCCGCACGCCTTTCGAATGCCAATCCGCCATGCCCAACCTCGATTTCACGCTGACCGGCGACTACGTCGAACTGCACAACCTCCTGAAGATCACCGGACTCGCCGACAGCGGCGGCTCGGCCAAACAGATCGTCGCCTCGGGCGCGGTGAAGGTGGACGGCGAAGTCGAGTTGCGCAAGACCTGCAAGATCCGCGCGGGCCAGGCCGTTCTGCTCGGCGACACGCGCATCGCCATCAAGGCGCACGAGTGAACCACCCCGGAACTTGCCCGCAGGCGCCAGCTATGCACCAGATTTGAGCATCTGGATCGACAAGGTCGCTGTCTCGCAATAAGCTTTCAGTTTTGACAGACGAACCCTGCCGCGCGGCGCGCCTTGCTCGCGCCGCCTGTTTTTCATGACCCGAACCACGCTTTCCCGCCGCGCCGTTTCGGCGCCGCCCACGCTGCGCCGCCATGCCGCCGACACCGCACGCCTCGCCGGCCCGCTCGCGATCGCTCAACTCTCGCAGATGGCGATGAGCGTGACCGACACTGTGCTGCTAGGCTCGCTCGGCGCCGACGCGCTCGCAGCGGGCGGCCTTGGCGCGAACATGTTCTTCGTGGTGGTGACCGTGCTGCAAGGCGTGCTGACCTCGGTGAGCGTGAGCGTCGCGCAGGCACGCGGCGCCGACAACGAAAGCCACGTGCCGCACATCTACTGGACTGGTTTCGCGCTGTCCCTGCTGCTCTCGGTGCCGGCGTTCGCGCTGCTCTCGTTCGCCGAGCCGATCCTGCGCGCGCTCGGGGAGCCGACGCTGCTCGCGCATCACATCGGCGAATACACGGCCGTGCTGCGCTGGGGTGCTCCCGCCAGCCTCATCGGCGTGGGGCTCATGCGCTCGTTCCTGCCCGCCATTGGCGCAGCGCGGCGCCTCCTGTGGGTGTCGGTTGCGTGCGTGTTCATCAACGGCTTTCTCAACTACGGGCTGATCCACGGTGCGTGGAGCCTGCCGCGCCTGGGCTTTCTCGGCTCGGCGGTGGCCACCACGATCACCGTGTGGCTCACCGCGTTCGTGCTGATGGCGCTGCTGCACCTGCGGCCTTCGCACCAGCATTTCGTCGTCGCGCGCCGCCCTACGGCGCCGTTGATGGGCGAACTCTTCACGATCGGCTGGCCGGTTGCGATCACCTATGCGGTCGAGGCGACGCTCTTTCTCGCCACCGGCCTGCTCGCAGGCCTGCTCGGCGCAACACCGCTCGCGGCGCACCAGATCGCCCTGAACGTGGCCTCCGTCACCTTCATGGTGCCGCTCGCGATCGGTCAGGCGGCCAACGTGCGCGTGGGTTACTGGTCTGGTGCGGGCGTGCCGCGCGCGGCGCGCCATGCGGGCTTCGTCGCGCTCGGGCTCGGTGTTGGCTTCATGTCGCTCTCGGCGCTCGTGATGGTGCTTGCGCCGCACTGGATCGTCGGGCTCTACCTGCACCTCGACGACCCGGCCAACGCGCACACGGTCTCGCTCGCGGCCACGCTGCTCGGCGTCGCGGCGATTTTCCAGATCGTCGACGGCGCGCAGACCGTGGGTTCGGGCTGCCTGCGCGGCCTGAAAGACACGCGCGTGCCAATGCTCGCGGCCACGCTCGGCTATTGGGGCATCGGCTTTCCGCTGGGCTATGTGCTCGCGTTCCACTTCGGGCTCGGCGCGCTCGGGCTCTGGTGGGGCTTGGCGGCCGGGCTCACCACCGTCGCCGTGCTCATGACGTGGCGCTTTCACCGTATGAGCCGGCGCGCACAGGCTCACGCTGCCGCGGCGGCGAGCCGCGTTGGCTGAAGCGTTCACTTAACCGGCCGGGCCGTACCGGCGCGACCGGTTAAAATACGCGCCTGGCGCCACGAACGGCGTCCGTCCCACGAGGGCAAGAACAGTTTGGAGACAGCCGCGCCCCGCGAGCGCCGCCGGCCACCCCGGCCGCGCCTGCCACGCACGCAACGGTCGGGTCGCACGCATCGACGTCACTCCACGATCTGACGCACCAGCGCACACGCCCGACGCGCGTCAGCGCTGAAGCGCCCCGCGCCATGACATATAACGAACCCACTCACGGACCACCCCTTTCATGCTTGCCCCGATTACCCGACTCTTCCCGCTCTGGGCCGTCCTCGTTTCGTTGCTGGCCTACTTCGATCCGGGCCTCGTCGCCCCGATTGCGCCGCACGTCACGACGCTCCTGATGATCATCATGCTGTCGATGGGCGTCACGCTCTCGTTCGCCGACTTCCAGCGCGTCTTCACGCGGCCCGCGCCGGTCGCGGCAGGCATCTTCCTGCACTACCTCGTCATGCCGCTCGCCGCCTGGGCGATCGCCAAGGTGCTGCGCATGCCGCCCGACCTCACGGCAGGCATGGTGCTCGTGGGCAGCGTGGCGAGCGGCACGGCATCCAACGTGATGATCTATCTCGCACGCGGCGACGTCGCGCTTTCGGTGACGATCAGCGCGCTTTCCACCCTGGTCGGCGTGTTCGCGACGCCGCTCCTCACGCGCCTTTATGTCGATGCGTCGATCGTCGTCGACGTGCGCGGCATGCTCATGAGCATCCTGCAGATCGTCGGCCTGCCGATCGCCATCGGCCTTGTCGTCAACCGCCTCGCGGGCGGCCTCGTGCGCCGCGTCGAGCCGGTGCTGCCGCTCGTCTCGATGGTGTCGATCCTCGCGATCATCGCCGCCGTGGTGGGCGGCACGCATGCGAGCATCGCCACGGTCGGTCCGCTCGTCGCGCTCGGCGTGGTGCTGCACAACGGCATCGGCCTGCTCGGCGGCTACTGGGGCGGCCGCCTGCTCGGCTTCGACGAGTCGGTGTGCCGCACGCTCGCCATCGAAGTAGGCATGCAGAACTCGGGGCTCGCCGCGACGCTCGGCAAGCTCTACTTCTCGCCGCTCGCGGCGCTCCCGGGCGCGCTGTTCTCGGTGTGGCACAACTTGTCCGGCTCGGTGCTCGCGGGCTACTGGGCCGGCAAGCCGGCGCGCGGCAGCACGCGCAGTGCGCCAGGCGCCGCGAACGCGTCGCCCGAGCACGGTTGATCGACGCTGTGGCCGAGCGCAGCGCCAGCATTCCAGCGCTTACGCCACACGCTCCTGCGCTGCGCGGTTGCGCACGTCCGCCAGCCTGCGCGGCGCGCAACGCGCAAGCCTTGCACGCAGCCATGCACACAACTGCGCGAAGCGCCATGCGTGCAGCAGCACCAGAGGCTCGACCTCGCAGCGCACCTCGAAGCGCACCCCCTCCCGCCATCCACTAATGCGCGCCCGCTCGCCGGGCGCGAGCGGCAGCGCTTCACCCGGTTCGAGCCAGTAGTCCTCGGCGTCACCCTCGACCGTCATCCAGACGCGGCCTTCGAGCGCCATCACCACGCCGCCCTGCCCCACGCGAATCGTGTGGCAGGCGTCACACTGCACCCACAGCGCGCACACGTCCGCGAAATCTCCGTCGATACCCACGCGGGTCCCTGCTCTCATTGCGCTCTCCCGTCATTCAAGATGCGCGCAGTGTCGCGCCTCAAGCGCCGCGGACGTTTCCGGCTGTGCTGAAACGTCAGTTGTATGCGGCCCGAAAATTGCAAAGGCAGCATGCTCGCCGCCGCTGGCCCGGCGGCCCGCTTCCCGTAGAATCTTCGTGAAGCCGTGCAATGAAAACGAACCAAACACGCGGCGCGCCGCATTGGAGAAACCGCTTGCCCGCGCATCCCGCCCCATCCGAAACCGTGACGCGGCGCATGACTATGCCTCACGCCTCGCCGCGCGCGCCCTTCGTCGCGCTGTCTGCCCCGCTGTACGCCCCGCTGTACGCCCTCTTCGCGCTCGTGTGCCTCGTGCTGGTCGCCGGCTGCGCGACGCGCCCGCCCGCCAGCGACTACCCGCGCGAGACGAGCGCGGCGCTGCCGGCCTCCGAAGCCAGCACCACGCCGCTCGGCGCCGCGCTCGCTGCGCCCGAAGCCGCGCACCCGGGCGAATCGGGCTTTCGCCTGCTCGCCACCGGCCCGGACTCGCTGCAGATGCGCATCGCGCTCGCGCGCGCGGCGACGAAAACGCTCGACATGCAGTACTACATCGCCAACGAGGACACCACCGGCAAGCTGCTGCTAGGCTCGGCGCTCTATGCGGCCGATCGCGGCGTGCGCGTGCGCATGCTGGTAGACGACCTGAATTTTCACGACATCGACCGCCTGATGGCCGCGCTCAACAGCCATCCGAACATGCAGATCCGTGTGTTCAATCCCTACGGCAGCACGAGCGAGTCGATGTACCTGCGCACGCGCAACTTCCTCTCGAACGTCGACCAGTTCACGCGGCGCATGCACAACAAGGCGACGATCGTCGACAACGAGATGGCGATCGTCGGCGGCCGCAATCTCGGCGACGAGTACTTCAACGCAAGCCCGACGCTCGACTTCCGCGACCTCGACGTGCTCACGGCCGGGCCGGTCGCGCAAAGCGTCTCGGCCAGCTTCGACGAGTACTGGAACAGTTCGATCTCGTACCCCTTGAAGGTGCTCAATCATCAGGAGTTCGACGCGCACGATCTCGACACCGCACGCGACGACCTGCGCAAGCACTGGCGCGAGAGCGCCGAGCCCTACAACGCCAAGCCGCTCAACGCCACGCCGCTTGCGCAGCAAGTCACGGGTAACACGCTCGGGCTCGTCTGGGCGAAATGGGAGTTTGTCGCCGACTCGCCCGGCAAGATCGCGGGCAGCGAGAAAGGCGAGTTGGGCGACGCCATGCGCTCGCTGCTCGAGCGCATCCATCAGGCGCAAAGCAGCGTGCTGGTGTTCTCGCCGTACTTCGTGCCGCACGATACGGGCGTGCAGGCCATCCGCGCACTCACTTCGCATGGCGTGCGCGTGGCGATCCTCACCAATTCGCTCGCCGCCACCGACGCCGTCGCGGTGCAGGCCGGCTACAGCCCTTACCGCGTGCCGCTGCTCGAGGCCGGCGCCGAGCTCTACGAGTTCAAGCCGCAGCAGCCAGAGCACACCGACCAGCGGCGCTTCGGCGTGGCCGGTTCGCGCTCGCGCGCGAGCCTGCACGCCAAGGCTTACGTGATCGACGACAGCACGCTCGTAATCGGCTCGCTCAATCTCGATCCGCGCTCGGCGCGCCTGAACACCGAGCTTGCGCTCGCCGTGGAGAGTCCACCGATCGCGCACGAAGTCACCGATCTGTTCAAGCGTGCGACCTCGCCACAGGTGAGTTACCACGTGATGCTCGCGACGCCCGCGCAACTGGCGCAGCTCCAGGGCACGCCGGTCAACTCGCGGCTCGTCTGGACCGACGAGGAGAACGGCATGATCCGCACCTACAACCTCGACCCTGGTGCGGGTTTCTACAGAAATGTCCTAACCGGGCTATTCTTGCTGTTGCCGGTCGATAGCCAGCTGTGAAGCGCCTGCGCCCACGACGTCGCTATCGGCCGCGCAAAACGTAGATCGCTTAATTTGCGTCGTATCGTCCGCCGTCGAGCCAGCCGCGAAGCCGTCTTCATCGCAATGCGCGTCGCGCCTTCGCAGCGGCCGCGCATGCGAGCAGCGCAGCGCCGCCACAGCCCAGCCACCACGCGGATCCGAACCCGTCACGAAAGCGGCGTCCTCGCACGCATTCCAAACAGCGCGAGCAGAAGGCGCCGCCTCAATCACCGGAGTATCAAATGACCGCAAGCAACGAAAACGTCCGCATGGAGCGCGACACGTTCGGCGAGATCGCCGTGCCCGCCGAGCAGCTTTGGGGCGCGCAAACGCAGCGATCGCTGCAGAACTTTCGCATCTCCACCGAAAAGCAGTCGCCGGAGCTGATCACCGCGCTCGCGACGATCAAGCGCGCCGCCGCCGAAGTGAATCTCTCGCTGGGCGTGCTCGACGAGACCAAAGCGAAAGCAATCGTGCAGGCCGCCGACGAGATCATCGCGGGCAAGCATCCCGGCGAGTTCCCGCTCGCCGTGTGGCAAACGGGCTCCGGCACGCAGTCCAACATGAACCTCAACGAGGTGATTGCGAACCGCGCGAGCGAGATTCTGGGCGGCGAGCGCGGCGAGGCGCGCAAGGTGCATCCAAACGACGACGTCAACCGCGGGCAGTCCTCCAACGACGTGTTCCCGACCGCGATGCACGTGGCTGCCGCCTACGGCATCGTCAAGCATTTGCTGCCGGCCCTTAAGACGCTGCGCGACACGCTCGACACCAAGGCAAAGGCCTTTGCCGACATCGTGAAGATCGGCCGCACGCACCTGCAGGACGCCACGCCGCTCACGCTGGGCCAGGAGTTCTCGGGCTATGTCGCGCAACTCGATCACGGCATCAAGCACGTGGAATCTTCGTTGCCGCATCTCTACGAACTCGCGCAAGGCGGCACGGCCGTGGGCACCGGCCTGAACGCGCATCCACAGTTCGCGCAGAAGGTGGCGGAAAGCATCGCGAAGCTCACGGGCGTGCCCTTCGTCACCGCACCCAACAAGTTCGAAGTGATGGCCGCCGCCGACGCGCTCGTGTTCGCGCACGGGGCGCTTAAGACCGTCGCCGCGAGCCTCATGAAGATCGCCAACGACATTCGCTGGCTTGCAAGCGGCCCGCGCTGCGGTTTGGGCGAATTGTCGATTCCCGAGAACGAGCCGGGCAGCTCGATCATGCCGGGCAAAGTGAACCCTACGCAGTCCGAAGCAGTGACGATGCTCTGTTGTCAGGTATTCGGCAACGACGTGGCCGTGAACATGGGCGGCGCGAGCGGCAACTTCGAACTGAACGTGTTCCGCCCGATGATCGCGCACAACGTGCTGCAGTCCATCCGCATGCTCGCGGACGGCGCGCTCAGCTTCAACGATCACTGCGCGGTGGGAATCGAACCCAACCGTTCGCGCATCGACACGCTGCTCAACGAGTCGCTCATGCTCGTGACTGCGCTCAATCCGCACATCGGCTATGACAAGGCCGCGCAGATCGCCAAGAAGGCGCACAAGGAAGGCACCACGCTCAAAGCCGCCGCACTCGCGCTCGGCCACGTGACCGAACAGCAGTTCGACGAGTGGGTGAAGCCCGGTGAGATGGTGGGCGACGCGAAGAAATAAGCCCTATTTGGAGGGCTGAAATGCACGACGGGCGGCGAGGTTCATACCTTCGCCGCCCGTTTCTTCATGCCGCCGCGATGGCGCGCATGCGTATCAAATCTGCCCTTTCGCCACTTCCTCGGGCTTGAGTTCGACGATCGCGTCGAGCGCTTCCTTCACGTCGAGCGCGTATTTTGCGAGGCGCTTCTGCTCGTCCGTTTCCGGCACGTACGTCGGCACGGGAATCGGGTTGCCGTTTTCGTCGACGGCCACGAACACGATCAGGCAGTCCGTGGTGAGGCGCAGTTGGCCGCTCTTCGGGTCGCCAGCGTGCACGGTGATGTGGATGTGCATGGACGTACGGCCTGTGGCGACCACGCGCGCGCGCAACTCGACCATGTTGCCGACGAGAATCGGCCGGCGAAAGCGGATGTTGCCCACGCTCACCGTCACGCAATAACGGCCGGACCAGACCGCGGCGCACGCATACGCCGTCTCGTCGATCCATTTCATCAGCGCACCGCCGTGCACTTTGCCGCCGAAATTCACCGAAGTCGGCTCGGCGAGGAACCGGAACGTCGTTTCCGAACGGTCCAGCGGCTGGGTAGGCGTCTTCATCTCGGCTTGGCTCATGGCGATTACCGCGTACGGCGGCTCGTATTGTGGGGTTTGGAGGCGTCGATTATACGAGTGCAATAAGGCAGACAGTCGCAGCCGCTTGCGAAACGCCATCTGCGATTGATTTAGCTCGCCGCGAATCGCGCCCGGTAATCGAGTGGCAGCACGCCATAGCACCGCTCGAACGCACGCCGCAGATTCTGCTCGGTGCCGAAGCCGCAATCGGCCGCAATACGCTTGAGCGGCCGGCGCGACTGCGCGAGCGCGTGCGCGGCGGCCTCCACACGCATCGCCGCGACCGTGCGCGCAGGCGTGCGCCCCACCGCATCGACATAGCGGCGCGCAAAGGTACGTGGGCTCATGCGCGCTTCTTCGGCCAGACGCTCGACGCTCAGCTCGCCGTGCAGGTTGGCGGCCATCCAGCCGTGCAGCGCGTCGAACTCCCCGCCCGCGGTAACTTGCGCCGCGAGCGCCTCGCTGAACTGCGACTGGCCGCCGGGCCGCTTCATGAAAACGACGAGGCGGCGCGCCGCCTGCATCGCGACCGCATGGCCGCAGTCCTCCTCGATCAGCGCGAGCGCGAGATCAATGCCCGCCGTCACGCCCGCCGACGTCCAGACCACACGGCCGTCGCGCTCGTCGCGGATGAAGATCGGCTCGGGATCGACTTCGACGCGGGGAAAACGCCGCGCGAGCTCGGACGCGTTGCGCCAGTGCGTGGCGGCGCGGCGCCCGTTGAGCAGACCCGCCGCGGCGAGATAGAACGCGCCCGTGCAGACCGACGCGACGCGGCGCGCGTGCGGCGCGGCCGCCGCGATCCAGGCGACGAGTTCGGATTGCAGCGCGGTCGTGTCGTCGATGGGGACGCCGGGCACGATCAGCGTGTCGATCGTGGCGGGGTCGAGCGTGTCGAGCCGCTCGGAGACGATGGGCATGCCCGCGAAGGTCGGCAGCACGCCGCCCGCGACCGAGGCGAGCGTCGTGCGGTAGGCGCAAGGCTCAGCGCTGCTTGTACTGTCACTCGTACCGCTTGCTACGCGCATCGCCAGCTCGGCGCGCCAGAATGCCTCGACGGGGCCACAGGCGTCTAGCAGCACGAGTTCGGGCGCGACGGCGAAGACGACGTGGCGTGCAGCGGCGGGGGAAGATGGCTGAGACGGCATGGCGGCAAACTCGATACTGACAAACTGTCCGCATCTTCGCATGTGCGCAGTTGGCAGTCAGGTCAAAGTGACGTCAAATCCTGCCACGCAGTCTATTGCAACGTCAGGATGGCGCCTCGCCGCTCACTTATGGAACGTGACGCCTTCGTCGATCGTGCCGTACATCGTGATGCCGCTCGCGCTGCTCGACGACGGCGTGGAACCGCCTGCACAGGCGGCGCACAAGGCGGCGAGCGCGGCGGCGGCGGCGAAAAGAGCCAGGAAGCGTTTCATAAAGGGCAAGCCGTTTGCGTGAATAAACGATTTTAGCGCGGCGCCCCTACGCGCCGCAGTACGTACCGCGGCACGCGCGACGCGGCCCACAATCGAGCGGCTGCAATCGACACTTCATGACAGACTGAAACGTCGAATGCGCCGTTTCGCTAAAGTAGCGGTGTGGGCGAAATCCGCCGCCATCGCAAGCCACGAAGGAGCCGCCATGAACTTCCCCGCCACCGACGAATCGAGCCACTTCCCGGGCCTCGCGCGCGTTGCCGCGCTGCTCGCCGATCCCGGCCGCGCCGCCATGCTGTGGGCGCTCATGGACGGCAGCGCGCGGCCCGCGGGCGAGCTCACGATGATCGCGGGCCTCTCGCCTTCGGCGGCGAGCGGCCACCTCGCGCGCCTGACCGACGGCGGCCTGCTGGCGCTCGACGTGCGCGGCCGCCACCGGTACTACCGGATCGCCAACCCGGAGATCGCGGCGGCGATCGAGGCGCTCATGAACGTCGCGCATGTGTCCAACGCCGTCACCTCGCAACGCCCGACGCCCCGCCCCGCGCGTACCGTGCCGCTGGAGATGCGCCATGCGCGCACCTGTTACGACCACATGGCAGGCGAAGTGGCCGTGCAGGTGTTCGAGCGCCTCGTGGAAGGCGGCCTGCTGGTGCGCGACGGCGACACGCTCGAAGCCACGCCCGAAGGCGCGGCGCGTCTCGCGGCCTGGGGCGTGGACGTCGCCGCGCTGCGCGCACGGCGGCGACGCTTCGCCTGCACGTGTCTCGACTGGAGCGAGCGCAGGCCGCACCTGGGCGGCGCGCTCGGCGCGGCGCTGCTCGATTCGTGGACGCACGGCGGCTGGATCGAGCGCGCGAGCCGCCCGCGCGTGCTGCGCATCACACCCAAAGGTCAGCATGAGTTCGATGCGCTCCTCGCCTCGCAAAACGCTACGCGAGTGGGCCAAATTAGCTGACAAATACCCGACAAAATCGCCGATTTCCCGCGTAAAAGCTCGCGTTGCGCCTGCGGTCACACGTTCTGTTACATCTCGTGCATAAGCCTTAACAAATCCATGAGCATGGAAACAAGCCGGCCAGATACAGTGCCCTGCATGGGATGGCAATCCG
Source organism: Paraburkholderia flagellata (assembly GCF_021390645.1). Classification (GTDB taxonomy): domain Bacteria; phylum Pseudomonadota; class Gammaproteobacteria; order Burkholderiales; family Burkholderiaceae; genus Paraburkholderia; species Paraburkholderia flagellata. Next base: position 2,210,709 of record NZ_JAJEJT010000001.1, read on the forward strand.
CGCTACAGCACCAAGGCGCCAGAGCCCATCGACAGGAGAACAAAGATGACGACGCGCACACCTACGATCACCCAGTTTCGGCGCACGTCCCGCCGCACGCTGTTTGCACTCGCCGCGCTCGCGGCGCTGAACCTCGCCGCCGCGCCCGCGGTCTTCGCGCAGGAAGCGCCGCCCGATGCCGCGGCCGCCCCCGCCGCCACGGGCGGCGATCCGCCCAGCCGCGTTGCGCGCCTCGACTACATGGCTGGCGCAGTGACCACCGAGCCGGCCGGCGCGAGCGACTGGTCGTACGCGCAGCTCAACCGGCCGCTCACGACCGGCGACCAGCTCTGGAACGACGCCAACGGGCGCTCGGAGTTGCACATCGGATCGACGGCGGTGCGCCTCGGTGCACAGACGAGCCTCGACGTCCTCAACCTCGACGATCAAACCGCGCAGCTCAAAGTGGCACAAGGCACGCTCACGACGCGTGTGCGCGAGGTCCCGCCCGGCTCCTCGTATGAAATCGACACGCCGAACCTCGCACTCGGCGTGACGAGCCCTGGCGACTATCGCGTGGATGTGGCGCCCGACGGCAGCACCACGACCGTCACCGTGCGCAGCGGCAGCGTGACCGTGTACGGCGAAAACGGTCAGACGCCGATGACGGCCGGTCAGCAGATCCGCTTCGGCGGCACCGATCTGCAGCAGGTGGCAAGCGACGCAGCGCCGCCGCCGGACGCCTTCGACCAGTGGGCCCTCGCACGCGACGCCGCCGAAGAGCGCTCGGTCTCGGCGCGCTATGTCTCGCGTGACGTCCCAGGCTACCAGGACCTCGACAACAACGGCACGTGGCGCAGCGATCCGCAGTACGGCGAAGTCTGGACACCGAACTCGGTGCCCGCTGGCTGGGCGCCGTATCACGACGGCCACTGGGTGTGGCAGGCGCCGTGGGGCTGGACCTGGGTCGATGACGCGCCATGGGGCTTCGCGCCTTACCACTACGGGCGCTGGGCGTACGTCGACGATTCGTGGGCTTGGGTGCCCGGCCCCATGGTCGAGAGCGCGCCGCCCGTCTATGCGCCGGCGCTGGTGGCGTTCGTGGGCGGCGGAGATGGCGGCGCGGACTGGGGTGTCAACCTCGCCGTGGGCGGCGTCGCGGCCGCGGGCGTCGCGTGGTTCGCGCTCGGGCCGGGCGAGCCGTGGCATCCGCATTGGGGCGGCTGGAGTCCGAATTACTACGAGCGCGTGAACCACAGCGTCGTCATCAACAATTACCGGCATGACGTCAACATCACGAATATCAACGTTCACAACAACACCTATGTGAACTATCGCGCGCCGGGCGCGGTGACGGCCGTGCCGGCCACGGCGTTCGTCCACGGTCAGCCGGTCTCACGCTTCGCGCAGCATGTCGATCCGCAGCAATGGCGCAATGCGCGCATCAACCCGGGTACGCCCGGCATCGCGCCGGTGAAGGGCAGCTTCGGGCCCAACATGCGCCGCGCCGACTACCGGCCGCCCGCGACGCTCAACCAGCGCCAGGTCGTGGCCACGCGCGCGCCGGTCGCGCCGCCTGCGTTCCACGACAACCTCGCGCAACGCTTCGCCCACGCTGGCGGCACGGTGCCGGGCGCGGGTGCGCCGGTGGTGCGCGTCTCAGCCCCGGCGCGTGCGCCCTCCTCGCCGTTCGCTCCGGCTTCGCATGGCGCGTGGCCCGCACAGAACGTGCGCGTCGTGCCGCCGCATTCTCCCGTGCTCGGCGCGGCCGGCAGGCAGGCTGCGCCGCAGGCGCAAGCAGGCCGTCCGGGCATGCCTGGCGGCGCCCCCCAACCGGGCGCCGCGGTCGCCAACGCCATGCCGCGTGGCCCCGAGCACGGCCAACCAGGCGTGCCGCCCACTGCCGCGCAAGAACACGGCGTGCCGCGGCCGCCGCAGTTTGCCGGCCGTCCGCAAGGCGGTGCGCCCGCAGCCGGTCAGCCGGGTCCGGGCACAATGAACGCGGCAAATGCGCCAAACGCGGCGCGCGGCGAAGCGCATCAGCCAGCATGGACGCAGCCGCACGCGCCGATGGCCACGCGTGGCCAGCCGGGCGGCAACGAGGCGGGCAGGCCGCCCGCCGTCGCGATGCAGCAGCAGCGTGACGCGGCACGTGGCCAGCCACAGGCGCAAGCCCAGCAACGCATGCCCGAGCCCGCCGCGGCACAGCACGCGCCGCAAGCCGAGGCGCGGCCGCAGCAACAGCCCGAGGCGCGCCCCGAGTTCCATCCGCAGGCGCAAGCCCAGCCGCAGCCACAACAGCGTGCCGAGGTCCGTGCGCAGCCGCAGCCCCAGCCGCGTCAGGAGTTCCGCCCGCAGCCGCAAGCCCAGCCGCAGCCGCAACAGCGTGCTGAGGTCCGTGCGCAGCCTCAGCCCCAGCCGCGTCAGGAGTTCCACCCGCAGCCGCAACCGCAACCGCAGCAGCGCGCCGAAGCCCGCCCGCAGCCGCAACCCCAGCCGCAGCAGCACGCCGAAGCCCGCCCGCAACCGCAGCCCCAACCGCGTGCGCAACCGCAGCCCGCTCCACATCCGCAAGAGCGCGCAAGCGGCAACAATCACGACGATCACCACCACGGCTGATCGCCGCGCCACTCACGAAAAAGCCCGCGAACGGCGACGTTCGCGGGCTTTTTCATGGCGCAGTCATACCGCCGCTACCATCAATGCAAGCGCCTCACACCGCCATCGGCGCAGTGAGCGGTTCGTGATGCCGGTAGTCCACGAGCGAGAAGTCGGACGGCTCGACCTTTTCGAGCCACTCCGGCTCATAGACGCCCGTCTTCGCGTACTCGGGCACGCGCTCGGAGATGGCCAGACGCGGGCTCGCATATGGCTGCCGACGCAACTGCTCGTTCAGCATATCGAGTTGATTCTCGTAAATGTGCGCGTCGCCGATGAAGTACGTGAACCAGCGCGGCGTATAACCCGTCAGCCTGCCCACGAGGTGCAGCAGCACCGCGCCTTCGGTCAGGTTGAACGGCGTGCCGAGGCCCACGTCGTTGCTGCGGATATAGAGGCACAACGAGATTTCGCGCTTCGTCGGGTTCGGCAGGAACTGATAGAGCAGATGGCAAGCCGGCAGCGCGATCTCTTCGAGGACTGCCGGATTCCAGCCATGAAACAATATTCGACGGTCGGTCGGATTACTCATGATCGTGTCGAGGCATTGGCGCAGCTGGTCAACCGCCTTGTAGAGCAGCACCTTGGAGCGGCCATCCTCAGTAAATTCTGCGACGCGCGCGTAGCCGCGCGATTGCGCGTCGGCGAGCTGCGCGGCAGCGTGGGCGTCGAGCACCTTGTAAGCCGGCCAGCGCCGCCATTGCACGCCGTACACGTCGCCCAGGTCGTCCGTGCCTTCGCGGTACGGATTGGCGAGCCACTGAGCGTTCTCGTTCGCGTTGGCGTCCCAGACCTTGCAGCCCAGCGCGCGAAAATCAGCAGCGCTGCGCGAGGCGCGCAAAAATCCGATCAGCTCGCCCACCGCCGACTTGAACGCCAGCTTCTTCGTCGTCACCGCCGGGAAGCCCTCCTGCAAGTCGAAGCGCAGCATGGCGCCCGGCTGGCTGATCGTGCGAATGCCGGTGCGGTTTTCCTGCCAGGTGCCGGTGTCGAGAATCGAGCGGACGAGCTCGAGATACTGTTTCATGCGCGGTTCCCTCGTCGGGCACGTGGCGCCCGGTTCGGATTCAGGATGGAAAAGGAGGATTTTACCCGGCGCGCGCGTCCCGGGTCGGCCGCGCCGAAAGCGCGAGCCCATCACGAAACAGGGACAAGGGCGAAACGCCCGCAGGACGGGGCTACGCTGAGCCCAAGGAAATGCTCGCGGCGCGACAAGTCGCAGCGAGGTGAAACGGCGTGAGAATGACCCAGCAAAAGCGACGGCGCGCGGTCAGTGCACGGAGCACGAAAGCGCCGGCCGCTTCAACGCAACCTCAAACAACCCCACCGCGCCTCAACCGCCCGAAGCCAGGCCGCCCGGATGCGGCGCGAGCGGCTCGCTTTCCATGTGGCGCATGCCGTGCGCACACAAGAGCCGGTAAAGGGTCACGCGCGAAATGCCAAGTTCCTGGGCGGCGTCGCCAAGACGGCCGCGGTGGCGCAGCAGCGCGAGCTCGATGGCCTGACGCTCGGCGGCTTCGCGCGCCTGGGCGAGCGAGACCGGCACCACCTCGACGTAGTCGCCGAGTTCGAGATCGCGCGCCGTGATCGCACGGCCCTCCGACATCACAATGGCGCGCCGCACGCGGTTGATCAGCTCGCGCACGTTGCCGGGCCAGCTGTAGTTGTGCAGCGCCGCGATGGCGTCGGGCGAAAAGCCACGCAGGCGCCGGCTGCCGTCCTTCTTGAAGCGCTCGAGCATGTGCCGCGCGAGCAGCTCGATGTCCCTGCCGCGCGCGCGCAGCGGCGGCTCGTCGATCTGCAGCACGCACAGGCGGTGATACAAGTCCTGGCGGAAGCGCCCTTCCACCATCGCCGCACGCATGTCAACGTGGGTGGCGGAGATGATGCGCACGTCCACGGGAATCGTCTGATGGCCGCCCAGGCGCTCGATCTTGCCTTCCTGCAGGAAGCGCAGCAGGCTCGCCTGGCTTTCCATGGGCAGGTCGCCAATTTCGTCGAGGAAAAGCGTGCCCCCGTTGGCCGATTCGACCCGCCCGATCTTGCGCTGGCTCGCGCCCGTGAACGCGCCGCGCTCGTAGCCGAACAGCTCGGACTGCAGCAGGTGGGGGGGAATGGCGCCGCAGTTGATCGGCACGAACGGCGCGCTACGGCGCGCCGAGCGCTCGTGGATCGCCACCGCTGTGAGTTCCTTGCCCGTGCCCGACTCGCCCGAGATGAACACCGGCGCATCGGTCAGTGCGACCTTGCGGATCGAGCGGAACAACGCCAGCATCGCCTCGCACGAGCCGACCATTTCGCCTTCGGTGCCGCCCGTGGTGTCGTTCGATGCGACTTCGCCGAGCGAAACCATGCCATACGCATGGCCGACGGAATCGACGATGCGGTCGCCGTTCCAGGGGACCGTTACGTAATCGAAACAGTAATCGCGCACCAGACGGCGCAGCGTTGCGTCCTGCAGTTGCCCCGTCGTGGTTGCCGCCACCCAGCCGACGTTGGGCAGCGTAAGACACGGCTCGAACGAGCCGATTTCATGCAGATGAAATTCGCTTGATAGATCGAGCAGGCCCCCCGCCGGCATACCTGCGCGAAGCGCCCGCCGCGCGTCCCGTGCGTTGCCGACGATCTCCACCTCCCAGCCACGCTCGTGGAACCGCTCGTTCAACGCTTCGACCGGTTTTCGCGTCACGTACACCAATTGCCGCGTTGCAGGTTCCATTATTCAGATCCTCTTGCCAACACCATCGTTTGGGAATGACGGCACGCACCTGAATGTACAGACACGCAGCAAAAAGCGACAGTCGCGTACCTGAAAAAAACAGTGAACGCGCATGCTTTTGCTGACAGTGAATCCCCGAGTTGTGGCGTGTGTGTCAACTTGCCCAGTTGTGGGCTTTTTCTTTTAGGCATTACGGCTTTTTCTGAAGCTTACTATAGCCTCGTGGCACTTGGATAGAATTTATGCAATAGGAATGGATAAGGGACCGATGGAAATGTTTCCACCCTTTTCGGGCATTTTGTCAGTGCAGAAATAATTACGGATGTTTCCATTCTCTGAATAGCTAAGCGCCTGGCGCGCAAACGTTCTCCTTTGAAACCGTATGGCATTCCAAACGGGTTTAAACGGCCTCACGTTTCAGCACTGAAACATTTTGGCGAATATCCGCCATTCAAAATTTGCAGAAAATAGTGCGGTTCGAAGCGCATCAATGGATTGCGGGCGATGGCACACGTTTCGCTAAATGTCTCAGACCAGGAGATACGCCATGCGACTCAACATCCAGCAGGTCCGGCGCAGTGTCATTGGCTACGGCAGCGCATGCGCCGCCATGCTTGTTCCCGCCGCCCTCCTCGTCCTCTCGCCCGCTGCTCGCGCAGAGGCACTGGACGATGCGCCTGCCGCGCCAAACACGGTTGTCAGCGTCGCGAACGCCGCCCCGGATGTCGTTCCTGCAACACCTGCGGCACTCGTTCCCGCCGCGCTCGTCGTGAGCGCGCCGGCCAGCGACACCGGCACGGACTCGGCCAGCGCCACGGCCGCCAGCGCGCAGGCGCCGGCCGACCCTGTCGCCTCTGGCAACGACGGCGTCTTCGCGGGCATCGGCTCGCTCGACGATCAGACGCTCTCGCGCCAGCGCGGCGGCGCTGTCGGAATGGTGATGGTGGCCGCCACGCCGCAACTGATGCGCGGCAACAACAACGTGACGCTCTGGGACGAAATCGCGCCGCCTGCACCGCTGCCGATCCCCGTCGACGCCACACAGAACGCGCAGGGCAACATCGCGAGCTACACGAGAAAGTAATGATGAGATAGCACCCGTGCCGCATGCGGCGCGGTGTCCGGTTCGCTGCGACATGCGCGAAGCCAGGACAAATGGACCGGACAAAGCGCCAATTCGCCGACCCGGTCCAGGAGGAGACCCGAATGAGAGCACGCAACTCGACGCGCGGCGCAAGCCGCCGCTCGGTCCTGGTTCTCGCCGCCCTGTGCGGCGCCTTGACCGCAAGCGTCACGGCGGGCGTGGCCGCCCAGCAGGTCACGAACCCCGGCGACGTCATCGTCGAACGCGACATCACGCCGCGCAGCGCCTTCGACAACGTGCCGAAGAGCCAGGACCCGGTCCTCGTACGCGCCACGACCTTTCCCAAGAACAGCTTCGACCCCGCGATGGCGACGCTCGTCACCGACACGGATCTCACCAACGCGCACGGCTCGAGCGGCGTGAACGCGAACGGAGCATTGAGCGCGCAGACCGCCGGCGTCCAGGCACTCACGCGCATTCTCACGGGCAGCGCGACCGGCGCGAACGTGGCGGCCGGACCCGGCGCGAGCGCCGGCGTCGGCGCAGGCCTCGGCGGCACGATTTCCTCGACGATCACAGGCGCGCTCGCCCCACTCTCGGGCGCCATGGGAGGCATGAAATGAGCCGTTCGATCCAGACGTCACGTACGTTGCGCTCGGCGCTGCCCAGCGCGCTCGCCTGCGCCGCCGCGCTCGCATTCGCAAGCGCCGCGCAAGCCCAGGTGAGCGTCGGCGCGACGGCGAGCATCGCCCCGAGCGCCGCGACTTCGACGACAGGCGCGCTCACGGTGAACGAAACAGCGGGTGTCGACAACGCGCAGGCCAACCAGCTGACGATCACGACCGGCAACGTGTCGATTAACGTGAACGGCGACGAACAGCTCGCCAGCGTCACGGCGCGGCTCAAAGGCGCGAGCGCGATCATCGGTGCAGGAGCTTTTGCAAACACGAACGGCGCAATGATGGTGAATCAGTCGGCGGGCGTGGGCAATGTCCAGCGCAACACTGCTCTCATCAGCAGCGGTGCGATTGGTGTGGTGGCTGTCTCGGATGGGGAACTGTCCGCGGCGGCTGCCAGGAACGGCAGTCAGGGTCAAATGGTCCAGGCAGGGGGTATTCGTGAGGTACGCATCGACAATGCGGCATTCAGGAATGCGACGGGCCTCGTGCAGGTGAACCAGACAGCCGGCGCCGGTAACGCTACGGCAAACAGTTTTGTGCTCCGTCCCCCGGCGGGCACTCTTTTTTAACTGACCACTCAGTATCGGAGCGAAATCATGAAGCGCACCCTCATAGCAGCGGCAGTTCTCGCGTCGGCGGCCGGCTCCGCTTACGCGGTTCCATCGAACATGGCGTATCTGTTCAACGCCACGGGCGTATCCGAAGGCGTCGGCATCGCAGGCTTTGTCACGCTGTTCGGCTGCGTCTCGGTTTCGAGCACCGCCGGCGCGGTCATCAACAACAACCAGACTACCGGCGGCGGCACGCTTCTTCCGCAGGCGCAGAGCTATGTGAGCGGCAAGGTCACGACGACATTCAACAACACCACCTGGAGCGTGACGGGAACGGGCAACAACACGTTCTCGAAGTCCTCGAGCTCGAGCGAGTCGAGCAGCTCGTCCTCGTCGAGCAGCTCGTCGCACTCGCATGACGTCAATGCGTCGACCACGAAGAGCTCGTCGAGCAACTCGAGCTTCGGCAAGACCTTCAACGCAAGCGCGAGTGCCGACTATCACGTTGCGACCGACAATGGCAGCACGCACGACCACACGACCGCCAGCACCTTTAGCGACACGGGCAGCGCGGCACTTGGCACGAGCTACAGCAGCGTAGGCAACAACACGTCCACGAAGTCGCAAAGCGGCAATGGCAGCCTTACGGCCAACGCGTCGTGGTCGCACAGCGGCAACTTCAAGAACGGCTCGGCTGGCGTGAACCTCAGTGGTTCGGAAAGCACGTCGCACACGAAGACGAACTCGCATAACAACAGCGACACGACGAACGTCGGCGCGGCGTGGGACGTGAACAACAGCAAGAACACGAGCAACAGCTCAACCACCGCCAATACGGCTCATGCCGACGGAACGGCCAGCGCCGCGCTTTCGGCAAGCGTGAACGGTACGAGCGAAAAGTCGAAGAACTCATCGAGCATGTACGCCCATACGTACAGCACGTCGAGCTCCAGCTCGGATTCGCATAGCCATTCGTCGTCGCGCAGCTCGAGCTCGAGCAATAGCTGGGGCTATAACGTCAACGACACGCTCAACACGGTCGACGAGCACACCACCGGCTCGATCACGCAGCACTACAACACGCAGGCAGCGGGCACGCTCGACGCCAACACCGGCAACGGCGCAGCAACCGGCGTGACGGGCAACCTTGGCGTGAACATCGCGGAAGGCATCAACAACGCGCAAAGCAACGACGTCGCGCTCGCTTCCGTCGACATGGGCAACGTCTTCGGCAACGCGCAGATCTTCAACACGCAAGCGTCCAGCGGTAGCGCCCACGTGAAGAACTTCAATCTGAACGCGTCCGTTGGCGACGGCTCGCTCGCTAACGTTTCTGGCAACGTTGGCGTGAACGTCGCATCCGGCATTGGCAATGCACAGAACAACAGCCTCGCCGGCTCGGTGACGACGGCGACGCCGGGCGCCTACTCGACGGTCGCGATGGTCGCGACGGACAACAACATGCAGAACGCCAACATGACGGCAACCGGCCAGTTCCAGGGTACGGCCAGCCTCGGCGCCAATACGCTCACCGGCGCGCAAGGCAACATCGGCGTGAACATTGCCGGCGGCATCGGCAACCTGCAGCACAACGGCATGGCCATTGCAGCGATGAACAACGGCCACTAAGCACGGCTGGCAGCACCGCAGGAACTGGGCTCGTCCCAGGCAGTAACGCAGTAGGCAACGCGCGCCGGCTGTCCCACCGCAGCCGGCGCGCAAACCAGAAGGTAGGAGACCACCATGTCCGGGCCCGTATCGACCCCGGCGTCAAGGATGTTTGTGCTCGCGCTGACGCTCACTGCCAGCGCGGCCCTTGTGCCTGTGCACGCGCAGTCGACAATCGACGTGACCCATCTCGTGGGCGTACCGGTGAAGCTTCCGGTTCACTCGATGCGGGACCTGCGCTATCGCAGCATCGTCAGCCAGCAGTATGACTACAGCTGCGGCGCCGCCGCACTCGCCACGCTGCTCAAGTACGGTTACGGCATCGACATCCCCGAACCGGAGCTGATCCGCCAGATGATGGTGTTCTCCACACCCGAGGTGGTCGTCAAGAATGGCTTCTCCATGCTCGACATGAAGAAGTACGTCGAGACGATCGGCTTGCGCGGCCGCGGTTTTCGCGTCAACACCGACGCGCTCTACCACCTGCAGATTCCCGTGCTGGTGCTCATGAACATCGAAGGCTATGAGCACTTCGTGATCGTCAAGCACGCCGAGAACGGCCGCATCTTCATTGCGGACCCCGCGCTCGGCAACCGTATCGTCGCCGAAGACGACTTTGCCAGGACATGGAACGGCCTGGTCTTCGCGGTGCTCGGCAAACCGTTCCTGGAGGACTCTCCGCTGTTGCAGAACAACGAGTCGCTCGCGCTCAAGCTGCGTGAAAACGCACTGCTCAATGGCACGGCCGCGACTCCCTTCTTCGAATACGGCCTCGATAAGGCCGTCATGTTCTGAAGTCCTAAGAATCATGAAACGCAACCTCTCACAGTGTGGCATCGCGGCAGCCGTCTCCGCGCTCGCCTGCGCTTTTTCGAGCGGTGCGCTAGCGGCCGAAAGCATCGGTGACTCGCAGCCGGTGCCGACGTTTCTCTCGAACGCCAACGGGCAAGCGCAGGGTATCCGCTGCGAAGTCGTCGGCGACGACGTGCTCGCGCATCAGACCGGCAAATACGCCGGCAGCGACATGATTTCCGGGTTCGTTCTGAACCTGCTTTCTCAATGGCAATTGCCAAACGGCGCGACCGCAGTCGCGCAAGGCGCACTCGCGGTCGCACAAAACGCGGCCAATCAGGTGAGCGCGCAGGTGAAGACGTATGCAACCGTGGTCGACCCGACGCAGGGCGGGACCACGGTCGCGAACAGCGGCGCCAACCGGAACGCGACGGCTACCGGCGGCCAGAACGTCTCGGTCAACGGCGTCTCGCAGATCACCCAGGTGGCCGGCAACGGCAATACGGGCGCCAATGCAGCAACCATCTCCTACGACAACAACAACGCGCCGCAACTCGCCAATCTGCCAGGCGCCACCAACCAGTCGAGCGCGTCCGCCTCGAACGCGAGCGGCAGCATCAGATCGGGCATCTCGTTCGGCAGTAACGGCGTCAATGTGACGCTGCAGACGCCAGCGGGCATCGCCACGCAAAACATCGTGCCGGGCAACGCGCAACAGGCCGGCGCGATCGCACAGCTACTCCAGGTCGCAGGCAATAACCAGCAGGTCGCCAACCAGTTGCAACTGAGTCTGCAGACGCAGCAGATGACGTCGCAAATGATCCGGCAGACCGGCGTATTACAGGCGCTGCGAAATCTCCATTAACCGAGGGCTCATCACGAGGCGTGTCACCAAGGAGACCACCACGCGGGCAAGGATCCGCGCGAGAAGCAGGACTTTGAAGGAGGAGCATCGACGTGCGCGGGCGTGGGACCAGGGGGTTCCAGTTGGCGCCCGCATTCGATCCCGGGGGAAGAAGAATGAAGATGATGTCAAGGACGGCCGCGCCGCACGTGGCGCTCGCCGCCATACCGGCAGCCGTTTTGTTGTTCGCGCTCTCGCAGTGCGCCCAGGCGCAGGCGCTTCAAAGCCAGTCGATCGAAGACCGGCTGAATACGCTCATGCGCGTTGTGGATGAGCAGCAGCGGCAGATCCAGTCACTCGAGCGCCAGGTGACGAACCTCGAAATGGCGCAACGCGGCCGAGGCATGCCGGGCGCAGGCGCGCCCGACGCCGCCTCGGACGCAACGGTCGCGGAACAGCCGGGCGCCGACGGTCTTCCTGTGCCCCTCCCGCCGCTTGCCCAGGCGCTGCCGGGTGCGACGGCACCCGGTGCGCTCACCGGCACGGCCACGGGCGTGCCGGTGAACCCGCCCTCGCCCGACGCCGGAGCGACCAACGGCGCGACCGGCACCTCGGCCGCGAGCGGTCCGCAGCAGGGCGCGCCGGTTGGCGTGAACCCCAACGGCAGCCCAACGGTCGGCGAGACGCAGAAGAACGCCGAGCCCTCCCGCACGCAAGCCGAAGAAGCGGTCGTGCAGCGCGAGCACGCGCCGCTCTTCGACCACAAGCTGACCCTGGACTGGGGTATCAGCGACAGCTACTACGATCGCCGCCAACTGCAGCTCTCGGGCTTTCTCGCGCTCGACGCGATCTTCCTCGGCAACATCAATCTGGGGCAGACCAAGTCGCACCAGATCACCGCCGACCTGGATACGCGCTACGGCCTCACCGACCGCATGAGCGTGGATGTGGACGTGCCCTACGTCTACCGCCACAGCACGTTCATCGTGGGCGGCGCGGGCGGCTCGGCCAGCACGCTCACGGATGCTTCGGTCAATTCGAACGCGATCGGCGACGTGAACTTCGGGATCTACTACCAGTTCCTGAAGGAAACCAACAGCATTCCGGACGTGGTCGGCAGCCTGCGCGTGAAGACGGCGACCGGCACGTCCCCGTTCGGCATCAAGGTGCAGCAGATCACGCCCGACAACACCAATCTCGTCGCGCCCAGCAAGCTGCCCACGGGCACGGGCTTCTGGAACGTGACGGCCGGTCTCTCCGTGCTGAAGACCTACGACCCGGTGGTGCTGTTCGGCAGCCTCTCGTACACGTACAACATTTCGCGCTCGTTCGCCGACATCTCCTCGGTGATCGGGCAGACCGAGCCCGCCGAAGTGAAGCTCGGCGACATCATCCAGTTCGGCGGCGGCGTTGCGCTCGCCTTCTCGGACAAGGATTCGGCGAGCATTTCGTACACCATGGCAATCGAACCGCAGTCGAAGACGAAGTCGCCGGGCGGCAGCTGGACCGGCGTGCCGGGCAGCGAAACCACCGCCTCGGTGCTCAACTTCGGCCTGAATCACGTGGTCAACAAGCACTTGACGATCAACGGCGCGGTATCCGTCGGGCTCACGCCCGATGCACCGAACTTCGTCGTCGGCGTGCGTTTCCCCTATACCTTCTGACGTCATGAGGCCGATCGTGCGCGAATCCTCACATCTGGGCGCCACTGTGACACCGCTCGCCGGAGCCGGTCAGCGTCTCGCCGTGACCGGACCGCCGCTTGCGGGCGTTGCACCCGACGCCGGCGGCGCGCGCGATGCGAAGTCCGATGCCGGTTTCGAGCGCACATTGCTGTACGTCGCACGTACGCCCGACCCGCTGCTCAGCGCGTACCTGAAGAGCCGCGGCTGGGAAATCGCGACAGCGCGTACGGTGCATGAGGCGTCGCGCCTCGTGAAGCCGGAGGCGGCCTATGCCGGCATCGTCGATCTCACGGGCTTCGCGCCGCGCGAGTTCGCGGGCCTCGAGACGATCCTGCGGCTGCAGCAGGTCGGCTGGATCGCGCTCACCGACGACTCGCGCCTCACCGACGCCGAAGTGCGGCGTCTGATCCGCCACTACTGCTTCGACTACGTGCACGTGCCGGTCGCCCACGCGACGCTCGACTACCTCGTGGGCCATGCGTTCGGCATGGTGTCGCTGTGCGATCTCGACGCGCCGGGCGCCGCCGCCGAGAGCGAGGACGAAGACGAGATGGTCGGCACGTGCGACGCGATGCAGCAGCTCTTTCGCACGATCCGCAAGGTGGCCAACACCGACGCCTCGGTGTTCATCTCGGGCGAATCGGGCACTGGCAAGGAACTCACCGCGCTCGCGATCCACGAGCGCTCCGCGCGGCGCAAGGCGACGTTCGTGCCGATCAACTGCGGCGCGATCCCGCATCATCTTCTGCAATCCGAACTGTTCGGCTATGAGCGCGGCGCGTTTACGGGCGCGAACCAGCGCAAGATCGGGCGCGTCGAATCGGCCAACGGCGGCACGCTCTTTCTCGACGAAATCGGCGACTTGCCGCTGGAAAGCCAGGCAAGCCTGCTGCGCTTCCTGCAGGAAGGCAAGATCGAACGTCTGGGCGGCCACGAGCAGATTCCCGTGGACGTGCGCATCATCTCCGCTACGCACGTCGATCTCGAAGCGGCGATGCGCGACGGACGCTTTCGCGCCGATCTCTTTCACCGCCTGTGTGTGCTGCGCGTGGACGAGCCGCCGCTGCGCGCACGCGGCAAGGACATCGAAATTCTCGCGCACCACGTGCTGCGCAAGTTCAAACAGGACAGCGCGCGCCGCATACGCGGCTTCACGCCCGACGCCATCGAGGCGCTGTACAACTACAACTGGCCGGGCAACGTGCGCGAGCTGATCAATCGCGTGCGGCGCGCGATCGTCATGGCCGAAGGCAAGCTGATCTCGGCGGAGGATCTCGATCTCGCGCACTTCACCGCGCAGCAGACGGTCACGCTCGCGCAGGCGCGCGAGGCCGCCGAGCAGCGCGCAATCGAGGCGGCGCTGCTGCGGCACCGGCACCGGCTCACGGAAGCCGCTGCCGACCTCGGCATCTCGCGCGTGACGCTCTACCGGCTAATGGGTACGCACGGGCTGCGCGACGAAAAAACGTTCTTTGACGGCGAAGCGGAGAACCAGCCGGCATTGCCGCCTGACGTGCAGGGATGAAATGCACAATGCGGCTCGATACGGCACGAGTAAGCGCGCCGGGCCGCCCGGCGCGCTCAGGTAGAATCGCTGCGAACAGCTTACAACCTCGCACCTCTACCTTTCGATGACGACGCTCACCCTCATTGTCGCCCGCGCCCGCAACGGCGTGATCGGCCGCGACAACGCGCTGCCCTGGCGGCTCCCCGAAGACCTTGCGTTCTTCAAGCGCACCACCATGGGCGCGCCCATCATCATGGGCCGCAAAACGCACGAGTCGATCGGCCGCGCCTTGCCGGGGCGCCGCAACATCGTCGTGACGCGCGACGCGGGCAAGCGCTTTCCCGGCTGCGACACCGCCACGAGCCTCGACGAGGCGCTCGTACTCGCGGCGCAGGACCAGGCGCCTGTGGCGTTCCTGATCGGCGGTGCACAACTCTATGGTGAGGGACTCGGGCTCGCGCATGAACTCGTGGTGACGGAGATCTCCGCGGACTTCGAGGGCGACGCCACCTTTCCGGCACCGGACCCCGACGTGTGGCAAGAAACGTCGCGCGAGACGTTGCATGCGAATGCGCCGAACGACTTCGACTTTGCGTTCGTGCAGTACGTGCGACGGGATTGATTGTCCGGGCGCATCGCCGCCCAACCTGCCACACCAAAAGC